>JAZBNZ010000179.1:0-35517 GCA_036350895.1 Woeseiaceae bacterium
CGCGAGGTTTCCTTGTAGATGGACGACATATCGAGACCGGTCTGGCGCATCGTGGCAATGACCTGGTCGAGCGTCACCTTGTGGGTCCCGTCCCCGTGCATCGCCAGCCGCGCCGCGTTAATGGCCTTGACGGCGCCCATCGCGTTGCGTTCGATGCATGGAATCTGCACCAGTCCGCCGACCGGATCGCAGGTAAGCCCGAGATTATGTTCCATGCCGATTTCCGCGGCCTCCTCGACGTGGTCGTTGGAGCCGCCGAACGCGGCCGCCAGGCCGGCCGCCGCCATCGAGCAGGCCACGCCGACTTCCCCCTGGCAGCCCATCTCGGCACCCGAGATCGAGGCGTTGACCTTGTACAGGATGCCGATCGCTCCCGCAGTCAGGAGAAACGTCCGCATGCCCTCCCAGTTCGCCCCGGGCACGAAAGTCTCGTAGTACTTGAGCACGGCCGGGATGATGCCGGCGGCACCGTTCGTCGGTGATGTCACGACCCGGCCACCGGCGGCATTCTCTTCGTTGACGGCAATGGCGTACACGTTCACCCACTCCATCGCGTCGAGTGGCGCCGGCTCGCCGCGTGCCGACAGCCGCCGGACGAGCTTTGGCGCGCGGCGCAGGACGTTCATGCCGCCCGGCAGGACGCCGTCGGTACGCATGCCACGCTCGATACAGCCGTCCATCGCCTCCCAGATGGCGCGCAGCCGCCGTTCCACCTCCTCGGCCGGACGCCAGCGACGCTCGTTCTCCAGTATCAGCTCGGCGATGCTGAGACCGGCGCCGGCACCCTCGGCAAGCAGCTCCTCGCTCGTCGAGAAATAATGCACGGGATCGCCGTCGAACGTAGGCTCCTCCGGCTCGTCCCCGCGCGCGATGAATCCGCCTCCCAGCGAATAGTAGTCGGCGGCGTGCACGACTTCGCCGCCAGCACCCATTGCCCTGAAGCGCATGCCATTGGTGTGCCGCGGCAGTTCGTCGTCGAAATCGAAGACGATGTCGCCGTCGGGATCGAAGGCCACGCGCTCACCGTTGGCGAGCGGCAGCGACCGTGATCCGCGGATGTCGCTCAACAGGCCGGGCACGGCATCCGGGTCCAGCGTCTCGGGTTTCGCACCGGTCAGGCCGACGATCACGGCAGAATCCGTCCCGTGGCCACGGCCAGTGTAGGCGAGCGAGCCGTACAAGGTCACCTCGATCCGTGCCGGCACCCGGCTGCCGAGTTCCAGCACGAACGCCCTGGCGGCCTTCATCGGGCCGACGGTATGCGAGCTGGACGGTCCGACGCCGATCTTGAAAATATCGAAGATGCTGACGGCGGCCATGCTCAGTCGCTCCCCAGTGAAAGCAGGCTCGCGTTGCCGCCGACGGCCGCAATGTTGTTGCTCACCGTGAACTCGCTGGCGAACCGCGGCAGCTAGTGTGGCCCGCCGGCTTTGGGACCCGTGCCGGACAGCCCGCGGCCGCCGAACGGCTGCACACCGACGATAGCACCGACCATGTTGCGGTTGATGTAGATGTTGCCGGCCCCGGACCTCGCGACGAGCGCCCGAGCCCTCGCGTCGATGCGGCTGTGCAGGCCCATTGTCAACCCGTAGCCGGTGGCATTGATGGCGTCGATCGTTTCCTCGAGGCGCTCGGCCTTGTAGCGAAGCACGTGCAATATCGGTCCGAATACCTCGCGCTCGAGCTGCTCGATGCGGGAGATCTCGATCAGGGTCGGCGCAAAAAAGGTGCCTTCGGACAGCGTCTCCGGCACCGGGGTCCGATGCAGCAGCGTGGCCTCCGCCGTCATGCGTTCGACGTGCGCCTCGAGGACGCTGCGAGCCTCCGCGTCGATGGCGGGGCCGACGTCCGTCGCAAGATGCACGGGGTTGCCGACCTCGAGTTCGTCCATGTGGCCCTTCAGCAGTTCGATGACCCGATCCGCGATGTCTTCCTGCAGGCATAGCAGGCGCAGCGCCGAACAGCGCTGGCCCGCGCTGTTGAAAGCGGACATGACGCTGTCCAGGACCACCTGCTCCGGCAGCGCCGAACTGTCGACGAACATGGCGTTCTGGCCGCCGGTCTCGGCGATCAGGGTCGCGATCGGCCCGTCCCGTTCCGCCAGCGCGCGGTTGATCACGCGCGCCGTCTCCGTGGAACCGGTGAAAGCCACGCCCGCGATGCGCGCATCCGCGACGGCTCTGCCGCCGACCTCTGCGCCGTCGCCGGGAAGGAGATTCAGGACCCCGCCGGGTACGCCGGCGGCGTGAAAGAGTCTAACGGCGCGTGCCGCCACCAGCGGCGTCTGTTCGGCCGGCTTGGCGATGACCGTGTTGCCGGCGGCGAGCGCGGCGGCTACCTGCCCGGTGAAGATCGCCAGCGGGAAGTTCCAGGGGCTGATGCAGACGAAAACGCCGCGTCCCCGCAGCCCGAGCGTGTTGCGCTCCCCGGTCGGGCCGGGCAACAACACGGGATCGCCGAACCGGCGCCGCGCCTCGGCCGCGTAGTAGCGGAGGAAATCGACTGCCTCGCGCAGCTCCGCGAGCGCGTCGAACAGGGTCTTGCCCGCCTCACGGACACACAGGCCCATCAGCTCGGCGCCGTGCTTCTCGTACAGATCGGCGACCGCCTCGAGAATGTCCGCCCGCGCCGGCCCTCCGGACTGGTCCCAGGGACGCTGTGCCCTGACGGCCACGCCGATCGCCTCGTCGACCATCGCCGCATCGGCGAGAATGCAGTCGCCGACGACGTCCGTGTGATCCGAGGGATTGAGCGACGGCACGGTTGACCCGCTACGCGTCTTCCCGTCGATCACCGGCGCCGCCGTCCAGCGCTTGGCCAGCGTCGCATCCATCGCCCGCAGCAGGGCCGAGGAAACGCGGCGATCGGGCAGGTTGATGCCCGCCGAGTTGCGGCGGTCATCGAACATTGCCCCCGGCGCCGGGATGCGCGGATGCGGTTTGAAACCGGCCGCCCTGGCAGCGGTCACGGGGTCCGCGACGATATCGTCGACGTCGACCGACTCGTCCACGATCCGGTTGACGAAAGATGTATTGGCACCGTTTTCGAGCAAGCGCCTGACCAGGTAGGGCAAGAGGTCCTTGTGGCTGCCGACCGGCGCATACACGCGACACGGCCGCCCATAGCGATCCGGGTCGACGATCTCGCCGTAGAGTTCCTCGCCCATGCCGTGCAGACGCTGGAACTCGTAATCGCGGCGGGACCCGGCGTAATGCAGGATGCTGGCCAGCGTGTGCGCGTTATGGGTTGCAAACTGCGGGTACAGCTTGTCGCCGGCCTCGAGCGCGCGGCGCGACGCGGCAAGGTAGGAAATGTCCGTGTGCACCTTGCGCGTGAACACCGGGTAGCTTTCGAGCCCCTGCTCCTGCGCGTGCTTGATCTCCGTGTCCCAGTATGCGCCCTTGACGAGCCGGACCGGAATCCGCCGGCGCGTGTCGGTCGCCAGCGTCTCGACGAAGCGAAGCACGTCGAGCGCACGGCGCTGATAAGTCTGCACCGCAAGCCCGAGGCCGTCATAGTTCGCAAGGTCTCGATCACGGCAGATCTCGGCGAAGATCTCGAGCGAGATTTCGAGGCGTTCGGTCTCCTCGGCGTCGATGGTCAGGGCGATGCCGTTGGCCTTCGCATGTTTCGCGAGTTCCGCGACGCGCGGAACGAGTTCATGCAGCACACGCTCGCTCTGCGTATAGCTGTATCGCGGGTGCAGTGCCGACAGTTTCACCGAGATGCTGGGAGCCGCGAAGATATCGACCGGTTTGCCGGCCAGGCTGTCACCGACACGACCTATCGCGTCGAAGTACGCATCCATGTAGCGCTCGGCATCGATCCGGGTAAGGGCGGCCTCGCCGAGCATGTCGAAGGAATAGCGGTATCGCGCATTGTCCTTCCTGGTCGACCGCTTGAGGGCCTCCTCGATTGTCCGCCCCATGACGAACTGGTGCCCCATGATGCGCATCGCCTGTCGCGTCGCCGTGCGGACGATGGGCTCGCCGGCCCGGCTCACCAGGGATTTCAGTACCGCCCCGGGGTTACGCCGGGCACGTGCGTCGATACGGAACAGATCGCCGGTCAGCATCAGCCCGTACGTCGAGGCATTGACGAACAGCGAATCACTCTTGCCGAGATGATCCCGCCAGCTGGCCGAGGTTATCTTGTCGGCGATCAGGTCGTCGGCGGTATCGGCGTCCGGTATCCGAAGGAGCGCCTCGGCAATACACATCAGCAGGACGCCCTCCTCCGACGACAGGTCGTACTGCTGCAGGAATTTCTCGATGCCGCCGTCGTCCTCGGCATTGCGGCGCACCGCGTGCACGAGCTCGGCGGCCGTCGACCGGATCTTGTCGCGGAGCGCATCGCCCGGATCGGCGATATCGGCAAGCTCGCGGACGAGCGATTCCTCGTCGGCGAGGTAGCGATTATTCAGGTCTGGAATGGCGGCAGGCATCGCCGCCGGCTGGTCTACGAACCGCATGTGAGCGTGTCTCCCCGAAGCAATATGCGGGCGGGCGATTATAGGCCCTTCACGTGGCCGGACAATATCATGTCCGGTGCTCAACCACCGCGATTGCGATCCCGCAGTTTGCGGCGCGTATGCTTGTCGGGGCGGCCGGACGTCCGCGGCATCGCCAGCCGGTCAATCCGGAGGCTGGCCTTGCGCTCTTCCCGCGCTTCGACGGCTTCGGCGCTCTCCTCGTAGCACTGCCGCGCCTCGCTCGCCGGGCCACGGCGTGCCGGAACGGCACAGACCCGGAAGTCCCAGCGGAGCTGATCCCTGACGAGCTCGATCCGGTCACCGACCCGCACCCGGGCGGAGCCCCGGGCGCGCTCGCCGTTCAGGCGCACGTGGCCGCCCGAAACCGCGCTGGCGGCGAGGGAACGGGTCTTGTAAAAACGGGTGAAAAAAAGCCAGCGATCGATCCGTAGCGAGTCGTCGTCCATCAAGAGCCTGCCTGACTGCCCTGCTATACTCTGCGGCGGTTTTCGAGCGAGGGCAAATCCCGTGACCGTCAGCAGTTTTCTCGACACCCTGGCATCCCGAACAGAAGCACTGAAATCGGAAGGTCTTTACAAGCGCGAACGGCGCATACTCGGTCCGCAGCAGGCCGATATCGAAGTTGCCGCAGACGGCAGCAGCACACACGTGCTGAATCTCTGCGCCAATAATTACCTGGCGCTCGCCAACCACCCCGAAGTCATCGAGGCGGCGCACAAGGCGCTGGATCGCTACGGTTTCGGCGTCGCGTCGGTACGCTTCATCTGTGGCACGCAGTCGATCCACAAGGAACTCGAGGAACGCATCTCCGCGTTTCTCGGCACCGAGGAAACGATCCTCTACCCCTCCTGCTTCGACGCCAACGGCGGCCTCTTCGAAACCATACTCGGACCGGAGGATGCCGTGATCAGCGACGCACTGAACCACGCGAGCATCATCGACGGCATCCGGCTTTGCAAGGCAGAGCGCTATCGCTACCAGCACGACGACATGGGCGACCTCGCTGCACAGCTGGCGGACGCGGTACAGGCAAGCACGCGGCTGGTCGTCACCGACGGTGTGTTTTCGATGGACGGCACCATCGCCAACCTGCCCGAGATCGTGAGACTCGCCGGCGAGCACGACGCGCTGACGATGATCGACGACTGTCATGCAACGGGCTTCCTCGGCAGGACCGGCCGGGGCACCCACGAGTTCCACGACGTCATGGGGCAGATCGACATCATCACGGGCACGCTCGGCAAGGCGCTGGGCGGCGCGTCGGGCGGGTTCACCTCCGGCCGTAAGGAAATCGTGGGCTGGCTGCGCCAGCGCTCGCGGCCCTACCTGTTTTCAAACTCCGTCGCCCCGGTCATCGCGGCGGCCTCCATTGCGGTCTTCGATCTCCTCGAACGGGACTCCAGCCTTCGGGAGCAATTGCACGAGAACGCTGCCTATTTCCGCGCCAGGCTTACCGAGCGCGGCTTCGACTTAAAGCCGGGCGAACATCCGATCATCCCGGTCATGCTGGGCGACGCGAAACTCGCGACCGCGATGGCGGATCGCCTGCTCGACCACGGCGTTTACGTGATCGGCTTCAGCTACCCGGTGGTTCCGAAGGGCCAGGCACGCATCCGTACACAAATGTCCGCCGGGCTGACCCGCGCGCAACTCGACAAGGCAGTCGAGGCCTTCACGACGGTCGGCCGGGAACTGGGAGTCATCGAGCCATGAAAGCACTGGTGAAAGCCAAACCGGAACGCGGCATCTGGATGGAAGATCTGCCACCGCCCGAAGTCGGACCCAACGACGTCCTGATCAAGGTCAACAAGACCGCTATCTGCGGCACGGACATCCATATCTTCCAGTGGGACGACTGGGCACAGCACACGATCCCCGTGCCGATGGCGGTCGGCCACGAATTTTCAGGGCAGATCGTCGAGTGCGGCAGCGAGGTGCGAGGCTTCGAACCCGGCGACCGTGTCTCGGCCGAGGGACACATTACCTGTGGCGTCTGCCGGAACTGCCGGGCGGGCCGCCGTCACCTCTGCATGAACACCGTCGGTGTCGGCGTCAACCGGGCAGGCGCGTTCGCGGAATACATTGCCGTGCCCGCCTTCAACGTTTTCAAGCTGCCGGAAGCGATCTCCGACGACATGGCCGCAATACTCGATCCGCTCGGCAACGCCACGCACACGGCGTTGTCGTTCGACCTGGTCGGCGAAGACGTCCTTATCACCGGCGCCGGCCCGATCGGCATCATGGCCGTGGCGATCGCGCGCTTCGCGGGCGCCCGGCACATCGTAATTACCGACGTGAACGACTACCGGCTCGACCTGGCGCGGCAAATGGGTGCGAGCGTCGCGCTCAACGTCACGCGGGACTCCATCGGCGACACGATGAAGACACTGGGCATGGAAGAAGGCTTCGATGTCGGTATGGAAATGTCGGGCAACCCGCAGGCGTTCCGGGGCCTGCTCGAAGCCATGCATCATGGCGGCAAGATCGCGCTGCTCGGCATTCCGCCGGACGACATGGCCATCGACTGGAACCAGGTGATCTTCAAGGGGCTCGTCATCAAGGGCATCTACGGCCGGGAGATGTTCGAGACCTGGTACAAGATGTCGAGCATGCTGCAGAGCGGACTCAACATCCAGCCGGTGATCACGCACCACTTCGGCGCCGACGAGTACCTGCCGGCCTTCGAACTCATGGAGTCCGGCAAGACCGGCAAGGTCATCCTCGACTGGAGCTAGCCCGGGTTTACTCGAAGCGGCAGAAGCAGTGCGCGTAGACGCCGTTCGGGTCGTTGAAGCGCAGCACCGGGTCGATCATCGCCTCGAACTGTCGCGCCAGTCGCTCCAGCGACCGCGGCTCATCGACGAACACGGCCGGGTCGACGCCGAGCGCCTTCGCGGTAGCGAGCAGGTCGACGATCATCTGCTCCGTCGACGAGAGCGGTTCCTCGACGACGAAGGAGCCGTACTCGCCTTCCTCTAGCCCGGCCTCGGCCGCTGCTGCGGCGACGGCGGCATCGAGGTCCCCGAGTTCGTCGACGAGGCCGCGATTCAGTGCATCGAGACCGGTCCAGATGCGGCCCTGTGCGATCTCGTGAACCGCGTTGATGCTCATGTTGCGTCCCGTCGCGACCTGCTCCAGGAACTCGTCATAGCCGTGATTGATGACCTGCTGGAAGACTCGCCTGGCCGGTTCGCTCATCTCCCGGTCGGGTCGAAGCTGGCCCGCCCACTTCGTCGAGCCCACGCCATCGATATTGACGCCGAGATAGGCCGCCGTCCGCTGGAAAGTCGGGAACATGCCGAGGATGCCGATCGAACCGGTAATCGTCGACGGCGACGCGTAAATCTTGTCGGCTTTCGCCGAGATCCAGTAGCCGCCGGACGCCGCCACGCCGCTCATCGAGGCGATCACGGGCTTGCCGGCCGCCTGCAGGTTTTCGACCGCGTTGCTGATCACCTCGGACGCGAACGCGCTGCCGCCCGGGCTGTCGACCCGCAGCACCACCGCTTTGACCGAATCGTCGCGCAGTGCCCGGCGCAACAGGCCGGCTGTCGAATCTCCGCCGACCTGGCCGGGCGGCTGTGAACCGTCGAGGATCTGCCCGGCCGCAACGACGATGGCGACGTTGGCATCGGCCCGATCCTCGGGCTTGAGCATCCGCATGAAATCGAGATACGCCGTCAGGTCGACCGCGCTCGGCGCGTCGTCCAGCTCGTCGTCCGTTCCGGCGAGGTCGATCAGACGCTCCCGGATCGCTTCGCGGTCCCTGAGTCCGTCGAGCAGGCCGTACTCGCTCGCAATCGCCGCGATGTCGCCGCCGTTCTCGACCACGAGGTCGTCGAAGTTCGCCACCATCTCGCGAATCGAGCCCTCATCGATGCCACGCGCCGACTCGACGTCACGGAGATATCCGTCCCACAGCTGCTCGATCACCCTGGAGGTCGCCTCACGGCTCTCCTCGGACATGTCCATGCGGGTGTAGGGCTCCACGAAGGACTTGTACTTGCCGACGCGAAATATGTTCCAGTCGATCTTGAGCTTGTCGATCGCCTCGCTGAAGTAGGCCCGGTACGAGCCGAAGCCCTGCATGAAGACAATGCCGTCGGGATGCATGTACACCTCGTCCGCGAGGCTTGCCAGGTAGTAGCTGCCCTGGGAGTAGCCGTCGGCCGACGCGATCACCGGCTTGCCGGACGACTGGAAGTCACGAATCGCATCCGCGACCATCGCGAGTTTCGCCGTGCTGCCGCCGCCGAACCTGCTCAGCTCGAGGTGCACACCCTTGATGCGGTCGTCTTCCTTCGCGTAGGCCAGCGCATCCACGACGTCGCTGATCAGCGTCTGCGGCGCCGCGTTATCCAGCAGTTCGGCAATGGCCCGGTCGTAGGCACTCCCGGCCAGTTCCTCGACGAGGACTCCGGCAGGCTGCAGCGAGAGCACGGCCGATCGCGGCATGGTCGGCGCGCTCCCGGAGATCGCGCTCAAGAAGGCCAGCAGTACGAACAGCATCAGGAAAAAATGCGTCACCTTGCGCAGGCCGTCGAGCCCCCGCCAGATGCCGCCCAGGAGCCGCACGACGATGTTCCGCGACTTGGTTTGATCAGTCTTGGCTTGATCAGTCATTAATTGCACCTCGGTCTTGATGGCTCGCCGCGGTCGCCGAGGCGCCCGCGTAGCGAATTCGATAGAGCTTTCCGGCAAGGTCATCGCTTACCAGCAGCGACCCGTCCGGCATGACCTGGAGATCCACCGGCCGCCCCGTTACCTCGCCGCCCTCGAGCCAGCCCTCGGCGAAAGTCTCGTAGGACACGGCACGGTTACCGTCGAGCCGCACGAGCGTAATGCGATAGCCGATCTTCTCGGAGCGGTTCCAGGAGCCGTGTTCGGCGATGAAGATCTGCCCGGCGTATTCGTCCGGGAACTGTGTCCCCGTATAGAAGCGCAGGCCGAGCGGGGCGACGTGCGGCCCGAGCCTTTGCGCCGGCGGCACGAAATCCGCGCACGGTGCCTCGCCGCCGAACTCCGGGTCGCGGACATCGCCGGCGTGGCAATACGGAAACCCGAAGTGGAGGCCGGCCCGCGGCGCATGGTTGAGCTCGCACGCCGGAATGTCGTCACCCAGCATGTCCCGGCCGTTATCGGTGAACCAGAGTTCTCCTGTCTCGGGGTGCCAGGCCAGTCCGACGGAGTTGCGGATGCCACGAGCGAAGGTTTCACGATCGCTGCCGTCCGGGTTCATGCGGATGATCTCGGCAAAACCCTCCCGGTCGCAGACGTTGCACGGTGCGCCGATACTGACGTACAGCTTGCCATCGGGCCCGAACGCGATGTAGCGCCAGCCGTGATGCCGCTCCGCCGGCAGCTCGATATCCAGGCGCTCGGGCTCCGGCGGTGCGTCGAGGCGCGACTCGATGTCCGCGTAGCGATAAATCCGGTCGATCTCGGCGACGTACAGGTCACCATCCCGGAACGCGACGCCGTTGGGCGTCCGGAGGTCCGAATCGATCTCGATGACGCCGGGCACGTCACCGGGCACGACCGCGTAGATGGACGAGCCGCTACGGTTGCTCACGAACAGCGTGCCCTGCTCGCCGAGAGCCAAGGATCGTGCATTGGGAACGTCGGCATAGTGCTCGATCACGAAGCCGGGTGGCAGCATGATGTCATCGAGGCTGTCCGCCGGCGCCGGTGTGGCGCAGGCAAGTCCAGCGACGGCGAGAAACCCGAGATTCCGAAACATAAGTCCTGTCCTGTTACCGGCCGGCCCTGCGGCTCAACCCGATGGTACCAGCCAGAGCGAGAGGGTCGGCCAGAAGGTGATGACGACGACCGACAATAGCAAGATTAGCAGGAACGGTAGCGTTGCTGCGTAAACGTGCATGATGGATTTCTCGAAGCGATAGCTCGCGATAAACAGGTTCAGGCCGACCGGCGGGGTCAGGTAACCGAGCTGCATCGCGGCCAGGAAGACGATACCGAGGTGGATCGGGTCGACGCCGTAGCCGGCGGCGATCGGCAGAATCAGCGGCACGACGAGCACGATCGCCGAGAAGATGTCGAGGATCGCACCGAGGATCAGCAGGAAACCCAGCAAGAGCAGCAGGAACGTCAGCTGGCTCGAGACGAAGCCCTGCACGTATTCGAACAGCAACTGGGGAACGCCCGAACTGATCATGTAATTGGTCGAGGCGAGCGACACGCCGAGGATGATCAGGATGCCGCCGACGAGAACCATCGACTGGCGCATGATATCCGGCAGCGCCCGCCATTTGATTTCGCGCTGAACCAGGACCTCGACCACGAGAACGTAGAGGGCAGTGATAGCGGCCGCCTCGGAAACGGCAAAGAAGCCGGAGTAGATCCCGCCGAGAACGACGAACGGCAGCGGCAGCTCCCACGCCGCCTCGCGCATCGCAGCGGCGACCTCGCGCAGGGAGAATTCCGCCAGCGGCTTACGGTTCGCACGATTTACCCAGAAACTCCATCCGGCCAGCATCACGAGCATCAGCAGGCCCGGAAATATACCGGCCAGGAACAGGTGATCGATCGAGACCTCGGCGATGACCCCGTACAGGATCAGCGGCAGCGACGGGGCGAACAGCAGGCCGAGACTGCCCGAGGACGTCACCAGGCCGAGATTGAACTTGTCGTCGTAGCCGTCCTGCTTGAGCGCCGGGTAGAGGATGGCGCCGAGGGCGATGATCGTAACGCCCGACGCGCCGGTGAAGGCCGTGAAGAATGCGCAGGTCGCAAGACAGACCAGTGCGAGCCCGCCGGGCATCCAGCCGAGCACCGCGTTCGTAAGCCTGACCAGCCGCCCCGGTGCGTTACTCTCGCTCAGGACATACCCGGCAAAGGTGAACAGGGGTATTGCCGAGAGAAACTGCAGGTCGGCGATGCTCAGCAGTTCGATCGCCATGTTCATGAGGTCGGTTTCCTCCCGATGGAACCCGACCAGGGCGCTCGTCGCTATCACGGCAAACAGCGGCGCGCCGAGGATTGCCAGGAGTAGCAGCGCGAGGCTTATCAGTATCACGACCGCCTGCCCTCCTCGCCCAGCCACAAACCGACTGCCACGCGACCCGCACCTACGGCGAAGCGATAGCTGATCAGCCCAAAGGCCAGCGGGATGATCACGTGCGCAATCCAGGCAGGCACATCGACGAGAACCGTGTCCTCGAACTCGATCTCGATCTGGAGGTATCGGTACGCGTGCCAGGCGATGACCGCGCTGACCGCCGCGGCGAAGAGATCGACGACGATCCGGATGACCGCAATACCCCGGGGCGGCAGCAGGTGCGACAGCAGGTCGATGCGGATATGCCGGTTCTCACGCGCCGCCGCGATCGAACCGACCATTGCGAGCCACAGGACGATCAGCTTGACGAGTTCGTCGGTCCAGATAACGCCGGTGTCGAATACCTCGCGGAGCACGATCTGCCCGACGGCGAGCAGCATCATGGTCGACAGGAGCGTGACGAGGGCGACGTTCTCGGCGAGGCGGCCGAACGTGTCGAGACGGCGGAACAGCAGGCTCAAGTGTCTGCCGGTCTATTGCTGTACGGCGACGTTGTCGTCACCCTGGCCTTCGGAGCCCGCCGCCGCCTGGCGCTCGCGATATTCCTCGATATACGTCAGCATCCTGTCATAGGTCTCGATCGAGAAACGCCCCTCGGTGCCGAGGTCGCGATTCGACTTCGCCAGCGCGGCACGAATGCGGTCGACTTCCGCGGCGTCGAAATCGACGGATTCGATGCCCGCGTTCAGGAGGGCATCGCGAGCACCGCGATTGTCGACGAGGTTGACCGCGTCGAACTTGTCGTAGGTTGCTTCCATCACCTCGCGGACGATGGCCTGGTCCGCGTCGCTTAGCTTGTCGAAGGCTTTCTTCTGGATTGCCATGAATCCGAGCGTGTACACGAGCGGCAACTCGGTCATGTACTTGACCTTGGTGTGCCACTGCAGGACGAGTGCACCGATAGGCGAGATCGCAACGATATCGATCAGACCGGTCTGCAGGCCCGTCAGGACGTCGGTCAGGGGCAGCGTCACCGGTGACAGTGACAGCGCCTCCATCGAGGCGTAGCTGATCTGATCGCCCTCGGGCACCCAGATGCGCTTGCCGCGCAGGTCGTCGAAGCTCCGCACCGGCGTATTCGACATCACGACGGCAAAACCGCCCGCGGCAAAACCGAAGTTCACGTAGCCCGCGGATTCGAGGCCCGCCTCGAGTTCCTCGTCCATCTTTTCGCGGACATAGGCAGCCTCGTCCTCGGAATCGAACACCATCGGCAGGCCGTAGAGATTGAGATCCGGATAAATGGCGCTCAGGGAGATCGGCGTAAATGCGCCGCCCTGCAGCGCACCGATGCGAATACGACCGAGCACCTTGGCATCGTTACCCATGACACCGCCGCCGTAGTACTTGATGTCGACGCGGCCGTCCGTACGCTCGCGAATTTCCTTCGCACTGGCGCGCATTTCCTGCATCCATTGCGAGCCTTCCGGCGTCACGGTAGCGATCTTGAGCGTTGCTGCCTCGGCACCGTGTGCGAACACGGTGGCGGCGAGCACGGTGTACATCCATGATTTGATCATTGCACCCAACCTTGAGTCTTGACGGCACGTGACTCCGGTGCCGCATCGTTTACGTTCGTTTGTCAGAAATAGTCGTCTGCTTCGAGGAGCAGGCGGGCCGCTTCCCGCTTGGCCAGCACGTTACTCAGCGTGAGGCCGTCGACGTAAGGATCCGCGGCGATGACCTCGCTCAGCAAACGGTCGTGCAGCTCCCGCTCGTACAGCATCTTCGCGTAGCCCTTGGCAAACTCGACCTTGGCGCTCAGATCACGCCCGTCCGAGAGGGTAATCGCCTTTTCGAAGTAGTCGCGGGCCAGCTCCGGCTTGCCGCCGAGTGCCGGGGGGCGAAGCGTCAGGAGAATACCCATGTAGACATAGGTAGCCTCGTTGACGTCATCACCGGCGATCGACAGGTAGTGATCGAACAGCAGCTCGGCCTGCGGCAGCTCCGCGAGCGAGTTCCAGTCGTCGCTGTGCGCCCGGAGGTAAGCCAGCGTCGCGAACCCGTAAGTGTAGAGCAGCTCGGCGTCGTCGGCGCCGACGCCGCTCACACTCTCGCCGAATGCATCGTAGGTCATCCCGCGCCAGTCGCAGGCCTCCGCGTACTCGGCGCAGATGGCCCGCTGCGCGTAGTCGCGCGCGCGGCGCGTCAGGCGTTTGGCCCGCGCGGGTTCGTCGGCGAAGACAGCACCGTAGGAAGCATAGAGCGTCGCGGCGGCACTCAGGATATCGGCATCGTCGGGGCTGCCCTCGACGAGACTGTCGAGTAGCAGCATGTAGGACGGCACCGCCGCACGAACCGTCTCCGGATCGTCCTGGTTGAGGATCGCGACGGACAAACCGTCGGCGAAGTCGGAGGCCGCCGACGACACGAGGGACGCGCAGCCGGTCGCAAGACCGGCGCCCAGGCCGAGCAGGAGCACCGTGCTCAGCCGCTTCATGATTCTGTTACCCATGCCTCGAAAGACCCGGACGGGCGGAAAAGGTTTCAGTCGAATACGGGTACCGGAACCGTATTCGCCCGGTCCCGGGCAGCGGACTAGATCTTTTCCTTGATCCGGGCCGCCTTGCCCGTGCGGCCGCGCAGGTAATACAGCTTGGCACGACGGACGTCACCGCGGCGCTTGACCTCGATCGAGTCGACGCTCGGGCTGTAGGTCTGGAATACACGCTCCACGCCTTCGCCGTGCGAAATCTTGCGCACCGTGAAGGACGAGTTCAGACCGCGATTCCGCCGCGCGATGACGACGCCCTCGAAAGCCTGCAGGCGCTCGCGGTTGCCTTCCGTGACCTTGACCTGAACAACGACGGTATCGCCCGGCGAAAATTCCGGGATGTCCTTGTTCATCTGTTCCTGCTCAATCGCTTCGATGATTTTGCTCATGATGACTCGCTTCCAAGTATTCCTCGAGCAGCGCCTGCTGCTCGGCCGTTAACTCCAGTTTGTCCAGCAGGTCCGGGCGACGCAGATACGTCCGGCCCAGGGCCTCTCGTTCTCTCCAGCGCGCTATGCGCCGGTGATCGCCCGACAGCAGCACCGCCGGTACGTCGCGCCCTTCGACCGTCTCCGGACGCGTATAGTGCGGATGGTCCAGCAGGCCCGCCGCGAAAGAATCCTCCGTCGCCGAGTCCGCATCACCCAGTACGCCCGGCAACAAACGGGCGACCGCATCGATTACCAGCATTGCCGGCAATTCACCGCCGGAGACGACGAAGTCGCCCAGCGAAATTTCTTCATCCACCTCGGCATCGATCAAACGTTCGTCGATGCCTTCATAACGGCCCGCAACAAGCGCAAAGCCACCCGACAGAGCGAGTCGCTCCGCCATCGCCTGGTCGAAGCGTCGCCCCTGGGGCGACATCGCCAGCACCGGTGCACCGGCCGGCAGGCGATCTTTCAGCGCCCGTATGGCCCTCGCCAGTGGCTCGAACCGCATGACCATGCCCGGTCCGCCGCCGTAAGGCCGGTCGTCGACCGTCCGGTGGACATCATCCGCATGTTCCCGCGGATTCTCGAAGTCGAGTTCGATCAGTCCCCGGTCTGCCGCCCGCCCGACGACGCCGAAACGAACGACGCCTGCTACGGCCTCGGGGAACAGGGTCACCACGCCGATCTTCACGTCGTCAGTCCCATTCCCAGTCGACCCGGACCCGGCGTTCGTCGAGATCGACGTCGAGTACGACCTCGCCCGGCACGAACGGGATCAACCGTTCGGTGTCGCCCTTGACGACCATGACGTCATGAGCGCCGGTTTCGAGCATCTGCGTCACGACGCCGAGCTCGCGTTCCTCCTTGTGCCATACCGTGAGACCCGCGAGATCGGCCCAGTAGTAGTGGCCCGTCTCCGGCTCCCGCAGACTGTCTCTGTCGACCGCGATATCGAGTCCCAGAAGGGCCTCTGCCGCCTCGCGGTCATCGATTCCTTCGAGCCTCGCAAGTACGCTCTTGCCGTGCCGCTTGCCCTCGTCCACGCGGACGCTCCGCCGGCTTCCATCCCGGCCGAGTAACCAGCGGTCGTGTTCGAGAATCGCCTCCCTGGGGTCGGTGTAGGAATACACTTTCACCCAGCCCCGCACACCAAAAAGGCCGACGATGCGGCCCAGCCTGACGGGTTGTGGAGTAGCGCCTGTCACGCCGCTGACGATGACGCCGCAGCGTCACCGGCCACCTCGATTCAGTTCGCGGCCGCTGCCTTGCGATGCGCTTTCAGCAGCGATGCAACGCGTTCGGACGGCTTTGCGCCCTGCTCGATCCAGTAGTCCACGCGCTCCAGGTCGATGCGCACGTTCTCTTCATGTTGCTTGCCGACCGGGTTGAAGTAACCCACCCGCTCGATGTACCGGCCGTCACGACGATTGCGGCTGTCAGTAACCACCAGGTGATAAAACGGCCGTTTCTTCGCGCCCGAGCGCGAAAGGCGAATGCTAACCATTGGTTCCGTAACTCTTTCAGAATGCAAAATATTCGGAGCAGACACACCCGTGCCCGGGCTGCGCTCCGAGGAAACGGCGCATTGTACCGGGTTGCGCCCAAAAGTGAAGCCTTCCGGCCGACTAAAACCCTTGATTTTTTAGCGCTTTACAGGGTGCGGGCCGGGGCATGTCGAGTACCGGGGCCGAAATATGCCCTCAGCGTCCCGGAAAGCCCGGGGGCATGCCGCCGCCGGGCAGTCCCCGGAGCATCCGCTTCATGCCGCCCTTGGAGACCTTTTTCATCATTTTTTCCATCTGCATGTGCTGCTTCAGGAGGCGGTTGACGTCCTGGATGCTGAGCCCGGCCCCGGCGGCGATACGTTTCTTCCGGGAACCATTGATGGTCTTCGGAAAACGGCGTTCCGCGGGTGTCATCGAGTTGATGATCGCGATCTGCCGGCGCATCTGGCGCTCGTTGGCCTCGTTCTTGAGCGCGGCCGGGTTGATGTTGCCCGGCAGCGGCATCTTGTCCAGCATCGCTCCCAGCCCGCCCATCTTGAGCATCTGCTCGAACTGGTCACGCAGATCGACCAGGTCGAAGCCCTTGCCCTTCTTGAGCTTCCTCGCGAGCTTCTCCGCCTTGTCTTTCTCGACCTTGCCTTCGATCTCCTCGACGAGGGAGAGCACGTCGCCCATGCCGAGAATGCGCGACGCCATTCGCTCCGGGTGGAACGCCTCGAGGGCATCGGTCTTCTCGCCCACGCCGAGGAAGCGAATGGGCTTGCCGGTGACCTCGCGCACAGACAGGGCAACGCCGCCCTTGGCGTCGCCGTCCGCCTTGGTCAGGATCACGCCGGTCAGCGGCAGGCTCTCGTCGAAGGCCGTCGCGGCGTTCACGGCATCCTGGCCGGCCATGCTGTCCACGACGAACAGCGTCTCCACCGGCTGTGCGGCCGCATGCACCGCCCGGACCTCGCTCATCATCTCGCCGTCGATGTGCAGGCGGCCCGCCGTGTCTACGATCAACACGTCAGCATGCCCTCTCCGCGCGGCGTCGAGTGCGCGCTCGACGATCGCAACCGGCTGCTCGCTCGGGTCGCTGTCGACGTGCTCCGCACCGACTTCCCCGGCGAGCGTCTTCAGCTGCAGGATGGCCGCGGGCCTGTGCACGTCGACGCTGACCAGCATCACGCGCTTCTTGTCCCGCTCGATCAGGCTGCGCGCCAGCTTGGCGGCCGTCGTCGTCTTGCCCGCGCCCTGCAGGCCGGCCAGCATGATGACCACCGGCGGCTGATGCCTGAGATCGAGTGGCTTGTGCTCGTCGCCGAGTATGCCGACGAGTTCGTTGTGAATGATCTTTACGAGCGCCTGCCCCGGCGTCAGGCTCTTGCCGACCTCCTCGCCGACCGCCCGCTCCCGGATACGCTCCACGAAGCCCTTGACCACCGGCAGCGCGACGTCGGCCTCAAGCAGCGCGAGGCGGACCTGCCGCAGCGTATCCTTGATATTGTTCTCGGTGAGCCTGCCGGCCCCGGTGAGATTCCTGGCCGCGTCACTGAGGCGGCCGGTCAGGTTGTCGAACATCCGTAAACCCGCGTTTGTATCACTGGCCGCAGAGTCTACAAGAAAGCGCCGCTACCTTCAGACCGTCAGCACGGTCCCGCGCGAGAGCATCTGGATATTCCGACCAGGACAGGCCGCGAGTACCTGCTCGTAGATCCGCTCTTCCTCGCCGGGCTTCATGCCGGTCAGCCAGATCTCGGGATCGTGCCGCAGGCGCTCCAGGTCCTGAGTAAGCGTCCGCGGGCAGTAGTGGCCTGCGTCGGCCGCGAGCGTCTCCATCTCGTCCGGGAACGAGACTTCGATAACGAGCAGCCGCAGATCTTCGCAGGCGTTCAGCACCGGCCACAGCGTCTGGTTCGTTTTCGTATCGCCGCTGACGGCAAACGAACCCTTGCTGTTCTGCACGGTGAAACCGAGTGACGGGACGCTGTGGTGCACATCGACCGCGTAGAACTGGCGGTTGCCGATCGTCACGGTGTCACCCGGGCACAGGACCCGGAACTGCAGCATCGGCCGCTCCGCGTTCGGCAGCCGGGAGAAATCCGGCCAGATTGCGTCGTTGAACACGTGATCCCTGAGCGCACGGAGGGTTTCTTCCCGGGCGTACACCCGGAGCGGCTGCTCGAAATCGGGATCGAAGATCGAATCCACGAGCAACGGCAGCCCGGCAATGTGGTCGAGATGGGCGTGTGTCAGGAAGACGTGGCGAATATGCTCCAGGTCCTCAAGGCCCAGGTCGCCGATACCGGTCCCGGCGTCGATCAGCACGTCTTCGTCGATCAACATGGCGGACGTTCTGGAGCCGGCGCCGATACCGCCACTGCAACCCAAGATCCTGATGCGCATATATAGCTCACTTCCTGCCTCAAAATCGCCCGCTGACAGAGCAAGTCGTAGCCGTTGAGGGTGTAAATGCAAGACGCCCTGTGGGATGATCCCTAAAGCGAAGGTAGGGTAAACCCCGCAGGGTTTCTGTGTTTCAAATCACAATTCTTTTTCTGTACCTGGCAGCGGCCGCAGCGTTCGCAATGGGACGGTTTCCGGCCTATGAGGAGCATGCGCGCATCCTTACCTGGACCGGGCTTATCGCCGGCGTCGCCGCGCTGGGGATGCACGCGGACATCCTCCTCGTTTTCTTCTCCCCCGATCGCATCGGTTCGCTGACGCTGTCTGCGGCGGTATCGCTCGTCAGCCTGCAGCTCGCGCTGATTGCGCTGGTCGGCGCACTGAACCCGAGCTTGAGGGGCATGTCGGCGGCGCTGCTCGTTTTCGCCTCGCTGCTCGCGCTGCCGATGCACACCGGCGCCGCGCCGACGGCGGATTCCAGCTTCTCGATGACCTGGCAAACCGAGGTACACGTGCTGGTCGCGATGTTCTCTTACAGCCTCCTGACCGCGGGTGCGATCGTCGCCGCCTTCGCGCTGGTCCAGGAGCGCCGCCTGAAGGCCGGCCGGGTCCTGACATCCAGCCACCTGTTCGCCCCGCTGATCACGACGGAACGCCTGCTCTACGGCATTACGACCGTCGGCTTCGTCGGACTGGCGCTCGCCGTGGTTTCAGGGCTGACCTTCGTCAAGGACCTGTTCGCGCAACACCTTATCCACAAGTCGGTCTTTTCGATCTCGGCACTGGTGATTTTCGGCACCCTGCTCGCCGGCCGGACGTTCGCGGGCTGGCGGGGACGTCGCGCCATCTACCTGTACCTGGGTGGCTTCGCGCTGCTCGTGCTGGCGTATTTCGGCAGCCGCTTCATCCTCGAGCAGATCCTGAACCGCAGCTGGGGCTAGTCCGCCGGCTCGAATCCGCCGACCCGGTTCCTTGACAGGCCCGGACCCCGGTTAACATACTGCCGGGTCTGTGTTTTTCCGGAGGTGCCCGATCCTTGGGCGACGACGTCCCTTTATCCGCACTGTTCGGCATTCTGTTCCTGCTTCTCGCGCTGTCCGCCTTCTTCTCCGGCTCGGAGACAGCGCTCATGAGCCTCAACCGATACCAGCTCCGCCACAAGGCCCGTGAAGGGCATCGTGGCGCTCGCCTTGCCGAGCAGCTGCTCGAGCGGCCGGACCGGCTGATCGGCCTGATCCTGCTCGGCAACAACCTGGTCAATTTTTCGGCCGCGTCGCTCGTCGCGCTGATCGCGCTGCGAATCGGCGGTGAGCCTGCGGTCGCAATCGGTACGCTGCTGCTGACGCTGGTGGTCCTGATCTTTTCCGAAGCAGCGCCGAAGACGCTCGCCGCAATGCACCCGGAGCGACTCGCGTACCCGGCTGCCGTCGTCTACTACCCGCTCCTGCGGATCACCTACCCGATCGTCTGGCTGGTCAACGTCGTCTCGAACGCGCTCCTCCGCCTTCTCGGCGTCCGCGCCAGCGACTCCGACCTGCAGGCGCTGACGCGCGAGGAGCTGCGAACCATCGTGTTCGAAGCCGGCAGCCGGATCTCTACCCGCTACCGGCAAATGCTCCTGAGCATCCTCGACCTGGAGCAGGTCACGGTCGACGACGTGATGACGCCTCACAACGAGATCGTCGGCATCGACCTCGCCAACGCCCCCGCGGATATCGAAAAGATCATCGCCGGGAGCGAGCACACGCGCCTGCCGGTTTTCGAGGACAACATCGACAACGTGATCGGCGTCCTGCACCTCCGGCGCCTCGCCAACCTGGCGAGCTTCGATTTCCGCGGTGAAGACCTCCGCAAGCTGCTCGCCGAGCCCTATTACGTTCCGGAAGGGACCCCGCTGTCGACCCAGCTCGTGCAGTTCCAGCGCCGCCGCGAGCGCATTGCGCTGATCGTCGACGAATACGGTGACATCCAGGGCATCGTGACACTGGAGGATATCCTCGAGGAGATCGTCGGCGAGTTCACCACCGACCCGGCCGATGCGATCGAGGACGTCAGCAAGGAATCCACGGGCAGCTTCGTCGTCGACGCATCCGCCTACATCCGTGAGCTGAACCGTTCGCAGGGCTGGGACCTGCCGACCGACGGTCCGAAAACGCTCAACGGCCTGATCGTCGAAATGCTCGAGACGATCCCGGAACCGGGCGTAGCAATGATGATCGGCAACTACCCGATCGAGATCATCGAGTCGGACGATACCCGCATCAAGCGGGTGAGAATTCGCCTGCCCGAGGCCTAGAAGGCATGCTCCAGCGCCTCGCGGAGGCGCCTTACCCCGATGACCTCCATCCCGCGTGGCACCTGCCTGGGGCGATTGGACTCCGGGACGATGCAGCGCGTGAAACCCTGCTTCGCCGCCGCCTGGATGCGCTCGCCGCCGTAGCGGACCGGCCTGACTTCGCCCGCGAGGCCGAGTTCGCCGAAGCTGATCAGGCGTTCATCGATCGGGCGATCGCGGAAACTCGATACGATAGCGAGGATCGTCGGCAGGTCGACGGCCGTCTCGCTGATCCGCAACCCGCCGACGACATTGACGAAGACGTCTTCCGAGATCAGCTCGACGCTGCCGTGCCGCATCAGGACGGCGAGCAGCAGGGCCAGCCGGTTCTGGTCGACGCCCTGCGCCAGTCGGCGCGGCGAACCTGCGCTGTCGGCCACGAGCGCCTGGACCTCGACCAGCAACGGGCGGCTGCCCTCCCAGGCCACAGAGACGATACTGCCCGGCTCGGTAAGCGTGTCGCGCGACAGGAAGATGGCCGACGGATTGGTGACTTCGCGGAAGCCCTGCTCCGTCATGGCGAATACGCCCATCTCTCCGGTTGCCCCGAAGCGGTTCTTCACCGATCGAATGAGGGTATAGCGGCTCGACGGATCGTTCTCGAAGTAGAGCACGGTGTCGACCATGTGCTCGACCACCCTGGGACCGGCGATAGCGCCTTCCTTGGTAACGTGACCGATGACGAAAACCGCCACGTCCTTCTGCTTCGCAAAATGAACGATGCGGCTGACCGACTCGCGCAGCTGGGTCACCGATCCCGGCGCGGAGCCGACGTCGTCGACACTCATCGTCTGCATCGAGTCGATCACGACCACGCCCGCCCCGCTCCTGGCAGCCGCCGCCAGTACGTTGTCGAGTGACGTATCGGCAAGCATGACCAGATCGTCGCCGGCGAGGCCGAGCCGCTCGGCGCGCTGGCCGATTTGCCGCAGGGATTCCTCGCCCGTCGCGTAACAGACCGTGACGCCCTCCGGCAGTCTCGCGGAGACCTGCTGCAGCAGCGTCGACTTGCCGACGCCCGGGTCGCCGCCCAGGAGCACCACGGCACCCGGCACGAGGCCACCGCCCAGGACGCGGTCGAATTCCTCGAAGCCGGTGGCATGGCGCGCGCCGAGGTCGCCGGTCACCTCGCCCAGTCGACGCGTCGCCGGCGCGATGCCGGCCGTTGCGGCGCCCTTGACGGCCGACGGTTCGAGCGTGTTCCAGGCGGCGCAGTCCGGGCACTGCCCGGCCCATTTCGCACTTTGGCCGCCGCACTCACTGCATACGTATACGGTTTTGTTCTTCGCCATGATTTCGAATCCAGAAGGACTTCCGGGCTGCCCTCCGGGCGCTCTCGGCACACGTCGAGCCGCCCGACGGTGCGAAGGATCGACGTTGTGACATAAAAATGCCAACCCTTTCTCATTTCCTGAAGCCGGCTTTCCCTATAATTTCGCCGGTAAAACAGGGACCTGACCGACTTGGATACTAGTCAGAGCCACAAAAAGAACCGACTGATTGCGCTCGCTTTCGCCTGCGTGCTGATGCTGCTCGTCTACGGCCCGCTGTCACGCGGGTTCGACGTCGCGGATCGCTTCCTGTACGACCAGTTCGCGGGCCGCATGCCGACCACCGCCCTCGAGGGCGCGTATATCGTCAGCATAGACGCACCCCGGGCTTCGGTCGACGAACTGCTGGTGCAGTACGGCAAGATCATCGAGGTGCTCAAACGGGGCGGCGTCAGCCGGATCATCCTGCCGAATCCCCCCGACATCGCCGCCAACGAGCCGCTGCCGGTGTGGGTCACCCGGATGACCGACGGCGAAAGCCGGATCTACGTGCCCATGCGGCATCGCTTCGCGCCGCATGCCTCCCGTAGCGGGTTCGTCGATATAAGCGTCGACAGCGACGGCGTCCTGCGCCGGACTCCCCTGTGGCAGCTCGACGCGGGTGACATGCGGTCGGCGCTGCCGCTTGCGGTCGCCCTGGATCGCGATGACTGGGCCGGCAACCCGCGCATGAGCACGTCGGAAGACCAGGTATTCTTTTCCCGCTATGCGGCGGTGCCGCGGCTCACGCCCGAGCGCGTTCTCTCGCTGAATTTCAACAGTCGGCAACTCTTCGGTGCGACTGTCTTCGTGGACGCGGAGCCCGAGCTCGTCGAGGCAAGGGCCATGTTGCCATCCGGCCAGTACGTGACCAGTTCCGAAATCACGGCCGCACTGCTCGGCGACATCGAAGCAGGAGCCGCGGTCATTGCGCCGAGCTGGGTCGCGGCCCTGCAGTGGCTCGCGCCCGTCCTGCTCGCCATTCTCGCCGTGCTGTTCATGCCCGAACGCTCCCGTCCCGACATACTCCTGATGACTGCCGGCATCGTCGTTTTCGTCCTGCTCCTCGAGGCGCTGGCCCTGTACATCCTCAAGGTGCGCATGGATCTCGGCAAGCCGGTCGTGGTCTTTGCGGGCGTCAGTCTGCTCTGCCTGTGGCTCGCCGGTAACCCGAAGCGCTCGACGTCGGAAGCCTTCAAACGCGGCTCTGCGTTTCTCGCCGCGGGGCGGCTGGAACCGGCATTCGCCGAATTCCGCCAGTGCCAGCCATCGGACACGGTCGCCGCCGTAATGTACAAGCTGTCGATCGCTTTCGAGCAGCAGGCGAAACCCGAACGTGCCGAGGCGGTCCTGCAGTGGATGAAGCAAACCCAGGGTACCGTCAAGGCACGCCGCACGACCCGGGATATCAAGGCCGGCATGCCGCAGCGGCTGGGGCGCTATCTCATCGAGCGTCGCATCGGGCGCGGCGCCATGGGTGCCGTGTATCTCGGCAAGGACCCGCGAATCAATCGACCGGTGGCGATCAAGGCGATCCCGATCGAAAAGGAATTCGAGGACGAGGAACTCAAGGAAGCGCGGCTGCGCTTCTACCGTGAGGCCGAATCGGCCGGACGCCTGACGCACCCGAATATCATTACCGTCTTCGACGCGGGCGAAGACAAGGGCCTCGCCTTCATTGCCATGGAGTACGTCCCGGGCACGCCGCTCAAGGAATTCACCGACCCAAACCGGCTCCTGGCACCCAAGCGCGCTCTCGAACTCGCGGCGATGACGGCCGAAGGTCTCGACTATGCCCATAACCAGGGCGTGATTCACCGCGACATCAAGCCGGCCAACCTCCTCTACAACCCGAAGGAAGGCTCACTGAAGATTTCGGACTTCGGCGTAGCGCGGTTGACGGACAACAACCGGACCAAGACCGGCATCGTGCTCGGCACGCCAATGTACATGTCGCCCGAACAGCTCGGCGCCGACGAACTGACAGGACTCTCGGACTTGTTTTCGCTTGGTGTTACCCTATACGAGCTTTTGACTGGCGAGGTGCCGTTCAAGGCATCCAACATTTCAGTTTTAATGACCAAGATCACGACGGAAGAAGCGGCGCCGGTTGCCAACCGGCGGGCCGGCATACCCCCCAGCGTCGACGCCGTGCTCGCGAAAGCCATGGCCAAGCGTCCCGAGGATCGATTCAGCTGCGGTGCCGAGATGGCCATCGCACTCAGGAACTGCGCACGAGTGCCCTAGAGCGCTCCGAGCTTCGGGATTGACACGACAATGAACCTGCGAGGAAAGATCCAGTTCGCCGAAATTACCGACACCGGCCGGGTCCGAGAGCACAACGAGGACGCGATCGGCGGCGATTCGGACATCGGGCTCATGGTTCTCGCCGACGGCATGGGCGGCTACAACGCCGGCGAGGTGGCGAGCGGCATTGCCGTCGATACCGTCACGAAGCTCGCGACCGAAGCCCATGCGCGCGAGGAACTCGCCAACGTCGATCCGCATAGCGGCATGATGCGCCAGTCGATCATCCTCCGGGACTCGATCTACCGCGCCAACAAGATCATTTTCCAGACTGCGCAAAGCCAGTCGCACTGCGAAGGCATGGGCACCACGATCGTCGCCTGCATGTTCTACGACAACCGGGTCTCGATCGCCCACGTCGGCGACTCGCGAGCCTATCGGCTGCGGGGAGGCAAGTTCGAACAACTGACGCTCGATCACTCCCTGCTGCAGGAACTCGTCGACCGGGGCTTCTATTCGGCCGAGGAAGCACAGCGCTCCACCAACCGGAACTACGTGACCCGGGCGCTCGGCGTCGAATCGAACGTCGAGGTCGAGGTACACGAGCACGACGTGCTGCCGGATGATGTCTATCTGCTCTGTTCGGACGGCCTTCCGGACATGGTCGAGGATGACGATATTCACTTAACTATCAAGACTTTTAATGCTAGTCTTGACGTTGTTGGTCAACAACTTATCGACTTGGCCAACAATCAGGGCGGGCGCGACAACATTTCGGTCATGCTCGCCCACGTAATCGAACCATTCGCGGCGAAAAAGGGATTGCTCGTCAAGATCGCCGGCTGGTTCGGCTCGTAGGGTAAGGGAGACGGAGATTGGGGTCCGGTTCGGAGCGATGCCCGCGGCGCATTCTGGCGCCCGATTTCCTGTCTCGCGTACAAGATTCGATTTTCAGTGAGTACAGCGAGTAATCATGGCACGGTTAATTCTTAGTCTGGACAATCAGGTACTGGCTGAATACAACATGACCAAGGAGCGGTACACGATCGGCCGCCTCCCCGACAACGATGTCCGCATCGACAATCCCGCCGTCAGCGGCCATCACTCACTGATCATCAATATCCTCAACGACTCGTTCCTCGAGGACTTAAACAGCACCAACGGGACCTACGTCAACGGCAAGCTGATCAAGAAGCATGCCCTGCAGAACGGCGATGTCATTACCATCGGCCACCACCAGCTGCGCTTCTCCGAGCAGGCACCCAACGACGCCGAGCAGGACGAGTTCGAAAAGACCATGGTCATTCCGGCCGGCCAGCAGAATGCCGACCAGCTCGCGATGGCCGAGAAAGCTGCCGACGCCGCCGCTGCCGCCGCCGCGCGCGCGGAGCGCGAGCCCGAGGAGCCCGCCAGCGCCGTGGCCCAGAGCGTGAAGCTCGATCCGGAAGAATCGGAAGGCCTGACGGCCGACCCGGAGCCGCCGCCCCGGCCGCCGGAGGAACGACCGGAGCCGGTCAGGCACACATCCACGGTCGCGGAAGACGCCGCGCCGGCCGCCGCGCGTGCTGAACCGTCCGCACATACCGCGACGACCACCGGCATCGACCCGGCCACCGCGCCGAATGCACTGCCGCTCGCGAAGCTGCAGGTACTGAGCGGCGCGTTCGCGGGACGCGAACTCGAGCTGACCAAGGCGCTGACGACCCTCGGGCGTCCCGGCGTCCAGGTTGCGGCCATCACCCGGCGCGCGGAAGGCTATTACATCGTCCACGTCGAATCCGGCAAGGACGGCGATTATCCCCTCGTGAACGGCGAACCGATCGGCGCTCAGGCCCGGAAGCTCACCGACAACGACGTGGTCCAGCTGGCCGGCGTCAAGATGGGCTTTTTCGCGAGCTAATCGATGCCCTCGACCGCGACGCTCGGCTCACGGTTCATGATGCCGCAGACGAGTTCATAGGGAATCGCGTCGGCGTAAGCCGCGACCTCCTCGACCGACAGCCCGTCGCCCCACAGCACCGCGATGTCGCCCGGCCTGTCGCGCGCTTGCTTGCCGAGGTCCACCGCCAGCATGTCCATCGAAACCTTGCCAATGACCGGTACTCGACGGCCGTTTAGCAATACCGGCGTGCCGGTCCGGAAATGCCGGGTGTACCCGTCACCGTAGCCGGCCGCAATGATGCCGACCGTGCTGTCCTCCGCGGCCGTGAACGTGCCCTTGTAGCCGACGCGGGCGCCACGCCGTAAAGGCTTGACGGCGATCACCCGCGCCTCGAACTGCATGACCGGCTCGAGACCGAGATCCCGGCCGGTTTGGTCCTCGAACGGGGAAATTCCGTAGAGCGCCACGCCCGGCCGGATCCAGAGTTCACCGCTGAACCCCAGCGCTTCCCGCGCCTCGCTACAGTGCCGCCAGCCCAGCAGGCCGGGGGAATTCGCGAAGCTCACGTCGCCGTCGAAGCCCCTGGTCACGGCGGCGAAACGGCGGACCTGCTCATCGGTCACCGGATTCTCCGTCTCGTCGGCGCTCGCCAGGTGGGTCATGAGCCGCAATTCGGCGACGGCGCGATGGCCGCCGAGCCTCGCGATCAGCCCGGGCGCCGCACTCGGGTCGAAGCCGAGTCGGGTCATCCCGGTATCGAACTTGAGCCAGACCGTCGCCGGCCGGCCGCGGTGAGCATCGAGGAGTGCCAGCTGCTCGTCGCTGTGGACCACCGGCTGGAATCCGCTGTCGGCGGCGGCAGCCAGCTCGGCCCCGGAATAAACGCCGGAGAGAAGTACGACAGGATTGTCGAGACCGGCGTCCCGTATCGCGACGGCCTCCTGGAAGCGCGCCACGGCAAAGGCATCGACCGAACGAAGCTCACGAGCCACCTCGACCAGGCCGTGGCCGTAGGCGTTGGCCTTGACCACCGCCATGACCCGGGCGTCCGGCAGCTGGGCACGGATATGCGCCAGGTTATGCCGGAGGGCTCCGAGCCTGATGATTGCGCGGGCTCCGAAACTCACGGTCGCAGTCGTCAGGGCTGCTGCGTGCGGGAGGGTCCACACCGACGGAAAGTCGCCGGTGCCGGACAGCGGCCGGCCGCAGTTCGGCCGTGCCGATGCATCAGGAATACGCCTCGTCGGCGTACGACTCCGACACCCAGTTTTCGAACTTCGTGTACCGGCCGACGAAGGTCAGCGGGAACTCGCCGATCGGACCGTTTCGCTGCTTGGCGATGACGATGTCGGCGATCCCCTTGCGGGGCGTGTCCGGATTGTAGACCTCTTCGCGATAGATGAAGATGATCATGTCGGCGTCCTGCTCGATCGCACCCGATTCACGCAGGTCCGACATGACCGGTCGCTTGTCCGTCCGCTGCTCGACGCTGCGGTTGAGCTGGGACAACGCGATGACCGGGACCGACAGCTCCTTCGCCAGGGCCTTCAGCGAACGCGAGATCTCGGAGATCTCGGTCGCGCGATTCTCCATGTTCCCCGGCACCTGCATCAGCTGCAGGTAGTCGACGACAATCAGGCCGAGGCCGTGCTCGCGCTGCAGGCGGCGCGCGCGGGCCCGGATTTCCGTCGGCGCGAGGCCCGCCGTGTCGTCGATGAAGATCGGTGCGTCCGACATCAGCTGCACGGCCGTGTTGATGCGTGACCAGTCCTCGTCCGGGAAATTGCCGGTACGCAGGTGAGTCTGGTCGACGCGGCCCAGCGACGAGATCATGCGGAAGGCCAGCTGTGACGACGGCATTTCCATCGAGAAGATCGCCGTCGGGACGCGCGCGCCGATTGCCGCGTTCTCGGCGATATTGACCGCGAGCGTCGTCTTGCCCATCGAGGGTCGGCCCGCAATGATCACCAGGTCCCCGGGCTGCAGTCCGGCGGTCATCTTGTCGAACTCGTGGTAACCGCTCGATATGCCGGTGATGCTGCCGTCGGACTGGTGCAGCAGGTCGATCCGGTCAACGGTCTCCGGGAGTATCTGCTTGAGCGACTTGAAGCCCTGGCGGCCGCGGGAGCCTCGTTCCGCGATTTCGAACACGAGACGCTCCGCCTCGTCAACGACTTCCGCGGCCGAGCGTCCGCGCTTCGAGAAGGCCTGCCCGGCAATCTCGTTGCCGACCTCGATCAGGGACCTGAGCATGGCGCGCTCGCGGACGATGTTCGCGTAGGCACGCGCGTTGGCGGCGCCCGGCGTCTCGTTGGCGAGCGTCGCGAGATACTCGAGCCCCCCGGAGTTGCCGAGTTCGCCGCGCTTGTCGAGGAACTCGGACAGCGTCACGACGTCGCAGGGATTGCCGGATTCGATCAGCTCGGCAATGGCCCTGAAGATGACCCGGTGGTCCTTGCGGTAGAAGTCTTCGGAGCCGACGATGTCGGCGATCTTGTCCCAGGCCGTCTTGTCGAGCATGAGGCCGCCGAGCAGCGATTGCTCTGCCTCGACGGAATGCGGGGGTACCTTGAGCTGGCGTTCTTCGTCACCGCCAGCCGGAATACCGTCCCCCAATGCTCGAACCATTGACTACCCTCTCCGAATCCAGACTCCGTGCCGGACGATGACGTTACCACACCGCGGCGACCGCCGAGTAACGGCAGCGAAGCTGCCGCCGCCAGGTATCGCGCGAGGCCCCGGATGGCGCCACGAGCACACAACGCGCCGGGCCAGGCAGGCGCGGGGCTCAGGCGAACCCGCGCGCGAAGCTGCGCCTTACTCTTCGGCGACGACGCGAACGGTAATTTCCGCGTCGACTTCCGGGTGCAGGTGAACGCCGACCTGGTATTCACCGACTTCCTGGATCGGGCCTTCCGGCATGCGGATTTCGCTGCGCTCGACCTCGATCTGGATCGTTTCGAAAGCCGCGGCGATGTCGATCGGCCCGACGGAGCCGAACAGCTTGCCTTCGGGGCCGACGTTCGCCGGCACGACGACTTCCACGCCTGCGAGCGACTTCGCGCGCGCCCTGGCGGCCGCGAGCTCTTCACGGGCGGCTTTTTCGAACTCGGCGCGGCGCGCCTCGATTGCCTTGATGTTCTCGGGCGTTGCGAGCGCCGCCTTGCCCTGCGGCAACAAATAGTTGCGGCCGTAGCCGGGCTTGACCTTGACGAGATCGCCGACGCTACCGAGATTTTCCACGTTATCGAGCAGAATGACGTTCATGTTTCCAAACCTTCGTCGCTAAATTCCCGAAGCACCTCAACCCGGAGGTGCGTTCCTAAATCGCCTGAGATTGAACCAGGCGTCAATGTAACCCAGTACCGCCATCGCGGTAATGATGATGGGGCTCAGCACCACCATCGTGCCGTACAGCAGTACGACGACAAACACCGGCACCAGGCCTTCGGCGTGCAGCCAGTGGACGATCGCGATGCCCTGCACGCTGAATACCGCGAACAGCACGAATGCCACGCTTTGCAGCCAGGCCAGCCCGGCGATGAACGCAACCACCGAGGTTACGGCCATCACGCCGGCGATCACGCGCCCGAGATTCAGGTCGCAGAACCGCCCATAATTCCGCTTGTCCCGCCGAGCCTGCTGGTACAGCGCGTAGCCCAGCAGCAGCATGACCACGGCGATGCCCCAGCTCACGAACGCCACCCAGACCGTCATGTGCTCGGCAAGGGCCCCGATCTGCGGACCGATCAGGTCAGCCTGCTCGTTCAGTCCGGCTTCGCGCCAGGCGTCGACGAGCGCGTCCAGGAACGTCGTCCAGAACTCGACCGGGTTCCCGGCGGCGACCATAAACGCCAGCACCGCAACCACCATCACGATCACGGCGACCTGCACCGCGAGCGTCAGCGAACCGGCGCCCCTCAGGATCACGCTCATCAGGAGCGCGGGCAGCCACACCGACGCGATGCCAGCCATTCTCGGCTCGAGCGGCAAGCCGGTAACACCGGTCAGTGCCAGGAGCAGTGCGCCGGCGACGATCGCCTCGATCACTGCACGCTTCGTGCCCTGCAGCAGGACCAGGTACACGAGTACCGCCCCGCTCAGGAAACTGACCAGTGGCAGCGACTGGAGCGCCGCCAGGCCGATAACAGCGTTCAGCGGCCGGGCAGCCAGCCACTCGGCCACTGATTTCACGATTCGCCTAGTGTCGATCCGTGTACGGCAGCAGTGCCAGGTAGCGCGCGCGCTTGACCGCGGTCGCCAGCTGACGCTGGTAATGCGATTTCGTTCCGGTAATCCGGCTCGGCACGATCTTGCCGGTTTCCGTGACGTAGGCCTTGAGCAGGTTGAGATCCTTGTAATCGATCTCCTTGATGCCCTCGGCCGTGAAGCGGCAGTACTTGCGCCGACGTGAATAACGACTCATCTGTGGACTCCTCAGGCAGTCTTGGCATCGGGAGTCTCGGCATCGCTGTCGCCAGCGTCCCCGGACTCGTTATCGGAAGGCGCTTCGGGCTCGGAAGCCGCCTCTGACGAGGCTTCGGCAGACTCAGACTCACTGTCGTCGGCCTTCTTCTCGTCGTCCCCGGATGCCTCTTCCTCGGCCTCCTCTTCCTTGCGCATCGCCGCCTCGGCGGCAGCCTTGGCATCACGCCGCTGCTGCGCTTCCTTCTCCTTGGCCTTTTCCTCGGCGACGGCGACCGCCATCGGTGAAGCTTCGGTGACCGCCTCGTCACGCGAGATCACGAGATGGCGGAGCACGGCATCGTTGAAGCGGAATGCGCCCTTGATCTCCTCGATCGTCGGGTAGTCACACTCGACGTTCAGCAGGATGTAATGCGCCTTGTGAATCTTGTTGATCGGGTGCGCCAGCTGGCGGCGGCCCCAGTCTTCGGTGCGGTGGACCTGGCCACCGGCCTCGGTGACCATGCCCTGGTAGCGTTCCACCATGGCAGGCACCTGTTCGCTCTGGTCCGGATGGACCAGGAACACGATTTCGTAGTGTCTCATTGTCTTCCCTTCTGGATGAAAACCGGCGGTATTTCGGGGACTTATGCCCACCGCAACCGCTCGATCACAGCCACCCGGCTAGCCGGTGTGGCAAGAGAGTAACGGCCTGATTTTTCATTGCACCGGGCCGCCCCGACGCTTTACGGGGACGCGAACTCTACCGGAGGCCGGTGCCCGGGGCAAGCGAAATCCCGCGATTTTTCAGGGCTCTGCGTCGGCCAGGCGCTGCCGTACGACCTCGTAGAGACAGACCCCGCAGGCGACGGATACGTTCAGGCTGGAGACCTCGCCCGCCATCGGCAGGCTGACAACCTGGTCGCAGCGGTTCTCGACGGATTTCGACAGTCCCTTCTCCTCCCGGCCCATGACGAGCGCCAGCGGTCCGGTCGTATCGGCCGCGTAGAGACTGGCCCTGCCCCGATCGCTGGTGCCGATGCGAATGACGCCGTAGTCGCCGAGCCACTCCAGTGTGCGAGCGAGATTCGTGACCTGCGCAAGCGGCAGCACCTCTGCCGCTCCGGCCGCGACCTTGCTGACGGCCGGTCCCGGGCCGGCCGCGCCGTGACGCGGTACGACCACGGCGTCGACACCGGCAGCGTCCGCGGTCCGGAGGCAGGCGCCGAGATTATGCGGATCCTGGATACCGTCGAGCAGCAACAGGAGCAGCGGCCGGCCCTCGTCGTGGCCGAGCCGATCCTCGACCAGGGTACGGAGCGCCGACTCGTCGATCGTCGTGCTCCGCGCGAGTTCGGCGACGACGCCCTGGTGCCGGGCCTCACCGGACATCTGCCGGAGCCGGGCCCGGTTCGCCGACTGCACGTCGATGCCCGCCGTCGTCGCCGCCTCGAGCACGGCCTTGACGCGCGGGTTCGCCGAGCGATATTCGGCGAACAGCTTTCGAATGTCGCCGGGGCGGGATTGCAACAGCTGTTCGACGGCCCGCAGACCCGTGACGTAGCGCGATTTGCTCAACGCCGGCGCCCGCGCTTGCCGCGATTGCCGCGGCGCTCTTCGGGCCTGGCGTCCCAGACGGGCCGGAAATCGATGCGCCGCGTCTCCATATCGACCTTGGCGACACGAACCTCGATCGGCTCGCCCAGCCCGAAGCTCTGCCCGGAGCGTTCACCAACCAGCCTCTGGGTACCGGGCTCGAAGTGGTAATAGTCGTTGGGCAGGCTGGTCACGTGGACCAGGCCGTCGATCATCAGGTCCGTGAGCTGCACGAAGAGTCCGAAGCGCGTCACGCTGGTGACGACCCCGTGGAAAGTGTCGCCGACATGGTCTTCCATGTACTGGCACTTGAGCCAGGCTTCGACGTCGCGGGTTGCTTCCTCGGCACGCCGTTCGTGATGCGACGTGATCGCGCCGAGCCGCGCCATCTCATCCTTCTTGTACCGGTAGGCGCCGGCCTTGCCGCCGCGGACGATGTGCTTGACCGCGCGGTGCACGAGCAGGTCAGGGTAGCGCCGGATCGGCGACGTGAAGTGCGCGTAGGCATCGAGGGCCAGCCCGAAATGGCCGATGTTCTCCGGCGTGTACTCGGCATGCTGCAGCGAGCGCAGCATCTGCATCGATATCGCCGCCGAGTCTTCGCGCCCCTGGACCTGTTCGATAAGCTGGTTGAACTGCTTGGGACTGACGTGTTCCGGGTGCGGCACCTTGAGTCCCAGCGACACGAGGTATTGCCGGAGCTCATCGAATCGATCGGGGTCGGGCCGGGCATGCACGCGGTAGAGTCCCTGGATCCTGTTCCGTCCCAGGAATTTCGCGGCTTCGACGTTTGCCGCGATCATGCATTCCTCGATCAGCCGGTGCGCGTCGTTGCGCGGCACGGTGACGATTCGCTCGATCTCTCCTTTCGAGTTCAGCTCGAACTTCGTCTGCGGCAGGTCGAGTTCGAGGGCGCCCCGCCGGCTGCGCGCCTTTGCGAACAGCTTGTAGACCGCGTGCAGGTTGGACACCGCCGGCCGCACTGCGCGCGGTACGTCGTTGTCGCGCTCGCCGCTCAGGAAGTCGTTGACCTGGCTGTAAGTCAGCCGGGCCTTCGACCGCAGGACGCCTTCGTGGAACGTACTCCGCGTGACCTTGCCGTCCTGGTTGACCCGCATCTCGCAGACCATGCATAGCCGGTCGACCTTCGGATTCAGCGAGCAGAGCCCGTTCGACAGGACCTCCGGCAGCATCGGAATCACGCGGTCCGGGAAATACACCGACGTGCCGCGCTTGATCGCCTCGTCGTCGAGCGGCGAACCGGCCTCGACGTAGTGGGCTACGTCGGCAATCGCGACCAGCACCCGCCAGCCCTTGCCGGCCGGTTCGGCGTAGACGGCATCGTCGAAATCGCGAGCGTCCTTGCCATCGATCGTGACGAGGTCCAGGTCGCGCAGGTCGAGCCGGTCTTGCTTGGCGCGCGTCGGTACCGACTTGCCGAAGCGGCTCGCGGAGTCCCGGACCGCCTTGGGCCAGCGCAGCGGGAGCGCGTGCGACTCGATGGCGATATCGGTTGCGATCCCCTTCTGGTCCGGCGCGCCGAGGACCCGCACGATACGGCCCGTGGCCTGCTCCAGGCGGGTCGGGAAGTCGATGATCTCGGCGACGACGATCTGGCCCGGGCGGGCACCGCCGGAATCGCCCTTGCCGATGAGAATTCGATGGGACAGCGACGGTTTGTCCGGGATGACGATACCGATGCCGCGCTCGCGTATGAACTGGCCGACGACCTCCTGTGTGCCACGCTCGAGGACCTCGACGAGCTTGCCGTCCGGCTTGCCGCGACGATCCGTTCCCACGATGGACACCGCAACGCGGTCGCCGTCGAACAGCGACCGCATCTCCCGTGCCGACAGGTAGATGTCGTCGTCGGCGCCATCGTCGCGGATCACGAAGCCGAACCCGTCCTTGTGGCCGGACACGGTCCCTGTGATCAGGTCGAGCTTGGCGGTGAGGCAGTACACGCCGCGACGGTTTTCGATGACCTGGCCTCTGCGCACCATCGCGTTCAGGCGATCGACGAGCTGGGAGCGCATTCGCTGCCCTTTCAGGCCGAAATCAACGAGCATTCGATCGATCTTGACCGGCTCACCGCGCTCGGTCAGGTAGTCGAGGATGGCGTTACGGTCCGGAACGGGATGCTCGTAGCTGCCGTTGCCGGATTGCGGACGTTTCTTGCTGGTTTGCTTGCTTCTTCGAGACAAGGGATAAGGGTCCTTTCGTGGGTGTCGAGAGCGCGTCGGATCCCGATTGACAGGTTGCCGAGACGTGCGTAAAGTTCGGCGCCCTGCGGGTACGCCATTGTACCTGCATGCCACGCCGAGGTGGCGGAATTGGTAGACGCGCTAGCTTCAGGTGCTGGTGAGCCTATGTAACTCGTGACGAAAATCTACCAGAGAATCACGGAGTTACATGGACAGGTCGACCACGGGCAATGCGACTGGTATGGTTTTGTCGTATGTACCGCCTGGAAAGGTAGTTTGAAAAACCTGATTGGATAGTGAAATGCCCAGGTGGCGGAATTGGTAGACGCGCCAGCTTCAGGTGCTGGTCTACGTAAGTAGGTGGAGGTTCAAGTCCTCTCCTGGGCACCATTCAATCCCAAAACAGTCCCTCGGTCGAATAGCAGCACTCTTTGCGTTTGCGCCTAAGAATTCTCGAGAAATCGACGTTGCTTTTCTGTAAGCGATTCTATCCCGAGTCCCTGCGTGAACAACGTTTCTATAGCTGTCTGCCGACTTGAACCCAATACGTTGATCAATATTGGCGCAGAAGCCGCAGGCCTCTGTCCAAACGTTGATGTTCCCATTCAGCTTTTGCATCAAAGTGGCGATTGTCAGCCTTCGTCCCAAGAGCATGTCCAAATCTCCTGGTGACGCTGGCTTCGGTGCGTAATCGGAACCATTCCATGTTCAGGCATTCATCGCGGAACTTTCCGTTGAAGCTCTCGTCTCGGCCGTTCTGCCATGGCTTGCGGGTATCGATGATCGCGCGGCTGCGAGAAGACTTCCCGGAAATCGGCGACGACCCCGATCCGCGCACGGTGTTTCTGAAGCTCCGCGAACTGCGCAACAGCTAGGTAGATCGTAGCGACGGATCTGAGTTGGTAGCGAAGATTGGAACGTAGTCAGGGGAGTCTGCACGTCGCGCGAGTATCGCAAACTCTGGCACCATCGGGCATGATGAAACGATGTCGACTTCAGGGGCCTGTCCGGACGAACGAGTGACCCGATGCCTGCCCCTGTTTCTGCTCTGGGCCGTGCTCGGCGCTGCCGGTTGCAGCCGCACCGACAAAAAGGAGCCGGAAACGACCGCCCCGTCGGAATGCGTCGTGTTCGACATCGATGGGACC
>JAZBNZ010000180.1:0-24851 GCA_036350895.1 Woeseiaceae bacterium
ATGTTCCTGCTCCTTGGTCGCGCTGTAGAGGCGCACGAAGTGCTCCCCCAGCATCTCGCGCATCGCGTCGCTCTGCCGAAACGCGTCGAGCGCCTCGAAGAAATGCCGGTGCAGGGCAAACGGCACGTCGTAGGCGGAATCCTGCACCGGTTCACGCGGCTCCAGTTCGTTGACCATACCGAGATAACCACAGGCCAGCGTACCGGCGATGGCCAGGTAGGGATTCACGTCTGCTCCGGCCACGCGATTCTCGACGCGCCGCGCCTCGGGCGGTGACACCGGCACGCGGAGCCCGACGGTACGATTGTCGATTCCCCACTCCAGGTTCACCGGCGATGCCCAGTAGCTCAGGAAGCGCCGGTAGGAGTTGGAGTACGGTGCCGCGAGGAGCAGCGCTTCGCGGGTATAGGCCTGCAGTCCGGCGATGTAACTCCGGAAACAGGCCGAGTCACCGCCGTCGGCCGTCGCGAAAATATTCCGGCCGCTTGCGTCGTAGACGCTCTGGTGAATGTGCAGCGCGCTGCCGGGCTGCTGCGGCCGCATCTTCGCGAGGAAGCAGGCGTGCATGCCGGCGGCAGCGGCAACGTGCTTCAGCGTGCGCTTGAAGTGAAACACGTCGTCAGCGAGTCTGAGCGGGTCTCCGTGCTGAAAATTGACCTCGAACTGTCCCCGGCCGAGTTCCTGCGAGACGGCGCCGAGCCCGATGCCCTGCGCGTCGCACTGCCCTTTCAGCGCATCGAAAAAGTCGGCCAGTTCGTGGAGCTGGTCCACGCCGTAGGGATCGGGGTAATCCGGCTGCGCCAGCGCGCCCCCGTCCGCAGTGTCGTCTTCGCCCGCAAGCAGGTAGAACTCGACCTCGGGAGCCACTACCGGCGTCCAGCCCCGCTCGGCATACAGCGAGACGACCTTCCTGAGTACGGCCCGGGGATTTACGTCTACCGGTGTTCCATCGAGGTCGAAGCAATCGAGCAGGATGCAGGCCGTCGGCTGCGACGCCCACGGCACCAGCCGCAGGGTGGAGGGATCCGGGATGGCGTCCATGTCGCGGTCACGCGCATTGTCGCGACGCATGTGGTAGCTGCCCGTCACGGTCTGACCGAAGATGGCAATCGGCAGCTTGACGGCCTTGTCGCCGAGTTCAGCGGCCGGCTGGATCTTGCCTCGCGCGACGCCGGCGAAGTCGGACACGAAAGTTTCGACATACTCGACTCCGTGCTCGGCAAGCCATGCCTGAATCGCGTTCACTGTTCTCTCCCTGTCATTGTCGCGGCGGGCTTGTGGATAAGGCCCGCGCCGCGTGAGCATATCAGCAGAGACTGCCCATACGCTCATCCATCCCTATAGGGCGAGCCGCCGCCCGGCCCCTGGTCGCAGCGCCCGCCAGGACCCCCTCCCCCTACGCCGGGCCGCTTCGTTAAATCAACCAGATACGGCCTGCCGCCCGACCGAAGCCGGTCATGCCTACAGGCCCGGATGCCTCCCCGCGCGGCGCCGTCTAGCGTTGCAGCCTACACGCTCACAGTTTGGATACAGACGTTGGATCGCTACGACTCGATCATTATCGGCGCGGGGCACAATGGGCTCGTCTGCGCGGCCTACCTCGCCCGAGCCGGCCACCGCGTGCTCGTTCTCGAAGCCGCGGATACTCCCGGCGGGCTGGCCTCGACACGGGAATTCCACCCGGGCTTCCGCGCCGCGCCGGCACATCACGCCAGCCACTTCTCGGACCAGGTTGCAGAGGATCTCGAACTCGCGAAGCACGGGGCCGAACCGCTGGCCGCTGCGGCAAAGGTTATCGGCCTCGACACGAGCGGCAAACACGTCGTCGTCGAGCGCAACGCCGTCGCGGGCGTCAGCGCCGCCGACGGCAAGGCCTACGACGATTTCGCCCGGACGCTGGGCCGTTTCGCGGCGACGCTTGCGCCGTTCTGGGGCAGGACGATCCCCCGCATCGGCAACAACAGCCTCGGCGAGATGATGACCTTCGCGCAGCTCGGCCTGAACATCCGCCGTCTCGGCAAGGCCGACATGCACGAGTTCATGCGCATCGCGTCGCTGCCGGCACGCGACCTGATGGACGAGCGCTTCGAGAACGATCTGCTCAAGGCCGCCCTGAGCTGGGACGGCCTGATCGGCTCGAAGATGGCGCCCCGCTCCCCGAACAGCGCGGTCCTGATGATGCTGTATCGGCAGGGCCGGAATGCCTATCGGACGGCCCGTCTCGTTGACTCGCTGGTCGCGGCTGCGACCGCCGCGGGCGCCGAGATTCGCACCGGCAGCCCGGTCACCCGCGTCCAGGTCGAGCCGGGAGCGGACGGCCTCGTGGCAACCGGCGTCGAACTCGGCTCCGGCGAAACGATCCCGGCACGCCGGGTCATCTCGTCCGCCGACCCGAAGACGACCTTCATCGACCTCGTCGGCGCCCGGCATCTCGATATCGGCTTCACCAACCGGATCGGCCGCCTGCGGACCGACGGCTTCGTCGCGAAGCTGCACCTCGCCCTGTCAGGCGCCCCGTGCTTCACGGGCCTCGAGCAGGCAACGGGCCGCCTCCTGGTCGCGCCCAGGATGGATGCCATCGAATTCGCCTTCGACGATGCCAAGTACGGCGAGTGCTCCGCCGAACCCGTACTCGAAGTCACCGTCCCGAGCCTCGACGACCCGACGCTCGCACCTGCCGGCCAGCATGTGATGTCCGCGCACGTGATGTTCGTTCCGTATCGCCTGAAAGCCGGCTGGACCGACGAGGCACGGGCTGCCATAGCCGACCGGGCGATCGACACGCTCGAGACGTACGCGCCGGGACTGCGCGAGCTGATCGTCGGCAGCGAGTTTCTCGCACCGCCCGATCTCGAGGAGCGCTACGGCGTGGCCGGGGGTCACTGGCACCATGGTGACTTCGCCATGGACCAGATGCTGATGATGCGGCCCACCTACGAGGCCGCCCAGTACCGGACGCCACTGCCGGGCCTCTGGCTCTGCGGCGCCGGCAGTCACCCGGCCGGGGACCTCACCGGGCTGGCCGGCCACAACGCCGCGAAGGAGATCCTCCGATGAGTGCGTACGACGCGATCATCATAGGCGCCGGGCACAACGGCCTTACCAACGCGGCCTACCTCGCAAAGGCGGGTCTCAAGGTCGTCGTCGTCGAGAAGAACGACTACATCGGCGGCGCGGCGGTCTCGAGGGAACTGCACGAGGGCTGGACCTACTCGAACTGCTCCTACGTGTGCAGCATGATGCGCCAGGCCATCCACCGCGACCTCGAACTCAGCAATCACGGCCTGATCCTGGTGCCCTATCTCGGCACCGTGAACTTCGGTGACGGCGACGAGCGCCTGATCTCTTATCACGACGAGCAGGCGACCTATAACGAGCTCAAGCGGCATTCGGTACACGACGCCGACGCCATGTACCGCTTCCAGGCGGACCTGACGCGCTACTCGCAGTTCATCCGCAAGACCCTGTTGAGAACGCCGCCCGAGCCCACCTCGCTCAGGCCGAGAGACATCCGTGAGTTCCTGTGGCTCGCGAAGCAGGTCTGGTCGATGGGCGAACGCGAGATCTACGAATACATCCGCTTTTTCACGATCAGCGCCGCCGACTTTCTCGACGACTACTTCGAGAACGACATGATCAAGGCGGCGATGGCGAGCCCCGGCATCATCGGGACCGCGCTCGGCGTTCAATCACCGGGCTCGGCGTACATCCTGCTACATCACGTCATGGGAGACGTCGACGGCAACATCGGTGCGTGGGGGCTCGCACGCGGCGGCATGGGCGCCATCTCGAAGGCGATCGCCAGCGCCTGCGAGTCCTTCGGCGGCGAGATCCGGAGGAACGCGGGCGTAAAGCAGGTGCTGGTCCAGGACGGCAAGGCGGTCGGCGTCGCGCTCGAGAACGGCGACGAACTCAGGGCCGACATCGTCGTATCGAACCTCGACGCCCGACGGACCTTCACACGCATCATCGACAGGAACGACCTGCCCGACGGTATCTACGAGAAGGCGAAGAACTTCAAGATCCGCGGCTCTTCGGGCAAGGTCAACATCGCGCTGTCGGGCCTGCCGAAGTTCACAGGCCTCCCCGACAACCGCTACATCAACCGCGGCGGGCAGGCATTCACGGGCTCGATGGAAACCATGGAGCGCGCCTACGACTGCTGGAAACGCGGCACCTGGTCGGACGACCCGTTCATCGAATCGGTGATTCCGTCCGCCTGGGACCCGACCGTCGCGCCGCCCGGCAAGCACTGGATGTCGAACTTCATCCAGTACTGCCCGCCGGAGCTCGCCGACGGACCCTGGACGCCCGAGAAGCGGGACGCCTTCGGTGAGAGCGTCGTCAGCAAGCTCGAACGCTACAGCCCGGGCTTCCGCGACCTGATCGTGCACATGGAGGTCCGCACGCCGCACGAGATCGAGAACGAGATCGGCCTGACCGAGGGCAATATCTTCCAGGGCGAGCTCACGATCGACCAGCTGTTCTTCAACCGGCCGTTCCCGGGCTACGGCCAGTACCGGATGCCGCTGAAGAACCTGTACATGTGCGGGTCATCCACGCATCCGGGCGGCGGCGTATCCGCCGCCTGCGGTGCCAACGCGGCACGGGAAATCCTGATGGACCTCAAGCGGCCGAACACGGTCCCCGAAGACGACTTCTACGACGAGTGACCATGACTCAGACTGACCGATTCGCCGGCGAACGACCGAAACTGTCCCCGTTCCACGAGCGGCAGGCGGAATTCAACATCCGCGACGCCTGGGGCGTCTGGAACGGCTACAAGTTCGCCGAGCGCTACTACGACGCCGAGTACGAGTACTTCTGCATCCGCAACCAGTGCGGCACCTACGACGTCTGCCCGATGCAGAAATACGAGATCAAGGGTGCCGACGCCGAGGCCATGCTGAACCGGCTGGTTACCCGGGACGTGCAGAAGCTCGGCATCAATCGCGTCGCCTATGCCGTGTGGTGTACCGACGAGGGCCGCATCATCGACGACGGCACGATATTCCGCCTCGCTGAAGACCACTTCATCCTCAAGTGCGGCAGCCCCTGTTCCGCCTGGCTGCGGAAAGCGGCGTTCGGCTTCGCAGACGTCACCATCACCGATATCAGCGACACGCTTGCGGGGCTGTCGTTGCAGGGCCCGACCTCCTGCGCCGTACTGAAGAAGATGGGACTGAACGGTATCGAAAACGCCAAGGCCTTCGACATCATGCACTTCCCGTTCGAAGGCGACACGCTGCGCGTATCCCGAACCGGGTTCACCGGCGACCTCGGCTACGAACTCTGGATCCCCCGTGCGCTGGCGCTCGAGCTGTGGGACGCCGTCTACGCCGCGGGCGAGGACTACGGCATTCAACCCTACGGCGAGGAAGCGACCAACATGGCCCGCATGGAAGCCGGCTTCATCATGCCCTACATGGACTTCGCCGAGGCACTCAAGACCGTGCACTTCGAGCACGACCAGACGCCCTACGAGCTGCAGCTCGGCTGGCTGGTGGACCTCGACAAGCCGCACTTCAGCGGCCGTGCCGCGCTGGTCGAGGAGAAGCGTCGCGGCCCGAAGTGGACCCTGGCCCGTCTCGACATCGAGGGCAACTGGCCAGCCGAGGGCTCGATCATCTACGACACCGAGGCGTGCAAGAAAGACATCGGCTACGTGACGTCCGCCATGTGGTCACCGACCGTAAAGGCGAACATCGCACTCGCGATGATCCGGACGGAGCATCTCGATGGCGATATCTGGGTCGAGATTTACAAGTCCAAGGACCTGCGTCCCTATCGCCGCATGGCGCAAGCCGAAGTCCGCACGAAGCCCTTCTGGACGCCGGCTCGCGCACGCAAGACGCCACCGGCCGACTACTGAGCCGGAGCGACGCTTACCCGGCGGCGCCTGGCGCCGCCTTCGGTGAGTAGGAGCGGCGGATATACCAGAGGCTGAACAGGCCGAGCCCTGCCCAGATGACGACCCAGCCCGCGATCATCGCGAACTCGCCGGTGTAGATATCGATCGCACCGGCGTCCGTCAGCTGCCCCGTCGCCGCCTGGTAGGGGCGAAGATAATTCTCCAGCAGGAACCACGGCATCAGCATGCCGTTCACGACGAGCAGCACGGCCGGCGCCAGCAGCGTCCTGAGCATCTTCGAATGCACGAGTTCCTCGGCAGGACGCTCATGCAGCTTCGCCAAGTAGCGTGCCTCCTCGGTGCTGACCTCGGTGCGTCGCGAGATCAGTATCGTCGCAACGAGGCTCGCGACGCCGCCGATGATCGCGGGATCGAGGTAGGACGGCAGGTCGACCATGCCGATAAAGTCGAAGAATTTCGGCACGACGTTGAAGACGAGCCCGGTCAGCATCCCCCAGAATGCCCCGGCCTCGGTGATACGCTTGCTCCAGATCGACATGAGCCCGACCGGTCCCCAGGACGAGGCGAACACGGTCGCGATGAACGTCGTCAGCCAGAAAATCTGCGGCGGGAAGATCAGCGCCAGTACCAGTACGGCGGCGCCGGCGACGAACATCATCATGCGACTGAAGCGGAGCGTGGCGTGGTGATCCGTGGAGTCGTGGATGCCGATATCGTTGGCGACGCTGAAGCCGACCAGGGAAAGAAAGGTCGATGCTGACGACAACGCCGCCGCGGTGATGCCGGCGAGCATCAGGGCGCCGAGAACCTTCGGCAGCATGTTCAGCGACGCCCAGACCATCGCGCTGTCCGGCGGCTCGATATGCGGATCACCGAGATTGATGATGCCGCCCATGCCGTAGACCATGACTTGCATAAGGGCGACGACGACGGCTGCGATCGTCGCCGAGCGCAGCACGACGTGCTCGTTGCGGGCCATCAGGTGGCGGCTGGACTGCCAGGGACTGACCATGTAGACGAGTGCCCAGCTCACCTCGATGACGATCGTCCAGATCAGGTAGTCGATCGGCGTCGGGAACTCGGTGCCCGGGCCCACGGCCCCGTGCCATGACACCAGGCCCGGCTTCTCCTCGACCTCCGCGAGCCGCTCGACGATCTGCGGCACCCCGCCGAGGTCGCTGACGATGAAGCTGATCGCCGCGACGCTCGCGAAGGTGAACAGGAGAAACATGAGCGTATCCGTCAGGATCACGCCGCGCGATCCCGAGTACATCGTGAACGCCGTGTAGCTCACCCAGGCGACGAACAGGCACTCGATGTAGCTCAGGCCGACGAGCTCGGATAGCAGGATCGCCGCACCCTGCGTCACTGCGAGCAGGTAGCCGCCGAGCGCGAAGATGATCGTGAAGCCGGCAAGTGCCTGCACACGCTTGCTGTTGAAGCGCCGTCCAAAGAACTCGGCCACGGTCGTCGTGCGACTCCGCCGGAGGTAGCGGCCGAAGAAGAAGGCGCCGAGCACGTAGCCGATGGCTGCCGACTGCGGGAACAGGGCGTACGGCCCGGCCGCGAGTTCGTAGGCGAAACCCGCTTCGCCCAGGAACATCGTCGCACTCATCAGGCTGGCGACGAGGGTGCCGACGATCAGGAGCGTCGGCGCGCGGCGGCCGGCGACGTAATAGTCGTCGAGATTCCGGATGCCGCGACCGGCGTAGTTACCGATGACGATGTAGACAAGGATGCTGAGCGCAATCGTTGTCGTGTAGATGTCCATCAGTCGGCGGTACGCACCAGCCAGGACGGATGTTCGTAGATTTCAACCTCGACCGTGTCGCCCGCGGCTATCGTGCCGGGCACATCCACGATGCCGAGCACACCGCGCCTGAGTTTCGCCGCCTTCGAGAAGGCGGTGCTGGCAAGGGGCTCGCCGCTGTTGGTCGCACGCGTCGCCGCGAGCTGTTTCCCCATGTTGTGGCAAGGCGGATTGTATTCGACAACGACGAGCTCCGCGCCCGACGGAAAACGCAGGACGCTGCCCTTCGGCAGGCGCGACAGCTGGGCGATGCCGGCAATGCAGAGATTGGCGCCGACTTCTGCCGCGCTCAGCGGCTCGGCAAGATCCATGTCGGCCGAGATTTCTCTGAGTTCCTCGACCGATACCGCCGTCCAGTGCCGCTCGTTTCGCCGCAGCGTACCTTCCGGCTGCTTGTCACCGGCCCAGCAGCGGCGTGTGGGCGACCGGTGCCGGTCGCCGACGATGCCGTCGAACTCGACGGTGATGGATGCCCGTTCTTCCTTGCTCAGATCGGCATTGTCGCCGGCATGCACCGAGACCACGGTGCCCGTGAGTGTCCCCATTTGCCTCTCCGAAACGAAAAAAGGTCGAACCGCATTTTCCAGCAAGCGGAAAACTGCGGTCCGACCTTTGTCAAGCAGGATCAGAAGTTATAGGTAAATCGAACTCCTGCCGTCCGCGGCCTGGCCGGGCCGAAGGTGTGCTCCGCGTAGATGATCACAGGATCGGGATCGTCGTTCGAGTAGTTGCCATCGTACCAGGTGCCGTCGAAGACGTTCTCGACGTAGGCGCGGAGATTCCAGGTATCGGTCCGGTAGCCGACCATCAGGTCGGTGTTGTTGATCGCCTGGATGCGCTGGTAAATGATGTCCTCGGGGACCCAGTCGCCGCGATAGTCGTCTTCCCACGACCAGGCGATAGTGCCATACATCTCGCCCTGGCCGACCTCGAAGCCCGCATTCAGGACAGCGTAGGCGGTGTACTCCGGAGCCCACGGGATCGACTGGCCCTCGCAGACGTTGATGTCGCCGGTGATAATCTCGCCGTTGCCGCAGAACGCCTGCACGTTGGTCGCCTCGGAATCGAACCACGACACGCCGACCCGGAAGTTCAGGTTGTCGGTCAGTATCGTGTTGACGTCGAGCTCGAGGCCGGTGCCATCCACCTGGCCGACGTTGTCGACAACGGTGCGCGGGCCTTCGCCGAAGATCGCCTGCAGGTCCTCGTAGTCGTAGAAAAACGCATTTGCCGCGATCTGCATCTTGCCGTTGAGCAAGGTGTCCTTGTAGCCGATTTCGTAGGACGTCACGGTCTCCGGCCCGAAGTCACCCGGCTTGTCGACCGTGGGATCCGCGACGCAGAGGCCGAAGGGCACGCCCGGACAGCCCGGTTCGATGTTGAAGCTGCCAAAGCCACCCGGCTTGTAGCCGGTCGTGATGCTGCCGAAGATCAGCGCCGTGTCGGTCGGACGGTAGTTTGCGACAAGGCGATAGGTCACCTCGTTCCAGTCCTGCTTGTCCCGCAGTGCTCCATTCGGCGTAGAGAAGCCTGTTTGGGCCTTGTAAGCCAACAGCGAGTTACCCGGGTCCGGAAGGACTTGCTGCGAGAAGTCCTTTTCGTCCCAGTTGTAACGCAAGCCCAGACTCACATCGAACGTCTCGCTGAAAGCGTAGCTCAGGTCCAGGTAGGTCGAATAGCCGCGATACTTGCCGATGATTCGGTTGCGGTCGTTGATATTGCCATCGGGCGATGGCGTCCACGTCGTGCTGCCGAAATAGTAATCGAGGATATCGGTGTAATACGTGCCACCGTAGTACTGGTCGAGGTAGTTGTAGTAGTCGAACAGGCCCTGGCAAGTGTCATACCAGTATCCGAGGCAATAAACGTCCTCTTCCTGCTGGCCGAGGAAGACAGTATCGATGTTTTCCTCGTAGAAGGACGCACCGGCGTACCAGCTCAACGGCCCGTCGCTATTCGAGGTCAGGCGGAACTCCTGCTCGAAGTAGTCGCCCGTCTGGTCCTGGCCGTAGTTGAAGAGCACGATCGGCGAGCCGTCGAAGTCCTCGACGTAGTTGTAATCGTGATCCTTGAATCCGGTCAGGGACGTGAACGTCGCCCAGTCCATCGAGTAATCGATCTGCAGGCCGACATGGAAGATCTCGGCCTCGTCGGTGCTCGGCAGCGAGTTGTCGTTGTTGACCGTCCTGCCATCGTCCGAGATCTCGTAGGGCGTACCGCCGTTCATCCGCGGATGATGGAACGCAAACGCGCTGCCACGCCCGTCGGGCTGTGTGTAGCCGCCGCCCGTGACCCGGTAGATCGTGCCGGATTGCTGGCGTTCCTCGTACTCGACGAAGAAGTCGACCAGCAGATTCTCGTTGTCGTAACGCCCGGAAAGACGGAACGCATCCTTGTCGTGCGTGATCAAATCCGGCCCGCCGGCCAGGTTCTTCACGTAGCCGTCTTCCTCGGAGTGATAGCCGGAAAGGCGAATACCGAAGGTCTCGGAGACCGGAAGGTTAAGCGCACCCTCGAACACGAATACACCGCGCTCGCCGGCATCCAGTTCGACGTACCCGCTGGTCCCTTCCAGGTCCGGCTTCGCCGTGATCACGTTGAAGGCACCGCTTACCGAGCTACGCCCGAACAGGAAGCCCTGCGGACCGCGCAGGACTTCTGCTCGCTCGATGTCGTACATGCTGGATACGGCGGCGCCGGTACGGCCCTGGTACAGGCCGTTCTTGTAGAGGCTGACCGAGGGGTCGCCGCCGTTGCCGAAGTCGATCGTGCGGATGCCGCGGACACTGACGAAGTCGAGGAAGCTGTCCTTGGTGTTACCGGTGATGCCCGGCGTGAACTGGATCAGGTCCTTGATGTCGTTGAGGTTCACCTGGCGAATGAAGTCGCCTGACATGGCCGTGATGGCAAGCGGCACGTCCATGATCGATTCCTCGCGTTTCGTCGCGGTAACGATCACTTCTTCGATCTGGCTGTTCTGTGCGAGCAGCGGGCCCGGCGCAACGCCGGCAATGACGGCAATCGACACGGCCTGCGCGAGCGCGGAGCGTTTCGGAGCCAGGCCTCTCGAGTCGCTGTTTGTAGCGGCGACTTTGTTCTTGCGTGCTGAATGTGCGTTTTTCGCGACCATTTAATGCGTCCCCCGGCGTTGGAAAGCAGCGTTTATAAGGCACTAATTTTGTTGCTCATTCAGAGTACGCCCCTCCCCGGCCGGAACAATCCGGGCCTATAGGGACGAACTCTGTCTCTTTTTAACATCAAAACGACTCGAGTGGTACAGATTGTCTTTCGAGTTCGCGGAACATCGGTTCGAGCTGCCGCTCGTAGCGGCGCCAGCGACCGACCGACTTCGTGTGGGCCGGCTGGCGCACCTGTACTGCGCTCGCCGTCGATACGGCGGCCTTCTGCTTGTGGAATTCGAGGCACGCGTCCTCCCACGGTAGCTCGAGAAACTCGATCAGTGCCCGGGCATTCGGCTCGAGATTGCCGGCAGTGGCCTCGTAGGAAATATCGAAAAAGCGCCCCGGGAAACGCTCGCGCCACGTTGCCATCAGGTGATAGTAGCGGGCGTGATGACGGGCCATCTCTGCCTGGTCGTAGGAATGCGAGTATGCGTCGGCGAACAGTTGCTTGAAGCTCGCGAAGCAGGCGTCCATCGGGTGCCGGGTAAGGTGCACGATCCTGGCGTTGGGCAGGGCCTTCAGGATCAGCGGGATATACAGGTAGTTCGGCGGCAGCTTGTCGACGAATCGCGGCAGGTCGCCACGTACCTTCGCCGTTGTCGCCATATAGGCCTTGCCCAGCCTGCCGGCGTCGAGACCTGCCGCGAGTTCGGCGAGCTTCGCCGAGTGCCGCTTGGGCTCCCGGTAATCGGCCAGTCGGCGAACACACTGGCCGAATTGCTTGAGTTCGCCGGCAGAATACACTTGCGAATGCGCTGTAATGATGCGCTCGACGAGCGTCGTGCCTGTCCTCGGCTGGCCCACCACGAAGATCGGGGAAGGATCGTCATGCCCGTCGGCACCTTGCTCGAGCCAGTCGGCTGTAAAAATCCTGCCGAAAGCCTCGAACATCTCGATCTCGGCCTGTTCATCGAAATTGAGCGTTTTGCGCTTGGCCGAGGCGCCGTGGGCAAACGCGTCGAATGCCTCGTCCCATAACTCGAGATCCTCGAACTCCTTGCCCATACCGTAATACAGGAACGACAGCGCACGCGGATTATCGCGCTCGGTGCGGACCAACTGTTCGAGCTCAGCGATATGGCTTCTATCACCCGCTTTGCGCACATTCGACAGGACCCAGTGTGCATTTGCATTTTCGGGCTGCAATTCGAGGGCTTTCCTCAGCATCTCTTCGGACCTGTCGAGATTTCCGAGGAACATCTCGTTGTATGCCACGTTGACGATGAAGCCCACGTTCTGTGGCTGCCGCTCGAGCGCCCTCTGCATCCATTCCGATGCCTGTTCCTGGTCTCCCAGCTGGTTGTAGACGTTACCGATGATATCGAGAACAACCGGGCTGTCATCATTGTGCTCTACGGCCCTGGCCAGGGCGACATCCGCACGGCCGGGCTGGCCGGCAACCATGAACAGCCTCGCGAGCTGCGCCCAGGCCGCCGCGTGGTCGGGCTTCAGCTTCGTGACCGAGCCGAACGCGCTAACCGCGGTCCAGTTCTGCTTGAGTTCCACTGCGATCAGCCCGACCAGGAAATGTCCTTCGACGAGGTCGGGTTTCGCGCCCAGGAGGCGCCGTGCGCACTCGGAGGCCTCCTCTGCACGCCCGGAGGCAAGCAGCGCGAAGCCCTGCCGCAAAGTGTCCTGCATCCATGGTGCAGGCCGGACGTCGGAGCTGGCTGCCATTGAATTCCTGCTGTTCGTCGTTGCCTCGAAGACGCCGGACCGCGGCGCCGCTTTCTCAATCTGCCGGGGCCGGCATGTCTCTGTCAATCGCCAATGACAGGCTCGCCGGCGCTGGGCTATCATGATTGCCGGTGCACACAGGTCCGGGCAGTACCCCTATGCAGTCGACCGACTTCGTCGAGAGCTACTTCGATGCGTGGAATCAGCATGATCCACACGGGGTCGCCGATCACCTGGCGCCGGGCGGTATCTACCAGGACGTGCGCCAGAACGAGGAGCGCACGCACGACGAGCTCGCCGAGTACCTGCGCGAATTTTTCCGGCAGTACCGGCACCGCTACGAGCTGATCGGGGATATCCTCTCGAACGGCAATACCGTCGCCTTCCAGTATCGAATGGTCCCGTCCCGCCGAAACAGGTCCGGCGAGACAACCATCTACCAGGGCGCCGAATTCATTACGCTGGAAGAAGACTCGGCCGCGCTGATCGCGGACTACTACGACGTGCCGGATGCAGAGGGCGTGGCCATTACGACGCCCTCCCGCACGCGGGCACGACGCCGTAAATACGCCAAGTCGGGGCTGTCCGAGGCACAGCTCAAAAAGTACCGGGACGCGCTCCAGGAGCTCATGTACTACGAGGAGCTCTACCTGGACCCGGGACTGACGCTGCCGAAGCTCGCCGGGCGCATGGGCTGTTCGGTAAATCATCTCTCGCAGGTCATCAATGCCGGTTTCGGGATGAGCTTTTTCGACTACATAAACCAGCACCGCGTCGAACAGGCCAAGAAGCTGCTGGCAGGTCTCGACGACCGTGCCGCCGTGCTCAAGGTGGCCTACTCGGTCGGCTTCAATTCGAACTCGGCGTTCTACACGGCCTTCAAGAAGCGGGTCGGGATGACGCCCGCCCAGTTCCGACGTTGCCGCACGCAGTGAATCCATTCTCCGCAGCCAATCGACCGGAGGCCCCGGCCGCCGGGTGACCAGCATGCTCCGACCGCAGCAGCACACCGGGTCGTACTATGCCGCGACCGCAAACGACACGACGCCCTACCCTGAACTCCGCGGCGACGAGACCGCCGACGTCTGCATTATCGGCGCGGGGTTTACCGGCGTTTCGGCAGCCCTCAACCTGGCCGAACGCGGCTACAAGGTAGCTGTCGTCGAAGCCAACCGTGTCGGCTGGGGCGCCTCCGGCCGAAACGGCGGCCAGCTGATCGGCGGCATCGCCGGCGAAAAGGCCATCGCGAAGCATCACGGACGTGACGTCGAGGAACTCTTCGGTGACCTCCGCTGGGTCGGTCACGAGATCGTGCGCGAGCGAGTCGAGCGTTACGGCATCGACTGCGACCTGAAGTGGGGCTATATCGACGTCGCCTACAAGGAACGACATCTCCGTGACTTCGAGCACGACCACGACCGCCTGAAGGCGGCGGGCTTTCCGCACGAAGTGCGCCTGCTCTCGCGCGACGAAACCCGCGAAGTCACCGGCACCGACGTGTACATCGGCGGGCTGATCAACATGGGTAACGGGCACCTGCACCCGCTCAACCTCTGCACCGGTGAAGCCCGCGCCGCGGCCTCGCTCGGCGCGTCGATCTTCGAGCAGTCACCGGTCGTCAATATCGTCAAGGGCGCGAAACCGCGGGTCGAAACCGCCAACGGTTCCGTCACGGCCGACAGCGTCATCCTCGCCGGCAACGCCTACCATGCCCTGGATCGCGAGCTTCGCGGCAAGATGTTCCCGGTCAACAGCTTCATTGTCGCAACCGAGCCGCTGCCCGCCGACGTCGTTGAGAAAATCAACCCGCGAGACCTCGCGATCTGCGATCCGAACTTCGTCCTGCAGTACTTCCGGCTGAGTCCCGACAAGCGCCTCTTGTTCGGCGCACGACTCAACTATTTCGGTGACGACCCGGCCGTGATCACGCGACGGCATCGCAGGAAGATTGCCAGGCTCTATCCCGAACTCGAAAACGTCGGCGTGGACTATGCCTGGGGCGGCACGATCGGCGTGCCGATCAGCCGGGTCCCGCTGATGGGCCGGCTGGCCCCCAACATCTTCTACAGCCAGGGGTACTCGGGCCACGGCGTCAACGTCACACATCTTGCCGGGCAGATCCTTGCCGATGCCGTCGGCGGTACGATGGAACGCTTCGACCTCTTCGCCGACGTCAAGCCGGTTGTCGTCCCGGGCGCCCATGCACTCCGGAAGCCCATGGTCACGCTGGGCGTGCTGTACTACCAGGTCAAGGATCGGCTGTAGACAGCGACGACTGCCGGGATTCCTGCGTACGTCCGGGCGTCGCACTTCTCTTGCAGGCAGCCATGCATGCCTACAGGCATGGATTCCCGGCTCCGGCCGCCGTCAGTATGATCCACGGATGAAGCTCCGAGCAGTACTGCCCGCCGACCTGGACCTGCGCAAGGTACAGCACGGTATCAAGTGGACCGTGTACACGCTCCTCTTGATCAACTTCGGCTATTACATTGCCGAGGACTGGAACCGGGCACTGCACACGCTCGGGCCCGATGCCGGCTGGCTCGACTGGGCCGGGGCATTCGCCACCTCCATCGACGAGGCAGGCTGGTTCATCCTGCTGTTCATGTTCGAACTCGAGACCTACGTCCTCGAGGACGATGCCTGGACCGGCTGGGTCGCCCGCGTGGTCCACGGCGCCCGTCTCCTGTGCTACGTGATGCTCGCCCACACTGTGTACGCCTATTTCTTCGCGGCGACGGCGCTGTATCCGGACCTGCCCGTCGACGGCGCAACCGGACCGTGCAGCCTGAGCGATTCCGGGGTCTCCTGGGTCTACAACCTCGAGTACGAGGACATCACGGACAGGAATTGTGCGGATCTTTCCGCAGCCGGGCAGATCTTCTGGATCGAGGACGGCCAGGTCGCCAGCGATGCCGCGGGACTCGCGCTCGAGCGCAAGCTCGCCTGGGTCGACCTCGCCGAAGCGATAATCTGGCTCGTCATCGTGCTGGCCATCGAAATCGTCGTGCGCCTGCAGAACCGCGACGTTACCGGCGGCGCGCTGATGACCGTCGCGAAGCGATCCCAGGTCATCCTCTATCTCGTCCTCATTGCGATCGCGACCTACTGGGCAACGCTGTCGCACTGGCTGTATTTCTGGGACGAACTCGTCTGGATCGGCGGCTTCGCCGCAATCGACATGAACCTGAGCGAATGGCGAGAGGAAATCCTGGAGGAGCAGGCGGCATGAAACGGCCAGCCGTCAAGGCCACCGTGGCAGCCCTCCGGGTGACCGGCGTCCGGACGCTTTCTCGTGCAGGATATTCACCATGAAACCCGAACATCAGCGCAGGGAGCACACGGGCTCCTATTACGCTGCCTCGATCAGGGAACCGACGGACTACCCGGAACTCACCGGCAGTATCTCGACGGACATCTGCGTCATCGGCGCCGGCTTCACCGGCGTTTCGACCGCCCTGACGCTTGCCGAACGCGGCTACAAGGTGGCCCTCGTCGAGGCGAACCGCGTCGGCTGGGGTGCCTCCGGGCGCAACGGGGGCCAGCTGATCAACGGCATGAGCGGCCTCGGCAAAGTGGCTGCCAGGCACGGCGAGGCGTCGGCTCATCTGATCCGCGACCTCCAATGGCGCGGTAACGACATCATCCGCGAGCGCGTCGAGAAATACGCTATCGACTGTGACCTTAAAGACGGCTATGCCGAAGTCGCCACCAAGCCGAGCCAGGTCCCGTGGATCGAGGAATTCGCCGCCGAGCGCGCGGCGAATCCGACCGGCCATCCTTACGAGACCTGGGATCGTGAGCAAACCGCGGAGATGCTCGGCACCTCGGCCTTTTACGGCGCCTTCGTCTGCTATCGCGACGGCCACGTGCACCCGCTGAACCTCTGCATCGGCGAGGCGCGTGCGGCCGAGGGGCTCGGTGCGCAGATCTTCGAACAGTCGCCGGTCACGGGTATCGAGCACGGCGCGCGGCCGCGCGTGACAACCGCGCAGGGCGAAGTCGTTGCCGACGCCGTGATCCTTGCCGGCAACGCCTACAGCCGGCTGGAACCGAAGCACCTTTCGAACCTGGTATTCCCGGCCGGCAGCTACATCATCGCGACCGAGCCACTGCCTGAGGATGTAGCCGAGTCCATCAACCGGAAGGACGTCGCCGTGTGCGACCTCAACAACGTCGTCGACTACTACCGCCTGTCAGCCGACCGGCGCCTGCTCTACGGCGGCGCCTGCAATTACTCGGGACGGGACCCCAGGAGCATCAAGGCCTACATCCTGCCCCGGATGCGCGCCGTGTATCCGCAACTCGGCGACGTACGCATCGACTACGAGTGGGGCGGAAAAATCGGCATCACGCTGCGCCGCATCCCGATTGTCGGCCGGATAGGGGATAACGTGTACTATTGTCAGGGTTACTCGGGCCACGGCGTCTGCCCGACTCACGTCATGGGCGAGGTCATGGCGGATGCCGTGACCGGCACGATGGAACGTTACGACCTGTTTGCCGACATGAAAAGAATACGAATCCCCGGCGGCCAGTGGTTCGGCAACCAGATCATTGCGCTCGGCATGCTGTACTACAAGCTCAGGGATCGCCTGTGAGCCTCCTGCACGATGACTGCGGCAGGACCGCCCGGGAGACGAATACCCGATGACAGCCGACGGCAACCATCTCGTCCACCATCGAACGATTTTCGACGACTGGCGATCCCTGACGATCGGCATCTACATGGCCCTGGTCGGTTACGCCGTCATGGTCGGCATGCCGGTCATCTCGACCTCCTGGGTCAACAACCTCGGCTTCACCGACGTCCAGGTCGGCCGCATCGCCGGCGCCGACCTCGGCGGACTGGCGATCGGCGCGATCATCTCCGCCTTCTTCGTCGCGAAGACTGACCGGCGCTGGCTGGCGACCATCGCCGCATCGGTCGCCATAGCCGCCAACCTGCTCTGCATGGTCTACCAGGCCTACGAGGTCACGCTGTTCCTGAGACTTGCGGCCGGCATCGGCGCGGGCGTCTATACCGGCATCGCGGTCGCGACGATTGGCGGACACTCCCGCCCGGCATTCGCGTTCGGCCTCGAGCTGTTCGCGTTCGCGGGATCGCAGGGTCTCGAGCTCAAGCTGTTGCCCCTGCTCTCGATCGAGGGCATCTACCTCACGCTGATCGCGAGCTACGTCGTCGGCCTCGCCTTCATCTCGTGGCTGCCCCGCCGGCCGGTGGACAAGGCGCTCGACGTCGAGATCGACGTCGAGGAGCCCGACGGCCATCACCACGTCGAACACCGGCACGTGCCCGCTTACGTGCCCTGGATGGTCCTCGCCGCGATCGTCCTCACCTACATCAACATCGGCGCGTACTGGACCTACATCGAACTGTCCACGGTCGACTCGGCCGCATCGCCGGACTGGGTCGCCAGCATGCTGTGGATCTCCTCGGTGTTTTCCGTCATCGGCTGCCTCTTCGCCGTGCTGCTCAGCAACCGCTACGGACTCGCGCGACCGCTGCTCGGCACGCTCGTATTGCAGGCCGGGATCGTCCTGATGCTCATTCTCGGGATCACCAATACGACGGTCGCGGTCAGCATGTTCATGTTCAACTTCTGCTGGATCTTCGTCGACATCTACCAGGCGGCCACGGTCGGCAACGTCGACCACTCCGGGCATTACCTCGCACTGATCCCGGCAGCGCAGGGCCTCGGCAACTTCCTGGGTCCCAACGTCGCCGCGTCGGTACTGGCCTTCGGCTTCGGTTATAACGGCGTATTCGTGATGTGCGCCGCCGCGTCGATCGCCGCGATGCTCGTCTACCTGTACATGTACCTCATGCTGAGAAGAACCATACCGGCTCTGGCGGATGCCTCATGACGCAAAATAGCTACGATGCCATCGTCATCGGCGCGGGCCACAACGGCCTGACCAACGCCGCATTCCTCGCCAAGTCAGGCCTCAGGACGCTCGTCCTCGAGAAGAACCCGTACACGGGTGGCGCGACCGTCTCCCGCGAGCTGCACGACGGCTGGAAATACTCCAATTGCTCCTACGTCTGCAGCCTGTTCCGACCGGAAATCTACAACGCGCTCGATCTCGGCCGGCACGGGCTCAAGGTCATCCCGCTGGTCGCCAGCATGACGTTCAAGCAGGACGGCGATTACTTCGGCAGCTACTCTGACCCGAACGTGCGGCGGCGCGAGTTGATGCGCCACAGCCCGCGCGATGCCGACGCCGCGATCCGTTTCGATACCGACGTCATGCGCTGGTGCCGGCTGATCCGCGGTTTCCTGCTCAGGACGCCGCCGGACCCGGGCTCATTCCGTCCTCGGGACGCGTTCGAGTTCGCCTACCTCCTGAAGAAGTTCTACGAACTCAGCGAAGCGCAGATCTACGAGTTCATTCGTTTCTTCACGATGTCGATCGCCGAATATCTCGAGAACTATTTCGAGAACGAAGCCATCCTTGCGCACTATTCCGGCGGCAGCATCATCGGCACCGGTCTCGGTGTCTACTCGCCGGGCACGGCCTATGTCCTCTTGCATCACGCGATGGGCGACGTCGACGGCAACGTCGGGGCCTGGGGCTTCGCGCGCGGCGGCATGGGCGCCGTGTCCGGAGCGATCGCGAGCGCTTTCAAGGGCTACGGCGGCGAAATCAGGACCGACGCCGAGGTCGTGCAGATTCTCGTCTCCGGCAGGCGCGCGACCGGCGTGCGGCTCGCATCGGGCGAGGAGATCAGCGCAAAAGTCGTCGTGTCGAATCTCGATGCCAAGCGCACGTTCCTCAAGGTCATGGATGAGAAGGACGTGCCGCCGACGGTCCTTGAACGCGCGAGAAACTTCAAGATCCGCGGGTCGTCAGGGAAACTCAACATTGCGCTCGACGGCATGCCGACATTCCCCGCGCTGCCGAAGGACTCGCCGCTGACGCTCGGTCACATGCACTTCACCGACACGCTCGAGCGGCTCGAGCGCGCCTACGACGACTGGAAGGACGACCGCTGGTCCGGGGACCCCTACACGGACACGCTGATCCCTTCGCAGTACGACCCGACGATCGCACCGCCCGGCAAGCACATGATGAGCGTGTTCGTACAGTACTGCCCGGTCGAGCCGGAGGGTGGCTGGACCGACGAGAAGCGCGAGAAGTTCGGGCAAACCGTGATCGACCAGATCGCCGACTACAGCCCGGACTTCAGGGACCTGCTCCTGCACGCCGAGGTCCGCACGCCGCGCGAACTCGAGAACGAGGTCGGGCTCACCGAGGGCAACATCTTCCAGGGGGAGCTGACTTTCGACCAGCTGCTCTTCAATCGGCCCTTCCCGGGCTACGCGCAGTATCGCGGTCCGGTAAAAGGCATGTACCTCTGCGGGTCCTCGAATCACCCGGGTGGCGGCGTGATGGGCGCGCCGGGCGCGAACGCGGCGCGCGAGATTCTGCGCGACCTCAAGCGCCCGGACACGACGCCCGAGGAGTTCAGCGATGACTGACCGTTTCGATGCCGTCGTGATCGGCGCCGGCCACAACGGACTGGTCTGCGCGAGCTACCTCGCCCGCGCCGGCATGAAGGTTCTCGTTTGCGAGGCGGGCGCCGGGCCGGGCGGCATGGCTGCCCCGCGCGACTTCGGCACCGGCTATCGCGTCCCGTCGCTCGCGCACGTCGCCTGCCCGGTCAGCGAGATACTGCGCAGGGATCTCGACCTCGACCGGCACGGCTATTCGAGCGGCGATCCACTCAAGACGCTCGCGCTCGACACCGTGAACGGCCCGGTCACGCTCAGCGGGGATACCGCAAGCGGCCGGTCGCTCGGCGCTGCCGACATTGCGGCATACCGGGACTTCCGCGGACGCTACCTCGACTTCGCAAGCGCGCTGGCACCGCTGTTCGAGAACAAGCCGCCGCGACTCAAGAACATGGCGCCGGGCGACACGAAGACGCTCGCGAAGCTCGGCTGGAAAGTCCGCTTCGGCCTCGGTCGCGACAGCATGTACGAATTCCTGCGGGTCGCGGCGATCAATATCTACGACGTTCTCAACGAGACCTTCGACGACGAACGCCTGAAGGCCGCGATCGCGTTCGACGCGGTCATCGGCAGCGCGATGGGACCGCGCACACCGGGTACCGTGCTGACGTGGCTCGCCCGCCTCGCAGGCGAACGCAATGGCGCCGCAGCGCTCACGAGCGCCTCGTTGCCGGCCGCCCTGGTCGCGTCGGCCGAGGCTGCGGGTGCGGAAATCCGCTTCGGTTGCCCGGTTGCGCGCATCCTGCTGGACGACGACCGCGCCACCGGCGTGGAACTCGCCGGCGGCGATTCCATCCCGGCACGACTGGTCGTCTCCGCCGTGGATCCGCGGGCGACGTTCCGCCGCCTGGTCGGCGCCGCGAGGCTCGATGCGATGTTCGCGCACCGGGTAACGCAGATTCGAGGCGCCGGCGTCGTCGGCAAGCTGCATCTCGGGCTCACGGGCCTGCCCGAGTTCAGCGGCGTCGAAGCATCGGAGCCCGGTCAGCGGCTGCTGATCGCACCGTCAATGCGCCACATCGAGCGGGCCTTCAACTTCTCGAAGTACGGCGAATGCTCGGAACAGCCCGTGTTCGAGATCACGATACCGAGCCTGGCCGATGCCACGCTCGCACCCGACGGCCATCACGTCATGTCGATCAACGTCGCCTACCTTCCGTATCACCTGAAGGCGGGTTGGGACCAGCACAAGCCGCGCATCGTCGACGCGCTCGTCGCCGGACTGTCGGCGTACGCACCCGGTCTCGACGCGCTGATCACAGAGCACGAACTCCTGTCCCCGGCAGACATCGAGCACGAGTACGGCGCGGTCGAAGGGCACTGGCACCACGGCGAGATGTCGATCCACCAGTCGTTCATGCTTCGTCCGCTGTACGGCGCTGCGCAATACGACACGCCGGTCGACAACCTCTTCCTCGCCAGTGCCGGCAGCCACCCCGGCGGCGGGCTTACCGGCCTGCCCGGGCGCAATGCCGCACAGCGGATACTCGAAATGGGAGGCGCGTCATGAACATCGATCACCTCCACTTTCAGAAGCCACTCGCGCACAGTCCGTTCTACGAATGCTATGCCGGGCTGTCGAAGACCGAGAACTGGGCAAGCTGGAACAGCTACAAGGTTCCGCGCATCGCCGACAAGCTCTCGACGGAGTACTTTGCCGTGCGCAGCGGCTGCTCGGTCATGGACCTCACGCCGATGGAGAAGTACCGGATCGAGGGGCCCGATGCCCGCGCCTACCTCGACCGGCTCGTGACCCGCGATCTCTCGAAGCTCAGGCCGGGTCGCGTCACCTATGTCGTCTGGTGCAACGACGACGGCAAGGTGATCGACGACGGCACGCTGTTCCAGCTGGACGAAGAAGCTTATCGCCTCTGCGCGCAGCACCACCAGCTCGACTGGCTGCTGCTGTCGGCAGACGGCTTCGACGTCGATATCAGCCTGGAGACGCACGACGTCGCCGCGCTCGCCGTGCAGGGCCCGACGTCTTACTCGGTGCTGAAAGCTGCCGGTATCGATGGCCTCGAAGACCTCAAACCCTTCGACATCGGCAGTCTCACCTGCCACGGGATGCCGGTCGTCGTTTCGCGCACGGGCTACACCGGCGATCTGGGCTACGAGCTCTGGATCGATCCCGCCCACGCGGCGGCGCTCTGGGACGCGATCTTCGCGGTCCGCGGCCTTTACGATATCCACCTGATCGGTCTCGACGCGCTCGAGATGGTCCGCATCGAGGCCGGCTTCATCATGCCGGGCTTCGATTTCAACTGCGCCGAGATGACGATCCGTGACGGCTACGCCCGGTCACCGTACGAAGTCGGCCTGGGCTGGGTCGTGCATCTGGACAAGGGCCACTTCACCGGCAGGAAGGCGCTGCGAATCGAAAAGGAAGAGCCGCCCCGACGGCGGCTGACCAAGCTGGTCGTCGACGGCAACAAGCCCGTCGGCGAAGCGTTCATCTACGCCGGCAAGAACGGTAAGCAGGTCGGTGAAATCAAGTGCACGACCTGGTCACCGATACTGAAGGCGAACCTCGCCATCGCCGATATCGACTACATCGGCGGCCAACTCCCGGATCCGCTGTGGGCACGCTTCGACTACCAGCGCGAACTCAAATGGCGGACGGCGTGGGCAGAGTGCCATCCCCGGACGAAGCCCTTCTACAGTCCCGAGCACCGCTCGAAGACGCCGCCCGACCGGTTTTGAAGCCAGGACGCTGACACCGCTGCGGTACGAGCCGGCGGCCGGCTCGCTCAAGGCACACTCCGCCGGCTGCGTGGACACGACGGCCGCTTTTCGGCAAGGTTGTTTCGCATGCATTCAAACCCGCAACCTGACTGCCGCCGTGCGGCGCATCCGAAATCCTGCCGCGAGCGTCGTTACTGACCCGATGACTGGCTGGCAACTTCCGTCAACACCCACTCGCGCCGATGGCCGGATGCGACGCGTCGGCGTCGAGATCGAGCTCCAGGGCATCGCCGTCGAGGACCTCGCCACGCTGGTCGCCGCCACCCTGGGCGGCGTGGCAACGGCCGTCAGCTCCGCTGAATACAGCATCGACGTGCCGGGTCACGGCAGCTACCGCGTCGAAATCGACTTCGCACTGCTGAAGCAACTGGCGCGCGAGCGTGACCCGGACGCTGGCGGCGACGCCGACCTGTTCGCCGCGCTCGCCGTCGACGCGCTGCAGGCCGCGAGTTCCGTCGTCGTGCCGTGCGAGATCGTCTCGCCGCCGATACCGCTCGATCGGCTGGCCGCAGCGATGGATCCCCTCGTCGATGCGCTGCGGCGAGCGGGTGCGAAAGGCACGCGGCAGTCCCTGCTGTATGCGTTCGGCCTGCACCTCAACGTCGAGGCGCCGAGCCTCGATGCCGATACGATCACTCGCTACCTCAGGGCCTTCGTCTGCCTCTACGACTGGATCGTCGACGAGAGCCAGATCGACCTGTCGCGCAGGATGACGCCCTACATCGATGCCTACGGCCGTGACTACGAGTTGCTCGTGGCCGACCCGGACTACGCCCCGGATCTTGCGCGACTGATCGACGATTATCTCGCGCACAACCCGACGCGGGACCGTGCGCTCGACATGCTGCCGATGTTTACCCATCTCGACGAGCAGCGCGTCCGGCAGATCGTGGACGATCCACTGGTCAAGGCACGCCCGGCGTTCCACTATCGGCTGGCCAACTCCTCCGTCGACGAGCCGGGCTGGAGCGTTGCCTACCCGTGGAACCTGTGGATGCAGATCGAGACGCTGGCGCAGGATCCCGCGAGACTCAACGAGTGCGCCCGGCTTTTCATCGAGGACCGCCAGCGGCTGCTGCAAGGGTTCCACAAGCAGTGGGTTGCCGAGCTCCGGGCGTGGCTCGCCGGGGCCGACGCATCGTGAACCGCCGCATCGTCATCGGCGTCACCGGGCCCGCCCACGGCGTCCCCTGGGCGTGGTGGGCAACGCGGTACCGGCTCTATCGCCTGGGCGTCACGGCCAGGCGGCTTACGCCGGCATCCGGCTACCCGGGTGACGACGTCGACGGCCTGATCATCGGTGGCGGCAACGACATCGATCCTGCCATTTACGGCGGTGACGTATCGGCCGGCCGTTCGGTCGATCCGGCGCGCGACGAATACGAGCTCGAAACGCTGAACTTCGCGGACCACAACGGGGTACCGGTACTCGGGATCTGTCGGGGCGCACAGCTGATCAACGTCAATGCGGGCGGCTCCCTGGTCGGCGATCTTCGCGAGCGCCGGGTACATACCTCGAATTCGGGCACACTGCTGCCGCGCAAGCGGGTCCGCGTCACCGCGGGATCGCGCCTGGCGAGCTACCTCGGCGGCGAGACGACCCGGGTCAACTCGCTGCATCACCAGGCCGTCGATCGCCTCGGCAGGAACCTGGTCGTCTCGGCGCTCGACCGTGACGATATCGTCCAGGGCATCGAGAGTACGGAAGGACCGATCAGGCTCGGCGTGCAATGGCACCCGGAGTACATGCCGCAGCGGGCCGATCAGCGGCGCCTGTTCGCGTGCTTCGTCGACGCGTGTCGGCGAACGGCATCGGCGTAGGCATCGAACAGGCGCGCCTGCCGGCGATCCCAAGGCGGCACCTCGGCGTGCCACTGCACGCCCAGCACGAAGCGGCCGTCCGGCCCGCCTGTCTGCTCGATCGCCTCCGGCGTCCCGTCCGGCGAACGCGCCACGATCTCCACGCCCTCACCCGGCAGGGCGACGTGCTGGCCGTGCCAGGTCGTCACGTCATCGAGCCGATTCGTGCCGTAGATGGCCCCGAGCCG
>JAZBNZ010000181.1:0-4141 GCA_036350895.1 Woeseiaceae bacterium
GCCGATCCGGGCAACCGCCTGCAGGTTCGCGCGGAGAACGCCATCGAACGTGTCCGGAACCGCATCGAACGATCCCACCCTTACTTCGAGGAGGCCTACGCCATCGCCGTCTGGCCGGGCATCACGCGGGTTGCTGCCGGCTTCGGCGGAGCCTACGGCAAGGGCGTCGTCATCGAACGGGGCAAGGCCGTCGGCACCGTCGGCTACTGGCAGTTCAGCTCCGGCATCCAGGCCGGCGCGAAAAACTTCGCGCTGGTGATCTTCTTCAAGGACAAGGCGGCGCTCGACGACCTCAAGGCCGGCAAGTTCCAGTTCACCGGCCAGGCGGGCGTGGACGTCGCGACGTTCGGTGCCGCCGGCACACCCGCCTTCAGCGACGGCGTCGCGCTGATCCCGCTGACGAACCTCGGGTTGATGGCCGAGTTCTCGGCGGCTGGGGTCAAGTTCAACTACAAGTCGTATCCACCCCGCCGCTAGCTCGATATCCCCGCCTTCCCGCCATGGTTGGCGGCAGACCCCGGGCCAGCCGGCGGCACGCCGGACCCGGGCTTCCAGGCACGGTCGTTCCGGGTACGGCGCTATCGCAGCTGCCGGGTAGACAGCACCGGTGTCAGGTTGACCCTCAGGAGCCATTCCTGCCCGAAACGATCCGGGCTGACTGCGAAGTACTGCAGCTCCAGCGCCATCTTCACCGGCACGCGCCCGAACGACGTGGTTTTCGAGATGCCCGCTCCGACCGGGACGTACCACTGGTTACCGCCGACGGCCTCCCAGTCGTAGAGGATGACCGGGCTGGATTCGACCTGCCAGCCGTTCCCCAGGGACCAGGCAACGAACGGGTTGAGCGTCGTCTCGTTGGTATCGTAGTCGAGTTCCTGGTCGCCCTCACCGTATACGTTGGTCAGGTGTTTCGCCCGGAAGCCGAACAGGCCCCAGCGCGTCGTCTTGCCCAGTATCAGCTCGGGGCCGAGCAGCCACTGGCCGCGCCGCGCGCTCAGGTCGTCCGAGGTCACCGCGACGTTCACCAGGTTCAGCGCGCTTATCGTGCCGCCGTCGCTAATGCCGCCATAGCCGATGTCGAAGCTGACATTGCCGAGGTTACCGTGCCCGTAGGAGAACGCACCGGTTGCCGGATCGAGGCTCCAGCGGCTGTCCGGGTCCGAACCGGGAGCCGGCGCCTGTCGGATCAGGAATTCTTCCCAGGTGAGATAACTGACCGGGTTCCATTGCGGCTGATCGCCGTTTATCGGTATCCGGGCACTCAGCAACAGGTTCTTGCCATTGCGGAGCCGAATGGGCCACGACGGCGAAAACACCATGCGCTGAGAATCCAGGCCATCGGCGCCCGGCAAATCACCCTGGTAGGTCCTGTATTCGTAGTCGATGCCGAAGCTCGCCAGCAAGGTAACCGGGTTGGCGAGCTCCAGCGCAATCGTTTCTGCCGGTATCGGCCGCCGCTCCACGTCGCCGGAGTCGTCCATTGCCGAATCGGCAACGCAGAACGCCGGCACCCAGAGAATAAATACGAAAACAAACGTTCTCTGCCGGCGATTCCAGGCCATGCGCGACGATCCCCCGCGCCGGTACGTTTCGGCGACGAACCTAGTGGACGCCATCAGGGTGCTCCGCTTCATCGGATAGCGTCGCGAGCGCGGCCCCACCGGAGCGCCCGGGCGGGAAATTAAAGTAGGCCCTGTTTCGGACGGTCAGCGGCCCCCACAGGGCGTACGCGAGCGCCTTGCGTTCGAGAACCGGGTCGCCGCCGGGAATCAGCTCGGCTGTGCCGGCGCGGCCGAGCTGGAATGTCATCGGCTGCAGCTCGTGCTGGAGCACGACCATCCGCTCGTCTTCGAGGTAGGCATGCAGTTCGCCGAACTGCATCGAGGCCCGGCCGGCGCCCTCCGCGTACTCGGGCAGGGTGATGTCGCGCCCGATGCAGGGATGTTCAGTGCTGAGACCGATCAGCGACAGGACCGTCGGCAACAAGTCGATCTGGCTCGTAATGCCCGGAATCCGCCTCTGCTCGACCGTGCCGCCGACGATCAGCCCGGGAATCCGGAAGCGCTCGGTCGGTACCAGCGTACCGCCGTTGATATGCACGCTGTGATCGGCGACCACCAGGAAGACCGTGTCGTCCCAGTAGTCGGAGTGACGCGCCGTGTCGAGGAACTGGCCGAGCGCGAAATCCGCGTACCGGATGGCCGTTTCTCTCGGCCCGAGCGGGCTCGGCTCGACCCGGTTCTCCGGGATCTCGAAAGGTACGTGGTTGCTGGAGGTGAACACGAGGCTGAAGAACAGCTCGTCGCCAGCGCTCGTGAATACCTCGTGTGCGCGCGCGAACAGGTCTTCGTCGGAGACACCCCATGAGCCCACGAAGCCGGGATCCTCGTAGTCGTTCTCATCGACGATCGTCTGGAAGCCATTGCCGAGGAAGAACTGGCGCATGTTGTCGAAATGGGATTCGCCGCCATAGATGAAACTGGTGCGGTAGCCGTGCGACGCCAGGAGACTCGCAAGCGTAAAGAAGTCACGCTGCGTTTCGCTGAGCTTGACGACGCTCAGCTGCGCCCTCGGCGTAATACAGGTGAGCACCGCTTCGATGCCCCTCACGGACCGGGTGCCGGTGGCATACAGGCGTTCGAAGAAGATTCCCGTTTCCGCCAGCCTGTCCATCTGCGGCGTCAGGTCCTTGCCACCGAGACTGCCGACGAACTGTGCTCCGAGGCTCTCCTCGAGAATGATCACCAGGTTGAGTGGCTTGTCCCGGGAGCGGGTCGCAGCCTGGTGATGAAGCGTCGGGGCATGCGTGTCGATTTGCTCCGATGGCGCAAGCCCGGCCTCGGCAAGAATGACCTCGAGGACTTCGTCATCGCTCATATCGCCGTAGCGAATCCGGTCCCGCTCCGCGTCCCGCTGCCGCTCGTAGAGCGCATACAAGAGGGAGTACGGTGAACTGAGCGGCAGCTGGTTCACCATGGCATCCTGTGAGAATGCCGCCACGCTGGGATTGATCGGTCGGTGGTCGAACGTGGAGCGCACCATCGCCATCACGAGCAGTGCAATGACGGGCATTGCCATCGCAGCAGCCAGCGGCGACAGGCGGATGTCGGAACGCGGGTCCCTCCCGAGCCACGCGGTCGCGGCAACGCCAATCAATACGGTAATCAGCGTGAACGCGACGAGTTCGACCGGGCGCTCCGCCGAGACCGTCGCGAACACCTCCCGGGGGTATTGAAGATACTCGACAAACAGGTAGTTCGGGCGGCTGTCGAACTCCCTTATGAAGGACGCCGTAGATGCCTCGACGAAAAACGCGGCGGCCAGGCTCGAGCCGACGTAGACCGCGACGAATGCCCCGCCCACGCGGCTAAGCATGGCGTGAGTGTGAAGCCACGGCTTGACGAGGGCGACCGGCCCGAATACCAGGCCGACCAGGACGATGTCGAAGCGAAGCCCCTGCAGCAATACGAAGCCGAGTCCGCCCGTGGCCGAAACGCGGTCGTGGAAGATACCTATGAGCAACAACCGCGATGCCGTCAGGAAAACGAGACAGCACAGCGCGAGCACGAGCAAGCGCTTGAATATCGCTATCGATCGAGTCACCTGCATGTCCGGCTACTCGTAGCCCCCGACCCAGCGATGACCGGGCCTTGCGCCGTGGCCACCCGCCAGAGGGTGGCCTATCGACGCTATTGAGATGTCAGGAAAAATGGTGAGTGACGGTACGCTGCCGGCGCAATAAGTAGATTACGAGAACGGACCGGCTGCTCTGTCGCTGTCCACCCTTTCGTCCCGGGTTTACACTCCACGCATGGGCCTTCGACCACACGTGCTCTGGCTGCTCATCATCCTCGCCTGGGCGCCCGACGAGAGTACCGGCGCACCCGCAGGCGATGGTCTCGCAGCGCTCGGGCGAGCGTTGTTCTTCGACGTCCGTCTGTCCCGCGATCGCACGATGTCCTGCGCCACCTGCCACAACCCGGCACGCGCGTTCACAGACGGACGCGACAACGGTGTCGGTGGGGCGGCATCGCTCGGCAACGACGGTCGGACGCTCGGCGACCGGAACGCGCCGACTCTTACCTATGCATCGCTCGTTCCTCCCTCGGGCGAGGACGAAGACGGCGCATACATCGGCGGC
>JAZBNZ010000182.1:0-9112 GCA_036350895.1 Woeseiaceae bacterium
CCGCAAGAAGCATGACTCCTCGTTCCCCGAGCACGCGATCGGGTACTGCCTCTCGGAGGCAGGTATAGAGCTGAAGGACGTCGACTTCGTCGTCTTCTACGACAAGCCTTTCCTGAAATTCGAGCGATTGCTCGAGACTTACCTTGCGTTCGCCCCCAAAGGCTTCTCGTCCTTCCGGATGGCCATTCCGATCTGGCTTAAGGAGAAGCTCTTCCAGAAGAGCATGCTGACGAAGGAATTCCAGCGCTTCGACGAAAACTTCGACTGGGAGAACAAGCTGCTGTTCTCGGAGCATCACCTGAGTCATGCGGCGAGCGCTTTCTATCCTTCGCCTTTCGAAGAGGCACTTATCCTGACGATGGATGGTGTCGGCGAGTGGGCAACCACGTCCGCAGCGATCGGCCGTGGCAACGACATCAAGGTCCACAAGGAGCTCCACTTTCCGCACTCGCTTGGCCTGCTGTATTCGGCCGTGACTTATTACATCGGCTTCAAGGTCAACTCGGGAGAGTACAAGGTCATGGGCCTCGCGCCTTACGGGAAGCCCGTATACAAGGACCTGATGATCGAAAAGCTGATGGACCTGAAACAAGACGGAACCTTTCGGCTGAACATGGATTACTTCAACTACTGCACCGGCCTGACCATGACGAACGACCGGTTCAGTGAACTCTTCGGCCGCCCCGTCCGCGCCCGGGAAGACGAACTGCTCGATCAGTTCCACATGGACATGGCGGCTTCCGTCCAGGCGGTGACGGAAGAAATAGTTACCCGCCTCGTGCGGGGGCTAATGGCCGAGACCGGGATGAAGAATGTCTGTCTTGCCGGGGGCGTGGCGTTGAACTGCGTTGCGAACGGCAAGCTGATTCGCGAGGGCGTGGTCGAGAATCTCTGGGTGCAGCCCGCAGCCGGTGATGCCGGCGGGGCGCTCGGCGCAGCGTTGCTGGCCTACCACCTGTACAAGGGCCAGCCGCGTACCGTCGATCCGGAGCGGATGGACGGTATGAACGGATCCTACCTCGGACCATGCGCCGACAACGAATCGACGCAGGCGCAGCTGCGCGAAGCAGGCGCGGTATTTGAAGTCATCGAAGATACCGAAGAACTTCTGGAAAAGGCTGCATCGCTGCTCGCCTCCGAGAAAGTCGTCGGCTGGTGCCAGGGCCGCATGGAATTCGGCCCCCGCGCACTGGGCGCGCGCTCCATCCTCGGCGATCCGCGCTCCGAAAAGATGCAGAAGACGATGAACCTCAAGATCAAGTACCGCGAGAGCTTTCGACCGTTCGCGCCTTCGGTACTTCGGGAAGACGTCGAACGCTATTTCGAGACCGACATGGACAGCCCCTACATGCTGCTCGTGGACGAAGTGAAGCCGGAGATTCGCAAGGCCATGACCGAGGACGAAGAAAAGCTCTTCGGTATCGACAAGCTCAACGTGGCCCGCTCCGAGTTACCGGCAATCACGCACGTCGATTATTCCGCACGCGTGCAGACGGTCCACGAAGAAACCAACCCGCTGTACTACCATTTGATCCGGAAGTTCAAGGAAAAAACCGGGTGCGGCGCGGTCATCAACACGTCGTTCAACGTCCGGGGCGAACCCCCGGTGTGCACTCCGGTCGATGCATTCAAGTGCTTCATGGGTACCGAGATGGACAACCTCGTCGTGGGCAACTGTCTCCTGTATCGCGAGGCCCAGGACCCGGAACTGCGTGTCGACTACAAGTCGGCGTTCGAACTCGACTAGCCCGTCGTCGACCCCGCAAGCGGCTGAAAAACGTCTCGAAATTGGGACAGCATCACGTAGCTGGGCCGGACTTCCGTAATGCTCGCGGTATCATGACGGCCATCAGCGACCAGTAGACGAGGTAGTTCACGGCGTGTGCCATGGCCGCACCCTCCAGGCCGAAAATGGCCACCAACTGCATCGTCAGAAGGACAAAGAATACTGCAAAGGTAATTTCCGAGAAGACGAAGAGCCTCGTCATCGCTTTGCTTAGCATCAGGTACGAAAGAATCCAGCTTCCGATCTTGAGGGTATCCCCGACCATCTGCCAAGCGAAGAGTTCGGCCATGGGGCCGAATTCAGGGCTGAATAACAGCCTGATGATCAGGCTGCGAAAGACATATATCGCCGCGGCGCAGGCTACAGCGACAGGCAGGATAATCCGGTAGCCCTGGAATATTTCTCGCTTGATGTCGCCTGGGTCCTTAAGCTCCGACAATCGTGGCAGGTAATAGACCCCCAGAGTCGTCGTTACGAGCATCAGGTAGGCGAGACTCAGCCGCCACATCGCCTCCCAGTACCCTGCGTAGTCCCAACCCAGCGTCTCGCCGAGATGGTTGCGAACAAGGATGTGGCTCAGCGGCACACACAGCGAACTGGTCAAAGCCATCAGCGTAAATCTCGCCAGGTTCTTCGCGACCGCCACGTCGATGCCACCAATCAGGTACTCCAGGCGGAACCACGACGCCCTGAACACCAGTGTCAATGTGACGAAAAAACTCAGCGACTGGTAGATGGCGAGCGCGACCAGTGCGCCGTAAACGCCGAACCGGATTGCCATCGTCGCCGTAACGGCCAGGGAAAAGAGGCTGCCGGCAATATTGGCCGCCACGAAACGCATGATCTCCTTCTTGCCATTCAGGATCGCGAGAAAGAGCAGGTTGAAGACAAAGAAAACAAGCGCTGCCGCAAACCAGACAAAGACAGAAGCCAGCGTCTCGTCCTTCAGGAACCATGCTGCCAGCGGCTGCCTGAAAATCACCACGAGGCTCGCTGCGATCAGCGAGCCGGCCAGCGATATCGTCCCCGCGGTCCGCCAGACGGCGTGCTGCCTTTCCTCGTCGGCGTAATACTCGGCCGTGTATTTCGTGACGCCGATGTTGATAGCTCCGCTGGCGAGCGTCGTGATCATCTGCACGGCATTCTGGAATTGCCCCAGCACGGCATATCCGGTGGGGCCGACATAGACAGCGAGAATCTTGTTCAGGCCCAGCAGCGTGAGCATCTTGACCAGGACCGCTATGCCGTTCAGCAAGCTCGTCTTGATCAGCGTCACGAGTCAGCCCTCAGGAAAGGCATTACAGGCTTCAATCACCTCGTCGACTTCGTCGTCACTCATCACCGGACTGATCGGCAGGCTTAGCACCTCGGCGGCGAGCGCCTCGGCCAGGGCGAAGGTAGTCGAGTTCCAGGCGGCGTAGGCCCGCTGCTTGTGCATCGGAATCGGGTAGTGGATGAGAGTTTGCACGCCGCGTTCAGCCAGGTGGGCCTGGAGAGCCTCGCGACGCGGTGTCCGAACCACGAACAGGTGAAACACGTGCGACGCCGGCGCAGCCTGCTCGGTGTCTGTCGCGATAGGCAAACTGATATCCGGATGCTCTATTCGCGACGCATACGCGCAGGCTATGGCGCGCCGACGGGCCGCCTCGTCGTCCACGTGTCCGAGCTTGACGCGGAGCATCGCAGCCTGGATCTCATCCAGCCGGCTGTTCACGCCGGGGTGGGCATTTTCGTACTTGCGCTCGCTGCCGTAATTGCCGATTGCGCGAACCAACCTCGCAAGGTCGCCGTCATTCGTCGTGACGGCGCCCGCGTCTCCTAGTGCCCCAAGATTCTTGCCCGGGTAGAAACTGAAGCCTGCAGCATCCCCGAAGCTGCCAGCCCTCCGGCCATCCAGGCTGGCGCCGTGCGCCTGGGCGGCGTCTTCCAGCACCAGCAGGTCGTGCTTCCCGGCGAGCGCCATAATCTCGCTCATCGGCGCGAGCTGCCCGTAGAGATGCACAGGGATTATGGCCCGCGTCTTTGGCGTTATAGCGGCCTCGACATTGCGCGGGCAGATGTTGTAGGTCCGGGGATCCGGTTCGACCAGCACCGGCGTGAGCCCGCAGTCGGTCACCGCCAGGCAGGTGGCGATATAGGTGTGAGACGGCAGGATGACCTCGTCGCCATTCTCGAGCCTTCCCATCTCCTTCCAGGCCTTCAGCACAAGAGCCAGCGCATCCAGGCCGTTACCGACGCCTACGCAGTGCTCGACGCCACAGTAGTTCGCAAACTCGGCTTCGAAGGCATCGACTTCGGCGCCTAGAATATACCAGCCGGAGTCGATAACCCGGGTAGCAGCCGCGAGCAGTTCATCGCGGTAACTCGCGTTGAGTGTTTTCAGGTCAAGAAAGGAAACCATGATGTTCCGGGCCCGGACGTGAATCGAACGCAGCAGTTGGCACCGTCAAGGCGTCAGGACTCCCATTCGTCCGCTATCTGCATCAGGTACTGGCCGTAACTGTTTTTCCGCAGCGACTCGCCAATTCGCCGCAGGTCCATAGGGGTGAGCCAGTCGTTGTGTAAAGCAATCTCCTCGAGGCAGGCAATCTTGTAGCCCTGGCGTCGCTCGATGGTTTCCACGAAACTCGCCGCTGCAAGCAGGTCCTCGTGCGTCCCGGTGTCCAACCACGCAAAGCCGCGCCCGAGAATCTCCACGTTCAGCTCACCTCGCTCGAGATAGGCCTGGTTAACGCTCGTAATTTCGAGCTCGCCACGCGCCGAAGGCTTGACTCCCTTGGCGATCTCCACGACATCGTTGTCGTAGAAGTAAAGGCCAGTAACAGCGTACTGCGATTTCGGATGCGCCGGCTTTTCCTCTATCGATATGGCCTTGTGGTTGTCATCAAACTCCACGACGCCGAACGCTTTCGGATTCTGCACCTTGTACCCGAACACGGTGGCCCCTCGCGTTCGCGCTGCGGCCTCTCGCAACAAGGGCGTGAACCCTTGCCCGTAGAAGATATTGTCTCCCAGCACCAGGCAGACGCCGTCGTTGCCGATGTGCGTCTCGCCGATGAGGAAGGCCTGGGCGAGGCCATCCGGGCTGGATTGAACGGCGTAGCTCAGCGTGATCCCGAAATCACTGCCATCGCCGAGTAGCCGTTCAAAGCTGTCCCTGTCAGTCGGAGTTGTGATCACCAGGATGTCGCGAATACCCGCCAGCATGAGCGCCGACAGCGGGTAGTAGATCATCGGCTTGTCGTAGACCGGCAGGAGTTGCTTCGAAACCCCCTTCGTAATCGGGTAGAGCCGCGTTCCCGAGCCGCCGGCAAGAATGATGCCCTTCACCCTGCATGCCCTCCAAGCCTTGCCAGTCGGTAGTCACCGCTCAGGACGCGCCGCCACCACTCTTCGTTGTCGAGATACCACTCCACGGTCTTGCGTAATCCGGACTCGAAAGTCTCCAGCGGTTTCCATCCAAGTTCGCCCTCGATCTTGCTCGTATCGATCGCGTAGCGCCGGTCATGACCCGGCCGGTCGGATACGTAAGTTAGCAGGCCCCGGTAATCGAACGGCGTCCCGCCCTCGCTGCTTCGCTCGGGATTGGCCTGCTCCTGCCACCGCGGTTCCGGCTGCACGTCGGCCAGTATGTCGCAGATGGCGTGCACGACGTCGATGTTCTGCCGCTCGCTGTTGCCGCCGATGTTGTAGGTTTCACCCACAGTGCCTTCGGTGACAACCAGGTGCAGGGCACGCGCGTGGTCGTCCACATAGAGCCAGTCCCGGATGTTGTCACCCTTGCCGTAGACGGGAAGCTCTTTGCCATGCAGCGCATTGAGAATGATGTGCGGAATCAGTTTTTCCGGGAAATGATAGGGGCCGTAATTGTTCGAGCAGTTCGTGATCAGCACCGGCAGGCCGTAGGTCCTCATCCAGGCACGCACGAGATGGTCCGCCGATGCCTTGCTCGCCGAGTAGGGGCTGCTGGGCGCGTACGGCGTCATTTCGGTGAACAGGTGTGCATGCGCATCCGGGTCGGTCGCGGGATGCGGCAGGTCACCGTAGACCTCGTCGGTGGAGATATGGTGGAAGCGAAACGCCTGCTTCCGGTCCTCCGGCAGCGACTGCCGGTAGGCGTTACTGGTCTCCAGCAAAGTGCACGTTCCGACTACGTTGGTTTGCACGAACTCGGCCGGGCCATCGATGGACCTGTCTACGTGACTCTCGGCAGCCAGGTGCATGACGGCATCCGGCTGGTGATTCCGAAAGACTGCCTCGAGCCGGGACCGGTCGCAGATGTCGACCTGCTCGAACGCGTATCGATCGGAGGCGCTGACACCGGCAACGTTTTCGAGGTTACCGGCGTAGGTCAGCTTGTCGACATTGACCACGCTGTCGTCAGTGTGCTCGACGACGTGGCGAACCACAGCCGATCCGATAAACCCCGCTCCTCCGGTAATCAGTATCTTCATTGTGAGGTCAAGATCCCCGTCGCCCGAAGGCTACGGCCTTAGCGCCTGTGCGACGAATACCCAGATCAACGCGATAAATCCGCCGAGCAGGGTACCGACAACGACGATCAACGAGCGCTTCGGCCTGATGCGTCTATCAGGCGGCTGTGCCGGGTCGATCGTCCGGAACGCGAACTCTTCCGTGCCCCTCGCGAGCATGAGCTTTTGCAGTTCAGACTCCACCAGGCGCCCCACGGCCTGCTGCAACGTCACGACGTTCGTCTTCTGCATCTCACCCTGCAGGTACGCGACGTTGGTCTCGGCCTCTTTCAGTGTTTGATCCCGGAGTTTCGAATTGAGCCGCTGCACCAGCAGGGATGCCCACTCTGCGGCCATGTCGGGATCCGTCCACTCGACCGCAACCGTAACGAGGCCGGTAGCGCGATCTTCATCGACACGCAGGATGTTCTCGTGAAAGCGGCGAACGGCATCGCGGATATCGGGCTGATCATCAGTGTCAGTCGCCAGCCAGCGCTCTTCTTCAGGATCCCACTCTTCCGGGAACAAGACGGGAAGCAAGCCCTCATCGTTGATGAAATCACGCGCGAATTCCCGCGACGTCAGCGTGGCGATGGCATCGACCGAGTCTCCGCCGCCGAGGCTCATCCCGGCGAGCGCAGCAAGACCGCCGAGCTGGCCCTGGATGGGAGACACGTCTCTTCCCTCGGCTGGCGCAAGCAGCACTTCGGCGCGATACCACTCGGTGGCAAACAGCGCGTACGACACCGAAAGCATAGAAAACACGAAAGTGATGGCAACGATGCGCCATTTACCGCGCCAGACGATAGACCACAATTCGGCAAGCCGAAGCTCGTCGTCCACGAAATTCTGGCTTGCCTGCCGGGGCAGGTCCTGCTCGCCCGATATGCCAGCCGACATCAGGTCAGACCGCCCTTGGAAAATTCAGCGCCACTCCGATGACAGCGCGTCCTCGAAAGTGTGTCGGTACAGTCGTTCAAAGCGGCAATGCTCCCAGGCTCCGGAGTCTGCCCGATGGGGCGAAAGGATCGCCGGGCGTTCCAATTGTATCCACACCGGTGGGTTGCTCCATGTGATCGCCATCACTGCTAACCCGCTGCCCCGGAAGGGATTTCAAAAAATGGCGCGCCCGGCAAGATTCGAACTTGCGACCCCTGCCTTCGGAGGGCAGTACTCTATCCAGCTGTGCTACGGGCGCTTTGGTCAGGGCGCGTATTCTAACGCGCGACGGCGGTGAATGCGCAAGACTTAGGCCCTAATTGGCGGTGCGCTCGTATTTCAGCTCACCGCCAACGAAGGTCTTCTCGACCACCGTCTCCGGTATGCGTTCCTCGTCGATCGTCAACAGGTTCTGCGACAGCACGACGAAATCCGCGTACTTGCCCGGTGTCAGGGAGCCTTTCAGGTGCTCCTCGAACGCGGCGTAGGCGTTGTTCATCGTGTAGGTCGTGAGCGCTTCCTCCCGCGTCATCACGTGCTCCGGGTAGAAGCGTTCGCCCGTGGACATCATCCGCGATACGGACGCATAGAAGGACGCGATCGGGTCGATGCGCTCTACCGGCACGTCCGTACCATTGGTCACCACGGCGCCGGTCTCGAACAGGTCACGCCACGGCTGCGAGGTCTCCCGGGCACGCTCTTCACCGAGTCGCGTCGGTATCCACGGTCCATCCGAGGTGCCGTGCACGGCCTGGATCGAGGCAATGACGCCCAGCTCGCCGAAGCGCGGGACGTCCTCCGGGGTAACGTGCTGGGCATGCTCGATTCGCCAGCGCAGTTCGCTGCCGTCCACGTCCATCCGTTCCCAGACGCGCTCGTAGAGATCGAGAATCTCGTTAACGGCCCGGTCGCCGATCGCGTGCGTGTTGACCTGGTAGCCGTGCTTGACCGCCTGCTCCGCATTCGCCTCGATCTCCTCGAGGGTCTCCAGGACGAGGCCGTCGGTGTCGGGCAGGTCGGTATACGGTTCCAGCAGCCAGGCGCCGTGCGCGCCCAGGGCGCCGTCGACCTGCTTCTTGATGCCGCGCACGGTCAGGAAATCGTTGCCTTCCGGCAGCATCTTCAGGACCGGCAGGGCCTCGTCGAGCTGCTCGACCGGAATGCCCCGCGCCATCATGTACAGCCTGATGGGCAACTCGCCTGATACTTCCAGCTTCTTCATAAACTCGATGACGTCGAAGAAGTTGCGAGTCCGCTCCCCGGCATCCTGGAAGGAGGTGACGCCGAACATCAGCGCCCGCTCGCCGGCGAGTCGAACACGCTCACGATCCAGCGCCTCCCGCTCCGCCGGGGACAAACCCTGCACGTAGCTGCGCTCGGCGGCATCGACCAAGTTGCGTGCCGTTTCCCGCAGCATGCCCGTCGCCTCGCCGTCGGCATCGCGAACAATAGTGCCGCCGCGAGGATCCGGCGTGTCCTTGCCGATGCCGGCCGCGTCCAGCGCCGCGTCGTTGACGAAATAGGCGTGACCGCTCGCGTGGGTCAGCCGCACGGGATTGTCCGGTGACACCCTGGACAGCGAGTCGTTGACCGGCACGCCTTCGACGGCATCGTCCGGCACGCTGTCCCACTTGTCCTGGTGCCAGCCGCGTCCGGTTATCCACTCGCCGGGTTTCGCGCCGTCGGCGGCCACCGAGACCATGCGCACGACCTCGTCCCAGCTCCGGACATCCTTCAGGTCGAGAATCCGGAGCGATTCCCCGAGGCTCAGGAAGTGGCCATGCCCTTCGATGAAACCCGGCATGACGAAGCGGCCCTCGAGGTCGATGACTTCCGTCTCCGGACCGATGAACGCGCCGATCTCGTCGCTGGTGCCCACGGCAGCGATCGTGTAACCCGTGACTGCCAGTCCCTC
>JAZBNZ010000183.1:0-9051 GCA_036350895.1 Woeseiaceae bacterium
AGGCGAACTACGACACCGAGCGCGAGGCGCTGGTCGAACTGCTGCGCGAGGAGTCCGCGCTCGCCGTGGAATACGGCGCGCCGCCTGTCAGCGAGGCAACGCTGGCGGTGATTGGCAGGGTGCCGCGGCACGAGTTCGTGCCGGACGCAGAGCGGGCCTACGCCTACCGCAACCATCCCCTGCCGATCGGCGGTGGGCAGACGATCTCGCAGCCCTACATCGTCGCACTGATGACGGAGCTTGCAGAGGTCGCGACAGACGACGTGGTCCTCGAGATCGGCACCGGCTCAGGGTACCAGGCGGCCGTGCTGTCCGAACTCGCGGGCAGGGTATTCACGATCGAGATCATCGACTGGCTGGGCCGGCGCGCCGCCGTTGATCTCGAACGGCTCGGCTACGACAACGTCAAGGTCAGGATCGGCGACGGCTATGCCGGCTGGCCGGAACACGCGCCATTCGACGCCATCCTCGTGACCGCCGCGCCGGAGCAAGTGCCGGAACCCCTGGTCGAGCAGCTCGCCGTGGGCGGCCGCATGGTCATCCCGGTGGGTGCCCGTGACGGGATCCAGACATTGCGGCTGTTGACGAAAGAGCCGGACGGCTCGGTGCGCACCGACAGCGTGATCCCGGTCCGCTTCGTGCCGCTGACGCGTGATGAATAGGCGGGGGTCAGAGTAACAACCCGGGCGCCGCCCGAGTTGTTACTCTGACCCCAAATCAGTTCGAAAAAAGGCCCGGGCATCGGCAAGGTCGATGCCCGGGCAAGCGTCGCCGCCGAGGGGGTCAGGCGGCCTGGTGGAGGGAAGTGCCGTCCGGGTCTGCTTCACGCGGTGCCGGCTTCGAGACGTCACGGAAGCCCAGCATCTCGACGAGCCGCGCGGATGCGCCCTTGTAGAAGCCGGTCTGCATGCCCTCGATCGTCCGCGGGTTGTCGAAAGTGCCGAACAGCATGTCGATCAGCGGCAGGTTGCTGTAGTTGCTCTCATGGCGTCCCCGCGCATGGTGCACGACGTGGCTCTCCGGCCGCTGGACGAGGTAGCCGAGCCAGCGCGGTGTGCGAACGTTCGCGTGCTGGAACATCGCGTTGAAGGCGATCCAGGTCGCGCCGATCGCACCCGCTTCCGGCGCCAGGCCGAGCAGCGGGAAGAACACCAGGCTGCTCCAGGTCGTGAAGAAGAACAGGTCGAGCGGGTGCAGCACGTTGGCGCCGAAAGCATCCAGTTTTTCGGTGCTGTGATGCATCTGGTGACCGGCGAGCCACAGCCAGTCGAAGCGATGCGCCGCGCGGTGATAGCTGTAGTGAAACAGCTCGTAGACGAATATCCCCAGGGCAGCGCCGCCCCAGGTGCCGAGTGCCGAGCCGTCGAACAGGCTGATGCCGGCCAGGAGTTTCCCCCAGAACGTGGCGATGGCGATCGAGCCGCCGATCACGGCGACCGAGACCAGGAAGCTGCGCAGCCTGTACCAGCGCGGCGCGTCGTAGGACCTTGCCTGGTAGACCAGGTCGAGGAGCATGAAGCCAGGGATGAATGCCAGGCTCACGATGGTGAGTATGTCGATCATGGTGTCTTACCTCTTGAAGTGCGGCACGGTGCCGCGAATTCCGGAAACGCCGGCGGCACGAGGCCGCTAGCCGATGAGTCCTGCGAAAAGCGCCAGGCTGTGGCCGTAGCCGATCGCCAGCGACGCGGCGAGCGCGATGGCGGCCGCCAGGGAAATGGCCCTGTCCGCAAGCTGTTTCAGTGATTTCATGGCGGTGTCCTCCGTCGTGGTCGAGCTGCAGCAACGGCGCTGCAGAGGGTTGCCATGGTCGGGGGCGGCACAGGTAAGCGCCTGAAATAACGGCTCTTTTTAGGTGAAAAAAAACCGAAATTTTTCCTGCGGCATCTAAATCGTCTGCACAGGAAACGAAATGCGGGCGCTTCCCGTAGAATGGGCGCCGCTGCCGGAGGGCAATCCGCACATGCGCAAACAGCCGTTCAAGGTCGGAGACTGGGAGGTACTGCCGCTCGAGGGCCGTATCCGCCGCGGCGACGAGGTCGAGCGGCTCCGGCCCAAGGCGATGGACGTCCTGTGTCTCCTCGCCGCGTCGCCGGGAGAGGTCATCGAGCGGGACACGATCCTGTCCGAGGTCTGGGGCCGGACCGCGGTGACCGACGAACCCTTGACCGCGACCGTCGGTGAACTGCGTCGCGTCCTCGGTGATCGGCGCGGGCAGGCGATGTTCATCGAGACGATTCCCAAGCGCGGCTACCGGCTCGTCGCGACGGTGGAAGCGCTCCCTGCGGATGGCCGCCTGGGCGAAAGCGCCGCTCTGTCGCCGCTGCCCGGTCCGGCCGCAAGCCACGAACGGGGCCGCTGGCCCATGGCGCTGGCGACGTTTGCAGCGGTCCTGGTGCTTGGTGCCCTGGCATTCTGGCGCGCGGGAGAGCAGCGGGCACCCGTTGAGCTAACGCCACCCGAATCGATAGCCGTGCTGCCGTTCGCGATGCCGGGTGCGTCCGGCGACGAGCTCTATTTCGGTGACGGTCTCGCGCTCGAAGTACTGACCACCCTCGCGCGCATCGACGGACTGCGCGTCGCGGCCAGTAACTCGGCATTCGCATTCCGCGACCGGCGCGGCGCGCTCGACGAGATTCGCGAGGCACTGGACGTCGACACGGTGCTCGACGGCACGATCTTGAGGGAGGGGGGGCGAGTGCGTATCCAGGTACAGCTCGTGGATGCGCGCTCCGGTTACAACCTCTGGGCGAACACCTACGATCGACAGCTCGCGGATGCGTTCCGCCTGCAGTCGGATATTGCGAGAGCGATCGCTGATCAGCTGAGCGTCCGCGTCCTCGAACCCGGCAGTTCGAGCGCCGCCGGCGATGCAGACGCATACCTCGAGTACCTGCGCGGCAAATACCTGTACGAGACGGCGCGCGACGAGGCGGGATTGCGGCAGGCGATCAAGCATCTCGAGACGGCGATCGCGACGTCGCCTGGATTCGCCGAGGCGCGGGCCGTCCTCGCCGGGGTCTGGACGCGGCTCGGCGACCTCGCTTTCGAGCTGCCCGACGCCGCGTACGAGAACGCCCGCAAGGAGGCGCAGCAGGCGCTCTCGATGTCGCCCGACCTGGCGCAGGCGTACCTGATACTTGGCTGGATCCGGATGTACTACGACTGGGACTGGGCGGGGGCGCGACAATACCTGGCAACGGCGCTCGAGCTTGCGCCCGGCGACGCATTCGTGATCTCGGCCAACGCCGCGCTCAATTTCCATCTCGCCAATTTCGAGCGTGCGCTGGCGCTCGCGAAAATGGCCGTAGAACGCGACCCGCTGCGCGCCTCGTCGCACAACAACCTGGCTTACTTTCGCTACACGGCGGGCGACCTCGATGGCGCCGAGGCTGCGCTGGAGCGGGCGGTGGAGCTGGTGCCCGGGTTCCCGGGATCCGGCATGCTGCACGTCCAGATCGACCTCGCCCGTGGCGATGCCCGCTCGGCGGCAGGGCGCAAGGAGACGCATCCCCTGCTCGCGCTGCTCGCTGACGTGCTGGTCCGACACGCGCTCGGTGACGCAGACGCTGCGCAGGCTGCGCTTCTGCAACTGGAGCGCGAATACGCGGAGACCGGCCCGTACCAGGTAGCGGAGGCATACGCCTGGATCGGACAGCCGGATGCCGCGTTTCGGTGGCTGGAAAAGGCCTGGGAGGTCCGCGATCCCGGCATGGCGGATCTGCAGGTCGATCGCCTGCTCGAGCCCGTCAAGCAGGATCCGCGCTATCGTGAGCTGCTCGAACGCGTGGGTTTTACGATACCAATGGGGTCGTTACCCTGACCTCATGTATTGCCACTCATTGCTTGCCGGGTGAGTCGAGTTCGAGCTGCAGCGAGATGATCTCGAGCAGGTCCTTGAGCGAGATCATGCCCACCAAGCGGTCGCCGTCCACGACCATGTAGCGGGCCGGGGCGGGCGGCCGGACCATGACCGGCAGCAGTTTGGCGGTCGGCATATCGGCCGGGACCGAGTTGTCCGGCGAGGTTGCCTGCATGAAATCGCTGACCTTGCGGCCCGAGCGCTCTGCTGCCGGCAGGCCGCGGACGTCCGCGAGGTTGATGCTGCCGAGCAGCCTGCCGTCCTGGACGACCGGGAAGAGTTTGAAGTGATGCTGGTAGACGTAGTCCTCGAGGAACTCGGCTATCGTCGCGGTCGGCGGCACGGTGACCGGCTCGCGGCGCATGAAGTCGCTGACCGGCCGGTCCTTGATCATCTCGCTCATGACGAGTTGCTGGTACGAACCTTCGGCGGCGCCGCGCACGAACAGCCCGATCAGGAACCACCACATGCCGCCGATGACGTCGCCGCCGAGCAGCGACAGGCCGCCGAGCACCATCAGCACGATGCCGAAGCTCTTGCCGATCTGGCTGCTGGTGTACGTCGCCGAGCGCAGGTTGCGCTTCAGATGCCACAGGACGGCCCGGAGCATGCGGCCGCCGTCCAGCGGGAACGCCGGCACGAGGTTGAAGATGGCGACCGTCAGGTTGATCATCGCCAGTGTCTGCACTACGCCGAGCACCGGCGTCGGTGCCGACGCAGCAGCGGCCCCGTGCAGGAGCCAGAGCACGCCGGCGATAGCAAAGCTCGCGAGCGGGCCCGCGATCGCCATCAGGAACTCGGCGCGCGGGTTAGGCGGCTCCTCCTCCATCTCCGCGACGCCGCCGAAGATAAATAGCGTGATCCCGCGTATCGGCATGCCGAATTGCCGGGCGACCAGCGAGTGGGAGAACTCGTGCAGGACGATCGAGATGAGCACACCGATCGCGACGGCGATGCCCATCCAGGCATAGGCGGACGACGGCAGGTCCGGGTACTGCGTCGGGAAATACCCGGCGCCCAGCGACCAGCTGATCAGGAGCCCCAGCAGCAACCAGCTGATATCCAGCTTGACCTCGAACCCGAAGAGGTTGAACAGCCGGAATTGCCGCATGCCGAAGGGCGAACGGGCGTTGCTCGTCATGATGTCGTCACCTGTCTGCGAGCCGGTAGAGACATAGTACCGCGCATGCAGTCGAGACGCCGGAAAACCGGATGCCTTGAAGAGTTCGGGGTCAGAGTAAAAACTATGGAGATTGGGGTCAGAGTAAAAACTCGGGGCAGCACCACCGAGTTTTTACTCTGACCCCGATCTTTCCGCTTATTCCGCCATGACGCGCGCCAGCGCTGCCTCGTCGCGCCAGCGGCCGCCCCACAGCCTCAGCAGGTAGACGAGCGCGATCGCGAGGACGAGGATAACGAATGCGATCCACGATACGCGGGGGCTGAAGTCGAGCACGCGGATGATGAAAAACTGCGCGACCAGCATGGCCCAGTGCAGGGACACCGAGGCGACCATCAGCCAGCGCGTGTCCCCGGCGCCCCGCAGGACCCCGCCGGCAACGAGGACGATCGCGTCAGCCATGACGTAGCTCGAGAGGCCGATCATCATGAAGGCGGACAACTCCCGGATCGCCGTGAAGTCGCCGGTGGGCGGCGCGAACACCTCGACCAGCGGAAACCGCAGGCTGCTGTACAGGATCGCGAGCAGCGCGGAGTAGCTCAGCGCCAGCAGGAACGCGGCGGCGATCACCTCGTTGACCCGGGTCATGTCCCGGGCACCGACGAAGCGACCGATGAGGCTGATTACGCCGACGTGCAGCCCGATCATCGGGACGAACGAAAGAATGTCCCAGTTGAAGACGATCGCGGCCGCCGCGCTCTCGGCGACGCCGTACGACTGGAACATCAGGAGGAACAGGTTGAACGCGGCGACGTTGAGGAACTGCTCGAGACCGGACGGCAGGCCGAGTCGCCAGAATCGCTTGAGGATCTTCATCTCGAGCGAGAACGAGGCGAGCACGCCGAAGCTCTCTCGGTGCTCCCTGGCGAAGTAAAACGCAAGGAACAGGACGAACGCGAGGACGGTCGCGACGACGGTCGAGAGGCCGGCGCCGACGATGCCCATCGCCGGGAACCCCAGCTTGCCGAACACCATGATGTAGCAGAGCGGTATGTTGACGATGAGCCCGAAGACATCGCAGATCATCACGACGTGAGTCCTGCCGATGCCCGCGAAGTAGGCCGAGAGGCAGACCTTGGCGAGCGTCACGAGCACGCCGGACATCAGGATCAGGTAGTACGTGCGTTCGAGCGCGACCTGCTCCGGTTCGTGCCCCATGCTCTCGAAGACGCCGGCGACGAGGAACGTGATCAAGGTCAGGATCGGCGCGCTCATCACCGTGATGATCCAGCCCTGCGTGACGACCTTCGGTCCCTTTTCCTTTTCCCCGGCACCGAGATACTGCGCTGCCAGTGCGTTGCCGTAGGAGAGCAGGCCGACGAAGAAGCAGAACGAAAAGTAGGACGCGACGCCCCCGCCCAGCGCAGCCGCGATGTGAACCGGATCGATCTGCGACATGAAGTAGCGATCGGTGAAGATCATGACGGCGAACGTGCCCTGCGACACCACCATGGGCACGGCGATGCGAAGCAGTTCGCTCATCGTCCGGCGGCTGATCTTGAATGGCATCACGAGTTCGCCTGCGGCGTCACAAAAAAGGCGCGCAAGTCTACGCCGCGTGGATCTTCAGGGAAAGACGGCTGTACGAACGGCAATTCGGGGTCAGAGTAAAGACTGCTTCTTTAGTCTTTACTCTGACCCCAAATTATCCACGCCGCAGTCTTTACTCTGACCCCAAATATCTTTCTTGGAGGGCCGGCGGCGGCCTAGTTGTTCGGTGCTCCCTGCTCGATCCAGAGCCGGATGGTCTCGACCTTCTTTTCGGTCAGCGCGGCGCCGGAACCCATTGCCAGCTTGTCTTCATGATGGGGCGGCATCTGGATTTCCGGTGAAGTCTCTTGGGCGACCGTGAGGTACAGCGCGCTCGATTCCGGGCTGCCGGGGACTACGACCTTGCCGTATCGCGTGCCCTGCATCAGGTCGGCGTAGGACTTGAGGCTCAGGCCGCTGACGGCCTCGCCTTCGGCGGCCTGGTCGTGACAACGGACGCATTGCGCGTCGAGGATCGGCTGGACGTCATCCGTGAAGCTGACCTGGCGTTCGCAGCCGCACAGGCCCGCAAGCAGCGTCGCCGTGCCCAGTAACAACAGTTTGTTGGGTGTCATCGTTGAGTCCTCCGATTCTTCCCCGATTCCACCGTAGGCGGCACGCCGAGGTGCCGCAATCGTGGCTTTCCGCAGCGGGCGATACGCGGTCGCCGGCCGCCGAAAGTCAGGTGGCCAGGTCGCAGACGAGCGGCAGGTGATCGGAGGCCTGCCGCGCCAGTGCGCTGCGTTCGACCCGGTCATCGAGCGCGCCGGCGGGCGCGGGCGTCACGTAGATTCGATCCAGCGCCAGGAACGGCAGGCGAGAGGGAAACGTCTTCACTCGCGTCCCCGCCGCAAAATGTCGCGCGAGCCGCCGATGGACGTGACCGGCGGGCAGCCATTCGTTGAAGTCTGCTGCCAGTACCACGAGATCGCTGTCGCTGCCCGACGCGATGGCCAGCAACCGGTCGACCTGCCTGCGGCGCTCGACAGCGGACAGGCCCAGGTGGGTCGCGAAGAGTCGCAGCGACTTGAAGCCGATGCTGAAATCGGCCTCGATGATGCCGCGCGGCTCGCGGCCGGCAACGGCGATTTCGTGCCGGACGATTGTTTTGGCCTTGCGCCCGGCGAGCAGCAGGTTGCCGTAGTCGCTGGCGCCGCGGACGAGCGTGGGTCCGCGGTAGGCGTGCATGTCGAGGCGATCGGCGAGGAACTCGGATACCGGCCTGCCATCGACGTCGCGGTCCTCGACTTCCTGCAGCGCTGCAAAATCGGGCGCGAGCTGCTCGAGCACCCGGGCGATACGTTCTGGCGAGAACCGGCCGTCGGTGCCGATACAGGCGTGCACGTTGTAGCTGACGATTCGCAGGGTTCGGCTCACGAAGTTACGTTGCGGCAGGGCAGGCTCGAGTCTCGCCGGCCGCGATCAGGTTCCGCCGCGCTGTCGCCATGCCCGCAGCGCGATGAGCGCAACGCCGGCCGCGGCGATCGCGGCGACTATCCAGGGGTCGAAGATCGGCTCGCCGGCCAGGGCCGCGCGGGCACGGTCGACGCTCAGGCAAATCAGGACGATGCCGGGGGTCATGCTGATCAGCGTCCCGACGAGAAAGTCCCGCAGCGACACACCCGAGACCCCGACAACGACATTGACGACCGTGAACGGTGCCACCGGTATCAGGCGCAGGCCGGCCAGCGACCAGATGTCCGACGAACCGGCCATGCGCTCGATCCTGTCGGAGATACCCTGCGGTACGCGCTTGGTAATGAAGCGTGCGAAATGCCCACCGATCCAGTGGTTGACGGCGGTGGCGGCAAGCACGCCGGCGATGGCCACGATCGACGCAATCCACGGATCGAACAAGAGGGCACAGACGGCGATCATGCCGGTGACCGGCGCCACGACCAGGCTGCCAACGACGAACGCAGGGATGGCAAGCAGCGGCGCGAACCAGTGCGACGCCAGGCCCCGCAGGTCGCGCAGCACTTCCTTCAGATCGACATCACCCTCGCTGCCCTGCACGCCGAGAATCACCCAGAACGCGACAATCAGCACGACCCCGGCAAAAAACAGCCAGCCGAGGATCGGCGTGGGCATGTCATCGTCGTCATTCGCAGCCTCGGAGCGAACCAGCGGTTTCTCCAGGTCCGCGATCTTCGCGATCGGCTCGAGCAGTATCTGTTCCGTATCCCGGGACTCCGGTTCGAGCGCTTCCAGGCGTCCGCTCCCCTCACCCATACCGTCGACGGTGGCGACGAGGCCGTCCTCTGCCAGCCGCCTCCGGACCGTATCCATGTCGGCGTCCATGTGCTCGGCCAGCAGGTCGGCACAGAGTGCCAGCGCCGCGTCCGGGTCGTCGACGACCAGGTCGCACTCGCTGTCGAGGCTCATCGAGCGGGCGCTCAGGTTGGCGGAGCCGATGCGTGCGAAACGGCCGTCGACGATCATCACCTTGGCGTGCACGTTGATCGGTGTGCCGGACGAG
>JAZBNZ010000184.1:0-19525 GCA_036350895.1 Woeseiaceae bacterium
AGCGTCCTCTGCCGGTTCCTGCCGATCGGGAGCAAGGCGCGTGCCCTGATACGTCGAACAGGCGATGTTGCGCAGACAATGGCTGCGTGAGTGCGTGGCAGCATTCGAGCACTACGACAAACACCAGGTCATCGGGTAATTCCGGGGGAACTCAATGAAACGTCTGTCCTTCATCCTTGCCGCGCTGGTCGCGGCGACCGTGCCCGCGCTGGCGGAAACCGTACTGTTCGACGACGTTCGTGTCTTCGATGGCACGGGGACTTCGCCGTACCGTGGCAGCGTCCTGGTCAGGGACGGCCTGATCGAGGCCGTTTCCCGCGCCGCAATCGATGCACCCGCCGGTGCAACGGTCATCGCGGGCAACGGACGTTTGCTGACGCCCGGCTTCATCGACCTGCATTCGCATCTCACGGGCCACGTCGCATCCGGACTCGATGACCGGGACCCGGTCGTCCAGGGGGCTTTCGCCGCCAAGGTCGCGAGCTACTACCTCGATCACGGATTCACGACCGTACGCGACGCCGGCGGCACCTCGCCGGGCCTCGCGCGGGCATTCGCGAGCGGGGAACTCGAGGGGCCGCGGTTGTTTCCCTCGGGCGCGGTGATCTCGCAGACGGCGGGGCACGGCGACTGGCGCGAGCGGCACGAACCGCACCCCTCCCTCGAGTCCGGCTCACCCTACGTGGGCGGGCGCTCCGCGGTGATTGCCGACGGTGTTGACCAGACGCTGGCGGCGGTCCGCGAGAACCTCAAGAACGGTGCGACCCAGATCAAGATCATGGGCGGCGGGGGCGTGATGTCAGACTACGACCCGATCCACACGCTGCAGCCGTCACCGGCCGAGATTCGTGCGGCCGTGCAGGCGGCGAGCGACTGGGACACCTACGTGCTGGCGCACGCATACACCTCGGAGGCCGTCACGCGCCTCGTCGAGAACGGCGTGCGCTGCATCGAGCACGGGCTGCTGATCGACGATGCAACGGCGAAACTGGTGGCCGACCGCGGCGTGGTCATCAGCACGCAGCTCGTCATCTTTCGGATGCTGGGCGAGATGCCCGGGCTCAGCGACAACAATCGCGAGAAAGCGGCGCTCGTCCTCGAGGGCCAGGAAAACCTGATCCGGCTGATCAAGAAGTACGACATCATGACGGGCTTCGGAACGGATCTCATCAACAGCGCCTACAAGCGGCTGCCGCGGGAGTTCACCGAGCGCGCCCAGTACTGGACGCCGGCGGAGGTGCTACGCCAGGCGACGTCCGAGAGCGCGGCCGTCATCCGCATGTCGGGCAAGCTGAATCGCGAGGGCCTGTTCGGCGAGATACGGCCCGGCTGGAATGCCGACCTCGTGCTCTTCGACGAGGACCCGCTCGAGGACATGTCGGTCATCGAGACGCCGGAGCGCTCGATCGCAATGGTGATGCAGGCCGGCTACGTCGTTCGCGACAATCGCTGAGGCGCGGCGGGTCGGCGGCTAGCTGACGATCTCGAAGCTGACGCGAATCATCAGGTAGTGATCGACAAGGAACGCGCCGAAGAGCACGGCCAGGTAACTGATCGAGTACTTGAACACGCGCATCGGCAGGCTCTTCGACTCCGGTCGCCGGAACATCTCGATGGCGAGCCACAGGAACCATCCGCCGCTCGCGAGCGCCGTGAGGAGATAGATCAACCCGCTCATGCCGGTCAGGTAGGGCATGATAGAGATGAGCAGCGTCAGGATCGTGTAGAGCAGGATATTCAGGCGCGTGAAGTCCTCGCCGTGCGTGACCGGAAGCATCGGGATACCTACCTTCGCGTACTCGTCCTTGCGGGCGATCGCGAGCGCCCAGAAGTGCGGCGGTGTCCAGACGAAGATAATCAGGAACAGGAGCAGCGCGTCGCTGTGCAGTTCGCCGGTGACGGCAACCCAGCCGAGGGCAGGCGGGGCGGCGCCGGCAGCGCCACCAATCACGATGTTCTGCGGTGTCGCGCGTTTCAGGTACACGGTGTAGACGACGGCGTAGCCGATCAGCGAGAAGAACGTCAGCACGGCGGTCAGCGGGTTCACCAGGAACCACAGCATGATCATCGACACGACGCACAGCATCGAGGCGAAGCGCAGCGCGGCGCGTTCGCTCAGGCGTCCTGTCGGCAGCGGGCGCGCCCTGGTCCTCAGCATGTGGATGTCGATACGGGCATCGAGGACGTGGTTGAACACGGCTGCCGAGGAGGCGGCGAGACCGATGCCCAGCGTACCGAAGACGAGCGGTTGGAGACCCGGCCAGCCGGGCACGGACAGGAACATGCCAACGACCGCCGTAAAGACGATCAGCATGACGACTTTGGGTTTGGTCAGCTCGTAGTAGTCATGCCAGCTGGCATACTGCAGTTCGACGTTAGTACTCATGTTGTCTCTTCAGCCGATGCGCGACAGTCGCAATAGGCGCTTGATGTCGCTCACCATGTCGCGGGGGTTGATGCCCGGCGGGAAATATAAAACGAGGTTGCCGAGCGGGTCGACCAGGAAGTAGCCGTCCGGGGGCACATCCGGTGGGATCCTGTTCACGAGGAACTCGGCCAGCGGCATCTCTGGGAGGGCCACCAGGCCCTCGTGCTCAGCCTGTATGTAAAGGGTATCCAGCGGCGCGTCCCCGTGCAAGAAAACGCGCTCGACACGGTCCATCTCGCGGCCGAGCATGAGCCTGATCTGCCGGATCGTGTAGAGGCCATTTCGGCAGTCGTCCTCGCAGGCCGCCGTATGGACGTAGACCAGTTTCCAGAGGTTTCCCTCCAGTCCGTACATCGCCGAGCCCGGCACCGCCCCGGGGAGGCTGGTGATGGGTTCCAGGAGTATGCCGTGGTTGGCGCGGCCTTCGGGCTGCAGCGTCTCCCCGCTGTAGTAGAGCCACGCGGCGAAGGCCAGCGGGCCGAGGAAGATCAGGGCGATCAGCAGCAGTGTCAGCCGGCCGCGGGGCCTGGTGTCAGTGGATTCAGTCATTGTCGAAGCTCCGTTTGCGGGCGTGCCAGACGAGGAGGCCCGTGAGCACGAGCGCCATAGCGAACCATTGGGTCGCATAGGCCAAGTGTCTGCCCGGGCCGATGCCCTGCGGCTGCCAGTCGCGGCCGAAGCCGTTCGGTTCCGCTTCGTCGAGCAGCAGCACGAACGGCTGCACGGGCCGGCCGAGCGTAACTTCGAGGTCTTCGTAAACCGGGTACACCGCGTGGACCGGCCATGAGTCGACCTCAGGGATGGCGGCGCCCATGCGATAGCCGGCGCGCGGCAGCCGGCCGATGCGGCCGCGGACTTCCCGCACCCGGTCGGCGATCGCAACGGTCGTCGCGTCGATTCCGTCCCGGGACAGGGGCAGGAATCCGCGGTTGACGATGACCAGCGGTTCGTCCGGTGCCGTTTCCAGCGGGGTGAGGACGTAGTGGCCGATTTCCGTATCGACAATGATGTTGTCGAGGATGATCTGCCGCTCGCCGAGCCAGCGGCCGCGAACCTCTACTCGCTCGAAAGGTCTGACTTCGTTACCGTCGGCGTAACTCGTGTAGCCGGAGGCATTGGCGAACGCGAGGCGTTCCGCCCGCTTCTCCTCGGCCCGGTCGAGCTGCCAGATGCCGGCGACAACGAATAGCACGACGAAACCGCCGCCCACGATGAAGGGCAGGGGGTTCGACATCCGGTCTGTTGCTGCAGCGTTCACGGTATACTCGTCACTCGGTACCAAAGAGCCTGTAATGAAAACTTTCGTCCTCGTCATGCTTGCCGCCATCGTGGCCAGCCTCTTTTCCGCCCTGTTCTTCCTGACCCGCCGCGACGAGCAAAGCTCGCGGAAGATGCTGACGGCGCTGAAAATCCGCGTCGGACTGTCGATGACGCTGGTGGCCTTCCTCGTGGCGGCCTACTTTCTCGGCTATATCCCGACCGAATAAGACACCACAAAGAGCGCGGGCGCCGAAGCGCCCGCAATCCAGTCCGGTTTTCCCGACGGCTCCGTCTACAGCCAGTAGACGAAGATATATAGCCCTACCCAGACCACGTCGACAAAGTGCCAGTACCAGGCGACGGCCTCGAAGCCGAAATGCTTCTCCTGCGTGAAATGGCCTTTCAGGACACGCAGGAAGATGATCGTCAGCATGATCGCGCCCAGCGTCACGTGCATGCCGTGGAAGCCGGTCAGCATGAAGAACGTCGAGCCGTAAATGCCCGAGGTCAGGCGCAGGTTAAGGTCGTTGTAAGCGTGGATGTACTCGACGCCCTGGAAATACAGGAACGTGAAGCCAAGGATGATCGTCAGGCCGAGGAACAGCGACAGCAGGCCGCGCTTGCCTTCGAGCAGCGCGTGGTGCGCGATCGTGATCGTGACGCTGCTCGTCAGCAGCAGGGTCGTGTTGATCAGCGGCAGCCCGAGCGGCCCCATGCTCTGGAACTGGCCACCGACCGTGCCGGGGCCGTTGGTCGGCCAGGTGCTTTCGTAGCCGGTCCAGAGCAGCAGGTTCGTGAAGAAGTTGTTGCTGGCGCCGCCGAGCCACGGCACCGACATGTTGCGGGCGTAGAACAGCGCACCGAAGAACGCGAGGAAGAACATGACTTCGGAGAAGATGAACCACATCATCCCCATGCGGAAGGAGGCGTCGACCTGCGCGTTGTACTTGCCCGCCAGGCTTTCGTTGATGACGTTTCCGAACCAGCCGGTCACCATGTAGATGATCACGGCGAAGCCGGTCAGCATGACCCAGAAACCCGGGTCGTTGCCGTTCAGCCATGTCGAAACCCCGACCATGAGGAACAACAGGCCGATCGAGCCGACGATGGGCCAGTGGCTGTGGTGGGGGACGTAGTAATGGTCGTCTGCGTGTGATGCCATGATCAATTCCGGTTAAGGCTGGGCGCTCGCGGCGGTGCGAACGGTATCGAAGAATGTGTATTGAAGCGTAATCGTGTCGACGTACTCGGGCAGGTCCGGGTCGACGTAGAACTGCAGCGGCAGCGGTCGTTTCTCGTCGGCCCTGAATTCCTGGCTGTCGAAGCAAAAGCACTCGATCTTCACGAAATGACTCGCGGCGGCGTTCGGGGCCACGCTCGGCACGGCCTGCGCGACCGTGTCGCGCCCCGACAGGTTCTTTGCCGTGAACGTCGCGTAATACATGCGCCCGGGGTTGACCACCATGCTGGGCACGTCGGCCGCGAACTCGAACTGCGCGTAGCTGTTCAGCGTCGTCACGAACTCGACGCGAATCTCGCGATCGATGTCGGGAGTCTCGACGACCGCGACGGACTCGGTGTTGGTGCGTCCGCCGAACCCGGTGATTTCGCAGAATACGTCGTACAGCGGGACGAGCGCGAAGCCGAACGCAAAGCTGCCGGCAACGACGGCGAGCAGGCTGGCGATCAGCCTGCCGTTCGACATCGGTTTTCCGGAACTGTCGTTCACCCGCGGCCTATCTCAGCACGTTGATGAGTATGAAACCCAGGTAGAACGTCAGCGCGACGGCGATCAGGATCAGCGTCGTGCGGCGGATACCGGCTTTCTGCTTGGCGGTCTTGTCGTCCACGGCGGTCGCTTACGCGTGTGCCTCTTCCTGCTTGAGCAGGGGCAGCGTCTCCGGCGGCGTGTCGAACGTGTGGAACGGAGCCGGCGAAGGCACGGTCCACTCGAGGCCTTCCGGGTTGTCCCAGACGGCGTCGGTTGCCGGTACGCCCTTCTTCGCGGTGAGCAGCACCCAGAGGAAGATCAGCTGTGAGAGGCCGAAGCCGAAGGCGCCGATCGATGCGATCAGGTTGAAGTCGGCGAACTGCGTCGAGTAATCCGGGATGCGGCGCGGCATGCCGGCCAGTCCCAGGAAGTGCATCGGGAAGAACGTCAGGTTGACGAAGATCGTCGACATCCAGAAGTGCAGCTTGCCGACCGACTCGTTGTACATGTGGCCGGTCCACTTCGGCAGCCAGTAGTACACGCCCGCCATGATCGCGAACACCGAGCCCGGTACGAGCACGTAGTGGAAATGCGCGACCACGAAGTACGAGTCGTGATACTGGATGTCGGCCGGCGTGATCGCGAGCATCAGGCCCGAGAAACCGCCGATCGTGAACAGGAATACGAACGCCAGCGCGAACAGCATCGGGGTTTCGAAGGTCATGGCGCCCTTCCACATCGTGGCGGCCCAGTTGAAGACCTTCACGCCCGTCGGCACCGCGATCAGCATCGTGGCGAACATGAAGAACAGCTGGCCCGATAGTGGCATGCCGACGGTGAACATGTGGTGCGCCCAGACGATGAACGACAGGAATGCAATGCAGGATGCGGCGTAGATCATCGAATCGCGGCCGAACAGCGGCTTCCGGGCGAAGGTCGGGATGATCTCCGAGACGACGCCGAAGGCCGGCAGGATCATGATGTACACCTCGGGGTGACCGAAGAACCAGAAGATGTGCTGGAACATGACCGGGTCACCGCCGCCGGCGGCGAGGAAGAAGCTCGTGCCGAAGAACTGGTCGGTGAGGAGCATCGTCACGGCGCCCGCGAGTACCGGCATGACGGCGATCAGCAGGTAGGCCGTAATGAGCCAGGTCCACACGAAGATCGGCATGCGCAGGAGCGACATGCTGGGAGCGCGCATGTTCATGATCGTCACGATGATGTTCATCGCGCCCATGATCGACGAGATACCCATCAGGTGGACGGAAAAGATCAGGAACGGGAAGGCATCGCCGGTCTGCAGCACGAGCGGCGGGTACATCGTCCAGCCGCTGGCGGGTGCGCCGCCGGGCATGAACAGCGTCGAGAGCAGGATGCCGAACGCGACCGGCAGGATCCAGAACGACCAGTTGTTCATCCGCGGCAGGGCCATGTCCGGTGCGCCGATCATCAGCGGGACCATCCAGTTCGCCAGGCCGACGAAGGCCGGCATGACGGCGCCGAAGACCATGATCAGCGCGTGCATCGTCGTCATCGAGTTGAAGAACTCGGGATGGACGAACTGCAGGCCCGGTATGGCCAGCTCGGAACGGATGACCAGCGCCATCAGCCCGCCGACGAGGAACATGGCGAAGCTGAAAATAAGGTACATCGTGCCGATGTCTTTGTGGTTCGTCGCGAACAGCCACCGCTTGATGCCCTTGGCCGGGCCGTGGTCATCGTGCGCGTGATCGTTAACTTCTGCTGCGATTGTGCTCATGCTTACTCCCGAGCGTGCGTCGGCTGCGTGGCCTGACGCACGGTAATCCTGAATGTTCTAGCGCGCCGCCAGCCGCGGTGCGTCTTCCTTGCGGGTATCGACCCAGGCCTGGTACGCGTCCTCGTCGACGACTTCGACGACGATCGGCATGTAACCGTGGTCCTTTCCGCACAGTTCGGCGCACTGGCCGCGGTACGTGCCGACCTGCTCGGCGCGGAACCAGGTCTCGTTGATGATGCCGGGGATGGCGTCCTTCTTGATCGCGAGTTCCGGTACCCACCACGCATGGATGACGTCGTTTGAGGTCAGCAACAGCCGCACCTTCCGGTTAACGGGAACGACGATCGGGTTGTCGACTTCGAGCAGGTAGTTGTCGACGCTGAACGGGTCGACGCCGGACTGCTTGCGGCGGGCTTCGAGGCTCGACCGCGACAGCGACGAGTAGAAGCCCATGTCTTCGTCCTGGTACTGGTAGTGCCACTTCCACTGGTATCCGGTGGCGACGATCGTGATGTCGGGATCGCGGGAATCTTCCAGCCGAATCAGCGTCTTGGCCGTGGGCACGGCGAGCGCGAGCAGGATGATCACCGGAACGGCGGTCCAGACGATCTCGACCAGCGTGCTGTGCGAGAACTGTTCGGCCTTGACGCCCTTGGACTTCCGGTGCGCGAAGATCGAGTAGATCATCACGCCGAAGACGGCGACGCCGATCCAGACGCAGACCCAGAAGATCAGCATGTGGAGGTCATGGGTTTCCTTGCTGAGCTCGGTCACGCCAGTCGGCATGTTGAGAGCCCAGTCGGCGTTTGCCGTGCCGGTCAGCGCAAGGGCGGGCAGGAATAGTGCAAGTTTTCGAAGCATTGGCTCTACGTTTCCAGCGGGCGCCTGGCGCCCCGTTCGTGTTGTCGTGTCATTACTCGTTTTGCAGCCGTGCACCCAGCGGGTGTTCACCTGACCTGATCGGCACGCGTCTTCGGCAGCGTGCCGCAATGTCATTTGGGTAGCAGAACCGGAAACCGGTAATGATCGCAGGCAGTGCACCGGTGCTCGACGCCCTGCTCGGGTTATGCCTCCCCGGTTGGAGACACGCGCAGTGTACTGAAAACCGACGTATCAGGCAATCCTAATAGGCCCGCCGCTCAGGGCGGAAAGTCTCGTTATTACAAGGGCTTGTGTCGAAATTATCGCGGAGAGCAAAACTTTTTGGGGTTCCCGTTTCAGCGCCGTCGCCCGATCGACGCCGGGTCGATGGCGATCGGGCCGCGCGGCTCCATCGGGCGCCCGCCGAACGCGTGCCCGTAGACGAGCTCCAGTTCCGCGTCCAGCCGTCCGTCCGGGCCGAAGAGCCGCTCGGTGAAAGCCTCGATGCGGCGCCGCCCGGTCAGCCCGCGCGGGCGGTCCTCGAGCACGTTGCGCGCAGCCGTGCAGGTCAGGTCTTCGAAGAGCCTTGCGGGATCCCGGTAGCTGACCGAGAGACGGTCGACGTCGAGTACCGGATCCCGCAGCCCGGCACGGACCAGCGCGTCACCGAGGTCGTGCATGTCGGGGAATCCCGCGACGTGCTCCCGGTCGTCGACGGCCTGCCAGGCCTCGCGCAGTTCGCGAAACGAGTCGGGTCCGAGGCTCGCGAAGGCGAATATGCCGTCGCTGCGGAGCACGCGTGCGACTTCCCTGAACACGGTCCCGGGGTCGTCGACATAGGGCAGAAGCAGGTTTGCGAAGACGGCATCCACGCTGTCGTCCGCGAACGGCAGGGCATCGGCACTGGCACAGATTCGCAGAGGGCGGCGGATCCAGCTCCGGCGGTGCCGACCCAGCATCGCCAGTGACAGGTCGACCGCGTAGAGGCGGGCTTTCGGGAAGCGCTGCCTGAGCGCCGGTATCGAGCCGCCGGTTGCCGTGCCGAGATCGACGACGCGCTTCGGCTCGAGCGTCATCGGCGCCAGCCGCTCGAGCAGGCCCTGCCGCGTTACGGCGTGCAGAAACGCATGCTCGTCGAAGCGTTTGGCGGCGGCGTCGAGCCTGAGAACGAGCGACTGTCGGGAGCGGGATTGCATGGTCGGCATGGCGATTACGGGCGGCCGACCGTAGCACGCTTTCTGCCCGATTCAAGGTGTTTTGCGGCTCGCGACGGCGCCGAAGAGTGTGCAGGATCCGGGGATGCTGAAATCACTTCGCGTGTCCGCGGCATGCCGCCGTCTCGATCACTGGCTGCTGCCGCCGCGCTGCGTCTTCTGTGGCATACCGACGGTGGAGGGCGAACAAGGCGTCTGCGATCCCTGCCGATGCGACCTGCCCTTCAATGATCCTGCCTGCCCCGCCTGCGCCGCGCCGATGGATGGGGCCCCGGGCGATATGCCGTGCGCGCGCTGCCGCGCCCGGCCGTTGCCGCTCGAGACTGTCATCGCGGCGTTCCGCTACGCATTCCCGGTGGACGCCGCGGTGCACGCGATCAAGTTCAGGCGGCGTCTCGAATTCGTGCCGGTGCTCGCCTCGGCACTCACCGGGGCGCTGCGACGCGCCGGTCTCGATGCCGATGTGCTGGTCCCGGTGCCGCTGCACGGCGTTCGCCACGGCATCCGCGGTTTTAACCAGGCCTTCGAACTGGCTCGCCTCGTCGGCCGCGATTGCGGCCTGCCGGTCTCGAAGCTCGCCAGCCGGCGCCGCCGGACGCGGCCGCAGACCGGCCTGGACCGAGCGGCGCGGCGCCGCAACCTCGAGGCGGCGTTCGGCGTGGAGGGCCGGCTGTCCTGCCGGCATGCGCTGATCGTGGATGACGTGATGACGACCGGGGCAACCGTCATCGAGCTGGCCGGCCGCCTCCGGGAAGCGGGTGTCGAGCGGGTGAGCGCGCTCGTCGCTCTGCGCCGTGCCTAGTCCAGGCTAGGTCGTGGCGGTGCGGAAGGTGAAGTCGAGGACGATGCCGACAAACACCACGAGGCCGATCACGTGATTCTCCAGGAAAGCCTTGAAGCAGCCGTCCCTGTCGCGGTTGCGGGCCAGCCAGGTGTGCCGGACCATCAGTCCTGCCGCGATGACCGTCGACGCGTAGTACCAGCTGCCGAGCTCCGCGCGATGGCCGATCAGGACGAGCGCGAGGAGCATGATGCCCTGCAGGCCGATGATCACGGTGAGGTCCATGTCGCCGAACAGCACCGCGGTCGACTTCACCCCGATCCTCAGGTCGTCGTCCCGGTCGACCATTGCGTAGAAGGTGTCGTAAATGACGGCCCATATCAGCGCGGCGCCGAAGGTGAGCCAGGCGACCTCCGGGATCTGCCCCGTCTCGGCGGCAAACGCCATTGGCACCGCACAGCCGAAGGCGGCGCCGAGAATGAACTGCGGTATCGACACGAAGCGCTTGATGAAGGGATACACGATCGTGAGCAGCGCTGCCGCGACGGCAATGATCTGTGCCTGCCGGTTCAGCATGCTGGCGAGGCCGATCGCGATCAGGCCGAGGGCGGCGAACAGGAGCAGCGCCTCGACCGGTTTGACGGCACCGCTGGCAATCGGCCGCTGACGCGTGCGTTCGACGTAGGGGTCGATGTTGCGATCGGCGTAGTCGTTGATCACGCAGCCGGCGGATCGCATCACCAGCACGCCGATGACGAACACGAGGAACAGCCCCTGGTCCGGATGCCCGTCTCCGGCGAGCCAGAGCGCCCAGAGCGTCGGCCACAGCAACAGCCAGTAGCCGATCGGCTTGTCGACGCGCATCAGCCGCGCGTAGTTCCTGACCTGCATCAGGAGTTCGTCGCGAATGGTTCTGGGGGCGGCTTGTCTCACTGGCCTTTCGCAGTGCAATGATCCGGATGCAAACGGTACCAAAATCGGCGCGCCGGGTTCAGACCCGCGTGTAGCGGTCGCTCCGGCTGAGCCAGCGCCGGGCGATAGCGGCGGCCCGCTCCGGGTGCCGCCGCTCGAGCGTTTCGGCGGCGATCTGCACGCGTGGCATCAGCGCGGCGTCGCGGACCAGGTCGGCAATGCGGTACTCGGGGAGGCCCGTCTGGCGCGTGCCCATCAGGTCGCCCGGTCCGCGCAGTTCCAGGTCGCGCTGCGCAACCAGGAAGCCGTCGTTGGTGTCCCGCAGCACCGCGAGCCGCTCGCGGGCGAGCGGCCCCAGCGGGGACTTGTACAGCAGTACGCAGTGGCTCCTGACGCTGCCCCGCCCGACCCGGCCGCGCAGCTGGTGCAGCTGGGAGAGCCCCATGCGCTCGGCGTTCTCGATGATCATCAGGCTCGCATTCGGCACATCGACGCCGACCTCGATGACGGTCGTCGCGACGAGCAGCTGGATCAGCCCGTCCTTGAACGCCTGCATGCCGCGCTCCTTCTCGGCGGGTTTCATGCGACCGTGCACCAGCCCGACCTTGATGCCGGGCAGCGTCTCGGTCAGTAGGGCGTAACTCGCTTCGGCGGCCTGGTTGTCGAGCACCTCCGATTCCTCGATCAGCGGGCAGACCCAGTAGGCCTGCTGCCCGGACCGGCAGGCGTCGCGGACCCGCTCGATCACCTCGTTGCGGCGCGTATCGGGAACCGCGATCGTCGTGACGGGCGTCCTGCCCGGCGGCAGTTCGTCGATGACCGACGTATCGAGATCCGCGTAGGCTGCCATCGCCAGCGTGCGCGGAATCGGCGTGGCCGTCATGACCAGCTGATGCGGATAGCCCTCCTCGGTGAGTCCCTTGTCGCGCAGCCTGAGGCGCTGGTCGACCCCGAAGCGATGCTGCTCGTCGATGATCACGAGCCCGAGCCGGTGGAACTCGACACCGTCCTGGAACAGCGCATGCGTGCCGACGACGAGGCCGGCGGCGCCGCTGCCGATCGCCTCGAGCGACTCGCGCCGGTCCGACTTGCGCTGGCTGCCCGACAACCACGCCGGCCGGATGCCGAGCGGTTCGAGCCAGCCGGCGAAACTCTTCAGGTGCTGCTCGGCCAGGAGCTCGGTGGGCGCCATGATCGCCGCCTGTGCGCCGTTGGCGATCGCCTTTACGCAGGCAATCGCGGCAACGACCGTCTTGCCGGAGCCGACGTCGCCCTGGATGAGTCGCATCATCGGATGCTCCGCCTCGAGGTCGCCCAGGATTTCACCGACGACCCGCTCCTGTGCCCGCGTAAGGCGGAAGGGCAGCGTGGCGACGAAGTCACGAACCTCGTCGCCGCCGCGGCGCATCGCGATGGCGCGGTCGGTCCGGGCGGCGGCGCGCAGGCTGCGCAGGCTCAGGTAATGCGCGAGCAGTTCCTCGAAGGCGAGTCGCTGCTGGCACGGGTGCGTGCCCTTAAGCATCCGCGCGACGTCGGCGTCGGCGGGTGGCCGGTGCAGGTAACGGATCGCCTCGACGAGCGTCGGCAGGTCGAGTTCCTCCAGGATGTCGGCCGGCAGGAGCTCGGCCGGCTGTTCGCGATCGAGGTGGCAGAGCGCCTGGTCGGTCAGGTTGCGGAGCCGGCCCTGCTGTACGCCCTCGGTCGCCGGGTATGAGGGCGTCAGCGCATCCGAACTGGCGGGCTGCTCCTCGGGGCGCAGCAGCCGGTACTCCGGGTGGATCATCTCGAGTCCGCCCGGGCCCCGCCTGACCTCGCCGAAGCAGCTGACGCGGACGCCGGCCGTGAACTGCGCGGCCTGGGCCCGGGAGAAATAGAAGAAGCGCAGCGTCAGCTGGCCGGTACCGTCACCGAGCCGGACCAGCAGCGAGCGGCGCCCCCGGAACACGGTCTCGGCCAGGAGCACTTCGCCGGTGACCAGGCAGCGCTTGCCGACCTCGAGCCCGCCGAGCGGCACGAGTTGGGTCCGGTCCTCGTAGCGCAGCGGCAGCAGGAACAGGAGATCCTCGACCCGGTAAAGGCCGAGCTTCTCGAGTTTCGCGGCGAGCGCAGGGCCGACGCCGTTCAGCTCGGTCAGCGGTGAGCCGAGGATATCCCGCTCGGGCGACACGGCGGACGCTCGAAGCTAGAGCGCGAGGATTGCGTCTGCCTCGACGTCGACACCTTTCGGCAGCGAACGAACTCCGACGGCCGCCCGCGCGGGATAGGGGACGTCGAAAAACGTCTCCATGACCGCGTTGACGGTTGCGAAGTTGTCGAGATCCGTCAGGAATACCGTGATCTTGACGGCGTCGTTCAGCGTGCCGCCGGCAGCCTCGGCGACGGCCGCGAGGTTGGTGAAGACCTGCCGCGCGCGGGCCTCGAAGTCACCGGCGACGATCTCCATCGTTTTGGGGTCGAGCGGTATCTGCCCGGACAGGAAAACGAGATCGCCGCTCTGGATGGCCTGCGAGTAGGTACCGATGGCGGCAGGCGCGGCATCGCTGTGGATAGGTGTTTTCATAAACGCTCCGGAAGGGGGTCGGTCAGGTGCAGTCGCGGCTGACGCGAATGACGTTCGGCATATTACGAACGCTGCGGATGATACGCGCAACGTGCGTTCGGTCCCTGACGAGGAGCAGGAACGTCAGGACCGAGCTGTCGTCCTGCCGGCTCTGGACCTCGACCGATTCGATGTTCGAGCCGCAGTCGGCAATCGTGGCGGCGACTTCCGCGAGGACGCCGGGCTTGTTCTCGGTCTCGGTCGAGACCTGGCTCTGGAAGTCGCGGTCGATGTTCTTCTCCCAGCTGACCGCGATCCACTTCTCCGGCTGCTTGCGGAAGTTGATCAGGTTGCCGCAGGTGGTCCGGTGGATGACGATGCCGCGTCCCGTGCTGAGGTAGCCCATCACTTCGTCGCCCGGGATCGGGTGGCAGCACTTCGCGTAGCTGACGACCATCCCCTCCGTGCCGGCGATTGTGAGGCTCGCGGGTTCGAGGTCGGTGTCCGTATCGGCGCCGAGCATGATGCGCGCGGTCAGGGGCGCGAGGCGCTCGCCGAGCCCGATCTGCTCGAAGAGCTCGGAGGTGTTGTTGAGTCCGAGCTCATCGAGCACTTCCTTCGTCCGTACCTTGCCGATCTTGCGCAGCGACGAGCCGAGGTCTTTTAGTGACCGGTCGAGCAGCCGGCGACCGAGGTCGATGGACTCGGTCGTGCGCAGCTTGCGCATGTGCTGGCGTATCGACGTGCGCGCCTTCGCGGTGCGCACGAAGTTCAGCCAGTTCGGGTTCGGCCGCGCGCCCCGGCTCGTCACGATCTCGACCGTCTGGCCGTTCTCGAGCGGGGTCCTGAGCGGCACGAGTGAGCGATCGACCTTGGTCGCAACGCAGCGGTCACCGATGTCCGTGTGGACCGCGTACGCGAAGTCGACGGGCGTGGCGCCCTTCGGCAGCGGCATGATGTCGCCCTTCGGCGTGAACACGTAGATCTTGTCGGGGAACAGGTCGACCTTGACCGATTCCAGGAATTCCTCCGAGGAGCCCTCGGACTGCAGTTGCTCGAGCTTCGCGAGCCATTCACGGGCCCGGCGCTGCGGGGTGGCGTCTACCCGGTCTCCCGCCTTGTACTGCCAGTGCGAGGCGACGCCCGACTCGGCGACGCGATGCATGTGCGAGGTCCGGATCTGGACCTCGAGCGGCAGCCCGTTGGGTCCGAACAGCGTCGTGTGCAGCGACTGGTAGCCGTTGACCCGGGGGATGGCGATGTAGTCCTTGAAGCGGCCGGGCATCGGTTTGTACAGGCCGTGCACGATGCCGAGCACCCGGTAACACTCGTCCACATTGCTGACGATGATGCGGAAACCGTAGACATCGACGACGTCGGCGAGGAGCCGCTTCTTCTCCGCCATCTTCCGGTAGATGCTGTACAGGTGTTTTTCCCGGCCGATGACTTCGCCCTTGATGTTCTCCCGGGCGAGCGCGGTGTTGAACTGCTCGGAGATCTTCTTGACGATCTGGCGCTGGCTGCCTTTCGAGCGCTTCAGCGCCTTCTCGATGACGCGGTAGCGCATCGGGTAGAGGTACTTGAAGCCCAGGTCCTCGAGGTCGACCTTGAGCCGATTGATGCCGAGGCGGTTCGCTATCGGCGCATAGATGTCGAGGGTCTCGCGCGCGATGCGCCGCTGCTTGTCGGCCGGCATCGCATCCATCGTGCGCATATTGTGGAGGCGATCGGCAAGCTTGACGAGGATGACGCGGATATCCTCGATCATCGCGAGCATCATCTTGCGGAAGCTCTCCGCCTGCGCTTCTGCGCGGCTGCGGAACTGGATCTGGTCGAGCTTGCTGACGCCGTCGACTATCGTCGCGACCTCCGCTCCGAAGGCTTCCTCCAGGTCTTCCAGCGTGACGTCCGTGTCCTCGACGACGTCGTGCAGGAGGGCCGCGATGATCGCCTCGACGTCGAGGTGCATCCGGCCGAGTTCCTGCGCGACCGAGACCGGGTGCGTGATGTAGGGTTCGCCGGTCTTGCGGGTCTGGCCGGCGTGGGCGTCGGCGCCGAACTGGTAGGCCTTGGCGACGCGGTCGATCTGCTCCGGCGGCAGGTACGGCTCCAGGATTTCGAGCAGCGCACGCAGCCCGTTGTCCCCGCCGAGTGCCGGGGGCAGCCTGGACAACAGTGACGCGGCGTAACCCATTCCTTAATAAAACCACGAACGTCGGCGCGCGGCCATAGGGTTCACGCGTCGGAGACTATCCGGATGGGCGTCTCGCCGGGGTTTTCAAGGGCCCGCCACCCGGCGGGGGCGGGTTCAGTCGCCGATCGAGATGCCCCGCATCGGCGGCATCATCTCGTCTGCACTGGCGCTCTCGGCGGCGAGCAGGTCGTCCGTCGGCGGCTGTTCGATTTCGTCGAGGATGGCGGGCGTCACGAGGCCGTCGGCGATCTCGCGAAGAGCGAGGACCGTCGGCTTGTCGTTCTCGAGTTCGACCATCGGCTCTGCGCCGTGGGCGATGCGGCGAGCGCGCTTGGCGGCGACGAGCACCATTTCAAAGATATTGTCGATGTTGTCGAGACAGTCTTCGACGGTAATACGGGCCATGCTGAATTCCTGGAAGGGTTGAACACGCGGGCGTTGCCGTGGTGGCAGCGCTTTGGACGCTAATCATCCCGGCGCGCCGCGCCGGCCACCAGCCTATATTCCAAACGGTTATAAGCCGACGATATCGGCGACACGATCTCGCACGGCCGGGTTGTCGGTGGCATGCGCTGCGCCCTCGCCGGCGATCACGGCCTCGAGATCGGCGACCGCGCGGTCGAGATCGTCGTTGACGATGACGTAGTCGAACTCGTCCCAGTGCGACATGTCCGAGACGGCGTCGCGCAGGCGGCGCGCAATGACCTCGTCGCTGTCGGTGCGCCGGTCGCGCAAGCGGCGTTCGAGTTCCGCGCGTGACGGCGGCAGGATGAACACGGACCGGCACTCGGGCATCGATGCTCGCACCTGGCGCGCTCCCTGCCAGTCGATCTCGAGGATGACGTTATGGCCGTTCGCGAGATGCTCCTCGACCTGGCTGCGGCTCGTGCCGTAGTGGTTGTCGAAGACGACGGCGGACTCGAGGAGCGCACCCGCCTGCTCGAGCTCGAGGAACTCGTCGACGTCCACGAACAGGTAGTCGACGCCGTTTGCCTCGTTCCGGCGCTGCGGCCGCGTCGTGTACGAGATGGAGAACCTTAGCTCGGGGTGGTTGCGGGTCAGCGCGTGGACGAGCGTGGTTTTGCCGGCGCCGGAGGGGGCCGCGAGGACGAAGAGACCGGGTTTATTCATGGGAACCTGCTGCTGGGCCCGGGAAGCTATTCAATGTTCTGGATCTGTTCGCGCATCTGCTCGATGAGCACCTTGAGCTCGACGGCCGCGCGCGTGGTCTCGGTATCGGCCGACTTCGACGCCAGCGTGTTGGCTTCGCGGTTCAGCTCCTGCATGAGAAAGTCGAGCCGGCGCCCGACGGCTTCGTCGCGCTCGAGGACGTCGCGGATTTCCGCGACGTGGCTACCGAGGCGATCGAGCTCCTCGTCGACGTCCAGTTTTTGCGCGATCAGCGCGAGCTCGACCTCGAGCCGCGCCGGATCCGCCTCCACGTCGAGCTTCTCGACGCGTTCGCGCTGCTTCCGGCGCACCGCGTCCATCACTTCCGGCAGCCGCGCGTGAACCTCTTTCACGATGCGCTCGATGTCGTCGCAGCGCGACGCCAGCATGGCGTGGATGCGCTCGCCTTCGGCGCGCCGCGTCGCGGCAAGCGCCTCCAGCGTTCGCGCGAACAGCGGGCCGGCTTCGGCGAAGACCGGGGCCGTGTCCACTTCGCGCTGCTGGATGACGCCCGGCCAGCGGAGGATGTCGACCGGGTTTACGGCGCCGTAGTCGTGGCTTGCCGAGCGCAGTTCCTCGACCTTTTCGGTCAGGATGGAGGCGAGCTCCCGATTCAGTTCGAGGTCGGCCTGGCTGCTCTCGCCGCGACGGAAGTACAGCGCGCACTCGACCTTGCCGCGGCTGAGCGTTTCCCCGGCCAGCTTGCGGAAGGCCGGTTCGTCGCCTTTCAGTTCTTCCGGCAGCCGGAACTGGACGTCGAGATAGCGATGATTGACCGCCTTGAGTTCCCAGGTGAGGGTGCCGAGTTCGGTTTCCAGCGACTCCCGCGCGAAGCCCGTCATACTGTGTAACATCGAATTCCTTATCTCCGGATCTGTCGCCTTCGTCACGGTTTTGCGCGCCGGCTGGCGGCATCATACTCGCTCCGCCCGGGCACCCCAAAGCGCGCCTGCCGGGACCGGCGTGACGGACGAAACCTGTAGCACGACGAGCGAGATCGATTGAACGCAAATCCCCTCAAGCTTAGTCTCCCCGAAAAGGGATCCGCGGGAGCAAACCGCTTGAACATCGAATACGCCAAGGTTTCCGCTCTTGGTGACCGGAGCGACAACCAGGATCGCGCAGCGATCGTTGTCGCCGACGAAGCGGCGCTGATGCTGGTCTTCGACGGAATGGGCGGCCATGCCGACGGCGCCCGGGCCGCCGAAACCGGCATCCAGGTCGTGCAGGACCTGTTCATGGCCTCGAAGCTGCCGGTTTTCGACCCTATCGGCTTCCTCTACATGGCGTTATCCCGCGCCCATGACGCTGTCGTTGCGCTCGGCAAGCACGTGGCCGTCGATTTCCGGCCGCGGGCAACCTGCGCAATCTGCCTGGTGCAGGAGCAGGGCGCCTACTCGGCGCATATTGGTGACAGCCGCATCTATCATGTCCGCAACGGCCGCGTGCTGTCCCGGACTCGCGATCACAGTCACGTCGAGGTCCTGATCCAGGAGGGCGCGATTACCGAGGACGAGGCCAAGGACCACCCGATGCGGAATTTCGTCGAATGCTGTCTCGGCGGCGACCCGCCGGTACCGGATATGAGCATTACCGCGAAGCTGCCGCTCGAACCCGGCGACGTCGTCCTGGCCTGCAGCGACGGCCTCTGGTCCGGGCTCAGCGACAAGGAAATCGCCGCGATCGCCGCGCCGGGCGAGGACAATCTCGCCGAGAATCTCAAGCGTCTCAGCCTCGAGGCGTTGAACGTGAACGCCCCCTACAGCGACAATACGACCGGAACGGCTATCCGCTGGCTCGGCTGAACGGGCCGGCGAACGCCACCGCCCGGAATCTGAATTGACCGGCCCGGCCGGGCAACCCTCACGCTGACCCAGGAGAATGCAATGCGACCCAGTGGCCGCGAAGCCGAAGAGCTTCGCCCGGTAAGCTTTACGCCCGATTTCACCCGCCACGCCGAGGGCAGCGTGCTCGCGGAGTTCGGTGACACCCGCGTCCTGTGCACCGCGAGTATCGAGGATCGCGTGCCGCCCTGGATGCGCGGCCAGGGCTCGGGCTGGGTGACCGGCGAATACGGCATGCTGCCCCGCTCGACGCATACCCGCATGCAGCGCGAGGCGGCGCGCGGCAGGCAAAGCGGGCGCACGCAGGAAATATCGCGGCTGATCGGTCGCAGCCTGCGCGCGGTGGTCGATCTCGAGGCGCTGGGGGAACGGACCATCACCCTCGACTGTGACGTCCTCCAGGCCGATGGAGGCACGCGGACCGCCGCAATCAGCGGTGCCTGGGTCGCCCTCGCGCTCGCGATCCGGCGCATCGAGAAGACCGCCCGCTTCCGGCGCAGCCCGCTGCACGGCCAGGTGGCGGCAGTGTCTGTCGGTATCTACCAGGGCGTTCCCGTGCTCGACCTCGACTACACCGAGGACTCGGAGGCGGAAACGGACATGAACATCGTGATGAACGAAGCCGGGCGCTATATCGAGGTCCAGGGCACGGCCGAGGGCCACGCCTTCACGGGCGAGGAGTTCGACGCGATGCTTGCGCTCGCGCGGGCTGGTGTCGACAGCATCGTCGCACTGCAGGCCGCTGTGCTGGCGTCATGAGTCTGCCGTCGCGGATCGTCTTCGCGAGCGGAAATCGCGGCAAGCTCGCGGAGGTCGCGCGACTGCTCGCTGCCTGTGGCGTCGAGGTCG
>JAZBNZ010000185.1:0-3058 GCA_036350895.1 Woeseiaceae bacterium
AGGCCGACGTAGCCCAGGCCGATGACACCGATCTTCAGATTGTTGATGTCGAAGCTCATTCTCTGATCTCAATAGCAAGCTGTAGGAGCGGCTCTTCAAGCCGCGAATGTGCCGTTGTTTCCGTCTGCGCGTTCAATGCCGGATCCGACTAGTACCCGGCAATATGCCGGGCGGCCTCGCCGACTGCGACCTGGCCGCGGTCGCGGCTTGAAGAGCCGCTCCTACAGTCCACGATTCGGGCACCGCACGGCCATCCAGATGCTGGGCTCTATCCAGCAGCCCATGAATCCGGCATTTCTCGCATACACGCTCAAACAGCACTGAAAACAACGCAAAATAGTACCCGCAACGACGTGACCAGACCGTTACACAGGTCGCAGTTGCGGCTGAGAAGTATGTCCGTCGCTCAACCCAGGTACCACAGCGCCGCGAGGCCGGTGATGCTCATCGTCACCGTGTACGGCAGCGCCATGATCACCATCCGGCCGTAGGACAGCCGGATCAGCGGCGCCAGCGCCGAGGTCAGCAGGAACAGGAAGGCCGCCTGGCCGTTCGGGGTCGCGACCGACGGGATGTTCGTGCCGGTGTTGATCGCGATGGCCAGTGCGTCGAACTGGTCGCGGGTCAGCTGGCCGGCCTGGAACATGTCGTCCACCTCGCCGATGTAGACCGTTGCGACGAAGACGTTGTCGGAGATCATCGAGAGCACGCCGTTGGCGATGTAGAACAGGGCTTCCTGCGACTTGCCCTCGTGCTCCATAACCCAGTGGATGACGGGCTGGAACAGTCCCTGGTCGGCAATGACCGCGACGATCGCGAAGAACACGACCAGCAGCGCCGTGAACGGCAACGCTTCCTCGAACGCGTGGCCGAGGCGATGTTCCTCGGTGATGCCGTTCATCGCGGTCGCGAGCACGATGACCATCAGGCCGACGATCCCGGGCTCGGCGGAGTGGCTGGCGAGCGCGGCGACCAGCAGCACGGCGACGATCCCCTGCATGACGATCTGCGCGCGTTCGCGCTGGGTCTGTTTTGCCATCATGTCGTCGTCGTAGGCCTGCAGGACCTCGCGGACCCGGTCGGAGAGCTTCTCGCCGTAGCCGAACGTGCCGGTCAGCTCGAGGACGATGCAGGTGATGAGACCCACCACCAGCACGGGCATCGAGATGTGCGCCATCTTCAGGAAGAACTCGGTGAACTCCCAGTCCATGATCTCGGCGATCAGCAGGTTCTGCGGCTCGCCGACCAGCGTCGTGACGCCGCCGAGCGCGGTACCGACGGCGCCGTGCATCATCAGGCTCCTCAGGAAAGCCCGGAAGTTCTCGAGATCATCGCGGTGCAGCTCGACCACCTCGTCGTCGGTCGTCGCGTCGTGATCGACGTCGAATTTCTTGCCCGAGGCCACCTTGTGATAGACGCCGTAGAAGCCGACGGCGACGGTGATGATTACGGCCGTGACGGTCAGGGCGTCGAGGAAGGCGGAGAGAAATGCGGCCGTCAGCGAGAAGATCAGCGACAGGAGCACCTTCGAGCGCACGCCCAGCAGGATCTTGGTAAACGTGTAGAGCAGCATCTCGCGCAGGAAGTAGATGCCGGCCACCATGAACATCAGCAGCAGGATCACGGGGAAGTTGTGCTCTGCCTCGATGAACACGTGCTCGGGCGTCGTGAGCCCGATGAGTATCGCCTCGATCGCGAGCAGCCCGCCCGGCTGCAGCGGGTAGCACTTCAGCGCCATCGCCAGCGTGAAGATGAATTCGATCACGAGCACCCAACCCGCGAGGAAGGGATTCACCATCACCAGAAACGGGTTGACCACGAGGAACGCGATGATCGTCCACTTGTACCACGTCGGCGAATTGCCGAGGAAATTGTCGCGCATTGCCTGCGGCATCGTTCTGGCCATGGGGGCTCCTGCTTGATTCCTGCGTAATTCTTGTTATGCGGCTTGCCGGGAGCGGGGCTCCGCGGGCCGAGGGGGCGATTCTAGACTGTTCGGAGGCCGTTTTGCAGTCGGCCGCGGAGGCTCATCGCGCGCCGAGCCCGTCCCAGGCGCAATCGCCGGCCGCGCGGAGCCGCTCGAGCAGCGCCTCGTGGGCCGCGGCTTCCTCGTCGGTAGCCCGAACTACCGTGAGATCGAGGCTTGCGGCATTGCGCACGGGGTCGAGTTCGACCGGGCCGGAGGACTCCGACGCCGTCGCCGCGGTAAGTGACAGCGCCGTCTGGCCGCCGGTCATCGCGAGATAGACGCGCGCCAGGAGGTCCGCGTCGATCAGGGCGCCGTGGACGTCGCGCCGGGAAGCGTCGACCTCGTAGCGCTTGCAGAGCGCGTCGAGGCTGTTGCGCTGCCCCGGGTGCATCTCGCGGGCGAGCGCGAGCGTGTCGAGGACGCTCGCGTGGTCGGCAATGCGCGGCTTCGGGTGCTTCATCAGCTTGAGCTCGTGCTCGATAAAGCCGACGTCGAACTCCGCGTTGTGGATGACGAGCTCGGCGCCGCCGAGGAAATCGAGCAGCTCGTCGACGATCTCGTGGAAGCGCGGCTCGGTCTCGAGCGACGCGCGGCTGATGCCGTGGACGCGCTCGGCCCCCTCGTCGATATCGCGATCGGGGTTCAAAAAGCGGTGGTATTCGCGGCCGGTGAGGCGCCGGTTGTAGATCTCGATGCAGCCGATCTCGATGATGCGGTGGCCCTGCGCCGTGGAAAGACCGGTGGTTTCGGTGTCGAGAACGATTTGTCGCATGGGGCGTTATTTAAGCACGGTGAGCGGAGTTGTAACAGGAGAACGCCCTGTTGGAGGCGCTCTCCGAGCGCCGAGTGAGGGGATATTTCTTGCCCAGACGTCGAACGCGCGATGAGACAGATCAATGCGGTCGCGGCTTGAAGAGCCGCTCCTACAGCAGAAACGTTCGCCGTCGGAGGAATCGTAGACTGGCGGTCGCGGCTTGAAGAGCCGCTCCTACAGCAGAAGCGTTCGCCGTCGGAGGAATCGTAGACTGGCGGTCGCGGCTTGAAGAGCCGCTCCTGCAGCAGAAGCGTTCGTCTCAGTCGAATCGTGGA
>JAZBNZ010000186.1:0-14280 GCA_036350895.1 Woeseiaceae bacterium
CGAGACGATCTTCAACGCGGACTTCGTCTACGGGATCGACCTCGGCATGGCATCGGACCTGAACGTCGCGTTCGGTTACCAGTATCGTGAAGAGGAATTCGACCTGTTCGCCGGCGACCCGGCCTCGTACGCACTCGGCGTGCTCGCTGACCAGGGCTTCTCGTCGAGCTCGAACGGCTTCGGCGGCTTCCCGAGGAACGAGTCGGCCAGCCAGGACAGCAACGCCATCTACGTCGACCTCGAAGCCGATATCACCGACCGGCTCACGCTGGCAGCGGCGATTCGCTACGAGGACTACAGCGAATTCGGCGACACGACCGACGGCAAGCTCGCCGGTATTTTCCACGTCACCGACACGTTCCGCGTCCGCGGCTCCGTTTCGACGGGCTTCCACGCCCCGACGGCCGGGCAGGCGAACATCACGAACGTGACGACCCAGAACGTCAATGGCGTACTCATCGACCAGGGCACGCTGCCGCTGTCGTCAGCCGCCGGCCAGCTGGCCGCCGACTACATCGAGAGCTTCGGCAACGGACGTCCGGTGCTGGGTCCCGAGGAGGCGACCAACTACACGCTGGGCGTCGCCTTCGACTGGGGTATCTCGACGTGGACGGTCGACTACTACAACATCGAGGTGACCGACCGTGTCGCGCTCGGTGCCAACGTCGACTTCCTCGATGCGCTTAACTTCGCCGACCCCAATGGCAACGACTACCAGACGGTGTCCGAAGCCCTGGCTGGTCTCGACGCCGACGGCGTCATCAATCGCCAGGACTTCATCGGCCTCGACGACCTGTCGGAGTTCCGTTTCTTCTCGAACAGCTTCGACACGACGACCCAGGGCATCGACATCGTCGGCACCTTCGCCTTCGGCCTGGGTAGCGGCGAATCCGACGTCACCGTCGCGTTCAACTTCAACGAGACCGAAGTCGATGACGTCGGTACCGTCAACCCGATCGATGCCGATCGAGTCGCGGCGCTCGAAGACCTGCTGCCGAACGTCAAGGGCGTCGTTTCGTGGCGGCACAGCTTCGGTAATTTCAGCACCCTGCTGCGCGGTAACTACTACGGCGAGTGGGACGATACGGGCAACGGCGTGCCGGGCATCGGTGCCGCGCTTCTCGTTGATGCAGCCGTTACGTGGATGGTGAACGAGAACATCGATCTCGTCGTCGGCATCGACAACATCTTCGACGAGTATCCCGACGAGAACCCGTTCGCGGGCGATCTCGGACAGCTGTACTCGGAAGCCAGCCCGTTTGGCTTCAACGGTGGCACCTGGTACGTCCGGGCCCGCGCGACCTTCTAAGCTGTCTTCGACATGCTTCGGGAAAAACCCCGCTCGTTCGAGCGGGGTTTTTTTTGGTTTCCGAACCGGATAGGTGGCCTGGTGCGCTTTCAAGAATTCGAAGATCGCTTCGTATTCGACACCGTCTCCTGAGCAAACCAGGCCGCGGCTTATGACAGGATCGCGCGCTCAAAAGCTTTGGCTGGCGATTCTCCTTACGTAGCCGGCGCAACTCTTCACGCTCAGCGCTGGTTACGCCGTCCTTGTGCGTGCCTTCATCGCGATCAGCCCGGGCAACCCAGTTGCTGATCGACTGAGCTGAGGGCTCGAACTCCCGGGATAATTCCTCGGGGCTGCGGCCGGCGCGAACCAATGCAATCATCTGTTCGCGGCATTCCGGGGAGGGTAGGGTGGTCTCGTTCCTGGCATCGTAGACTCCTCTCCTTGTAAAGGTCAGGTGTCCACGCAAGCGGGTCAGGTCGAGTATCTCTCGCGTCTGGCATATCGGCTCGTCAGGTTGATGAGTAACCCCGCCGGCACTGAGCCTGTCCCGCCCGGCGGATCCAAGTTATCATGCCAGCCCCCCCATCCGGCGAGCCCAGGGCCCGGCCTTGAACAGATTTTTACAATCAGCGACCGTAGCGATGGCATTGGCTATTGCGTCCGCCACCCTGGCACAAGAACCTGAGCCCGATGCCGACTTCGATTTGCCCGCCGAAAGCGTCAGCGACATGATCGGAGATGGCGGCTTCGAGCTCAGCAGCGTCGATTTCGTGGGTAATCCGGCAGCCCACACCTTCAACTGGTGGCCGGAAGATCTGGTGCTCGCGCCGGTTCCCGGCTACTCGCCGCAACTCGGCTGGACGCTGGCGCTTGGTGCCGGCTACTTCCTGACAGAGCAAGAGGAAGACGGTCCGCCACCGTCTGTACTCGGCGGATTTCTCTTTGGCGCGGAGAATGGCAGCTTCGCCGCGGGTCTCGGCACCAAGTTTCACCTGAACAACGATCGCTTCCGCATCAAGGCCGGCGCCGGTTTCATGGATATCCGCTACCGCTACTACGGTACTGGCAGAATCGAGAACGATTTCGGATTGTCCGTGGACATCCTGCAGAAGGGTCCCTTGTACTTCCTCGCCGGCAGTGCGCGCGTGTGGCGCAAGCTCTATATCGGCGCGGGTTACGTTGCCGGAAACGTCGAATCCCGGCCGCGTTTCGTGCGAGACGAGGACAATTTCCTCGATCCGTCCCTGAAGCTCGATGTTGCCGCGCTTATGGTACCGATCGAATGGGATGCAAGGGATCACGAACAGTTCCCGCGCAAGGGCTCCTACATAAAGGGGCGCACCATGCTGTATCGCAAGGACGTGGGCAGTGACTTCGATGCCGAAATCTTCGAGCTTGAGATCAACCGGTACCTGCCCTTGCGCGAGCACGATGCCCTGGCTCTGCGCGCATACGTTCGCTCGACCAGCGGCAACGCGCCTTTCTTTCTGCTCAGCACGTTCGGCGGTGGCACGGATCTTCGCGGCTATCCGTCTGGTCGGTATCGCGACCGCATGATGTATGCCCTGCAGGGCGAGTATCGCTGGGCGGTCAACGACCGCTGGGTTATGACCGGCTTCGGCGGTGTCGGTGAAGTTGCCGGCGACTTTAGTGAGTTCGGCAGGGACTTTCTGCCGGCGGCAGGCCTTGGCCTCCGCTTCGTACTGTCCCCCAAGCATCGCATTTCTCTGTCGGCCGACGTTGCTACCGGCAAGAATGGCACCGAGTTCTATTTTGGCGTCGGCGAAGCATTCTAGAAGTATGTGTACTAGTGTGGCCGCTCCAGACTTGAGCTACTTGCAAAACGCGTCCGGGGACCCGCACGTATCGGTGGCGTGAGGCCGGCTGCTCGAGAATGCCACGCCGCAACTCGATTGGGCTCTGGCAGCGCTGGAGAGCATGGCCGCGCGCAGGACACTCATTATCGACGGTGTCGGTATCGCTGACTGGGATACCGGAATCGTCTTGCCGCTGGTCCGGCTGCGCCAGTCCGCGGAAGCCTGGGGCTCGCCTTTGACGGAGCCGAGCTGCCCGCCGCTAGCCGGATTGGCTCGTCGTGGAATGTGCCTGTTTCGGGAAAAACCCCGCTCGTTCGAGCGGGGTTTTTTTGATTTTGGCGAAGGGGGCTTTAGTTGGTCGGGGAGTCGTATTTCGCGAGAATCGATTCGATCCGCTCGCTGATGTCGTTCGGGACCTCGGCGTACGCGCCGAGCTGCAGCCGGTCGCGACGATGGGCGATACCGCGGAGCGTGGTTTCGATGGCCAGTTTGTCTTGCTCGCCAGGCGTGCGATGCTCGAGGTACAGACCAAGATCGAAGATATTGGCCCTCAGGGCCTGCCGCGCGAGGCCGCGGAAGAGGTCGAGATCGGACTCATTGGAGAGAGTTACGAGGCCGCTCAGCAGGACGCTGTTCTGCGCCTTGCTCGAGGCGATCAGACGATTCGCGTACTCGTCTTGCTTCGAGATTGCCCAGATGGCGGTGCCGGCGATTCCGGCGAGGAGGCCGAGTGAGAAGAGAGCGATGCCGATGAGAAGGGATTGCCTGTTCATCACTGAAGGACCCGCGCCGCAACACGCGGATCATATCAATCGCGGTGGTGGTCACAATGCCTGGCACGGCCTGCGCGCCCTTCGGGCGCGGTGGAATGGGCCGCCGGGTGGCGGCCCATACTTGCTGTTGGTGGAGGTGGCGAGAATCGAACTCGCGTCCGCAAGCCCTCTGCCCCGAGGTCTACATGCTTATTCCGTCTTTGGTCTTACTGTGGGCTACCCGACGGGCAGGGAAAACCTACAGCCAGCTCAGTAAGGATTTAACCGCCGCAACCCTGAACCCGCTGCGAACGGCGGTCCTGTGAAGTCGACCCCTGGGATCCGGACGCACAGGCACGTGCCGGCCAGAGGGCGCTAAGCGGGTTTTTAAGCCGCTAGTGCGTAGTTGTCGTCGTTGGCAACTATAAGTTTTACAGCTGGATTTACGAGGTAATCTGCCCCTCGGCATGCACCCGGAGTTTCGCGACCCACGTCGAAGCCATGTCACCCCCGAGTCCGTCTAGTGTATGGGCTTCTGGCGCGAAAACAATGCCTCGGGTCGAATTTTCGGCAGGGATTAATGTGTTATTTTGCTTTAAATAAGGTCTATAAGTTGTTATTAACTAACGACCTTTCAGTATTCTCGCCTTCTGCCGCTCCCAGTCGCGGTCTTTCGTCGTCGCCCGCTTGTCGTGTTGTTTCTTGCCCTTGGCGAGCCCGACGCTGAGCTTGGCGCGGCCACGCGACCAGTGCATGTCGAGCGGCACCAGCGTGTAGCCCTTGCGCTCCACGCTGCCCACGAGCCGGTCCAGTTCGCCGCGATGCAGCAACAGCTTGCGGGTCCGCGTCGGATCGGTCTTGATATGCGAGGAGGCCTGCAGGAGCGGGGAGAAGTGGGCACCCATCAGCCACGCTTCGCCGTGGTGAATCTGCACGTAGCTTTCCGTGAGCTGGGCGCGCCCTGCGCGTAGCGACTTGACCTCCCAGCCTTCCAGTGCAAGCCCGGCCTCGATGGTCTCCTCGATGAAGAAATCGTGCCGGGCCTTGCGGTTGACCGCGATCAGGTTGTCTCCGGACTTCTTGTTGGCCTGTTTTGCCATGCGGGGCGACGCAGCTTCGCAAAAGGGGCGCGATTATACGCGTAATTACCTGATGTGGAATCAGATTCGCGGCCCGGCCGCGCCCTGAATTCGGTTGTCAGCATCCCTGATTTATATAAGAATCGCGCCTTTCGTCCACGTCCTCCCGAGAAGCTTATGCTCACCAACCAGGATTCCGACTCCGGCAAACGGACGTCGCTGCACGGCCACTGGTCGTCGAAAATGGCATTCATCCTGGCGGTTACCGGTTCGGCGGTCGGGCTCGGCAATGTCTGGAAGTTCCCCTACGTCGCCGGTCAGAACGGCGGCGGTGCCTTCGTCCTGGTCTACCTCGGCTGCGTCATCCTGATCGGCCTGCCCGTCATGATCTCCGAGATCCTCATCGGCCGGCGCGGCCGCCGCAACCCGGTGGCGACCATGGAACTGCTCGGCGAGGAAGAGGGCAGTTCGAAGAAGTGGCGCTGGCTCGGCGTGCTCGGTGTCGTGGCGGGGATTTTCATCCTGTCCTACTACAGCGTCATCGCAGGCTGGACGCTCTATTACATCGTCAAGAGCGCGACGGGCGCCTTCCAGTCGGCGGACGCCGCGACGGTCAGCGGCATCTTCGCAAGTTTCGTCGGTAACTGGAAAGTCATGCTGTTCTGCCACACGCTGTTCATGGGCCTGACGATCTTCGTCGTCGCCCGCGGCGTCGAACGCGGGCTTGAGCAGGCCGTGCGATTCATGGTGCCTGCGCTGCTGGCACTGATGGTGGTGCTGCTCGGCTACTCGATGGCTTCGGGCTCCTTCGGCCTGGGCGTCGCGTTCATGTTCACACCGGATTTCGATGCGCTGACCTGGCAGAGCGTCCTCGCGGCCATGGGCCAGGCGTTCTTTACCCTGTCGATCGGCATGGGGGCGATCATGGCATACGGTGCGTACCTGCCCGAGGAAACCTCGATCACCGGCGCCTCCGGGGCCGTCGTGACCGCGGATACCGCGATCGCAATCCTGGCCGGGCTCGTCATATTCCCGCTGGTCTTCGCCAACGGCCTCGAGCCGGGCGAGGGTCCGGGACTGGTCTTCCAGACCCTGCCGCTGGCGCTGGGGCAGCTGCCTTTCGGCTCCTTCTTCTCGACGCTGTTCTTCGTCCTGCTGTCGTTTGCCGCGTGGACGTCGGCGCTCGGCCTGATGGAGCCGGCCGTGGCCTGGGCCGTCGAGCACCACCGGAAAACGCGCGGGCAGGCGGCTTTCCTGGTCGGGCTGCTGATCTGGTTCATCGGGCTCGCGAGCGTATTTTCCTTCAACCTGCTGGCCGAGACGAAGTTCCTGGCCGGCACGCTGTTCGACAACGTCGATTACCTGACCTCCAACATCATGCTGCCGCTCGGCGGAATGGTGATCGCCATCTTTGCCGGCTGGGTAATGTGCCGGAACTCGACCTCCGAGGAACTCGGTAGCGCCGGCACGCTCTACAAGGGGTGGCGCTTCCTTGCCCGTTTCGTCGCGCCGGTCGGAATCCTGTTCGTCTTGCTGCAGGCCGTCGGGGTGCTCGACAAGCTCGGGCTCGGTTGATGGCGGGGAAATTCACGCCGGCCGGCTGATGCGACGCGCGAAACGCTCCGCGCTGGTGCCGTACACGGCGGCCCAGATGTTCAAGCTCGTCGACGAGGCCGAGCATTACCCGGACTTTCTGCCCTGGTGCAGCGGTTCCGAGGTGCATTACCGCGACGCAACGTCCGTGGAAGCCACGCTGGAAATCCGCCGCGCGGGTATCCAGCGATCGTTCCGCACGCAAAACAGCCAGGTCCATCCGGAATACATTCGCATCGAGCTCGCGGACGGTCCCTTCAGCCTGCTCGAAGGCCTCTGGACGTTCACGTCGATCGGCGATTCGGGCTGCCGCGTCGAGCTCGACATGCGTTTCGAATTCGAGAGCGCCATGCTCGACAAGCTGCTCGGGCGATTCTTCGAGGATACGCTCAATTCGCTGGTCGATGCTTTCACGGCGCGCGCCCGGGTCGTGTACGGGCCGCCGGTGACATGAGCGGGGATTCGATCCGGGTCGAGGTCGTGTTCGCCTTGCCCGAGCGGCAGGTGCTGGTCGAGGTCGCGCTCGAGCCCGATGCAAGCGTGGCCGACGCGATCGAAGCGGCGGGGATCGAGCGGGAGTTCCCCGGCGAGCATCTCGAGGCCCTGCCGGTCGGCATCTGGGGCAGGCCGGCCAGCCGCGAGGCCGCCTTGCAGGAGGGTGACCGGGTGGAGATTTACCGGCCGCTGGTGATAGATCCTAAGGAAGCGCGGCGGCGCCGGGCGACGCTCGGCCGGACGATGAAGGACGCCGACGACCCCTAGCGGGCGGCGGGCGAGCTGCCCGGGCCGGCGCTAGATGTCCGGTGCGAGTTCCTGGTCCTTGCGGATTTCCCGGACGATCCCGTCCTCGAATTCGATCGTGACCCAGCGCTTGAACGTCGCAGGATTCCGGCCGAGTTTCAGGTAATACACGTAGTCCCAGCGATCGCGGTGGAAGGGGTCGTCGATCATCGGCGTGCCGAGCAGGAAGCGGACCTGGCTGCGGGTCATGCCCACCTGGACCTGTTCGACGTCTTCGTCCTTCAGCAGGTTGCCCTGGGAAACACTGGCGCGATAGACGCAGCCGTCCAGGCAAAACGCCAGGGCCAGAAGGACCAGTATCGGGGTGAATCGTTGCATACAGTCTTTTAGAATACGTCTTAAGGTAAACTACGTCCCGAAAGCGTCGCTTTGCGCCGCCGCCGGGCGTTTCCGCTGCTGACGGTAGCGGCGCATCATACCGGGTGATAACGCGGTGCGACAGCCGAAACCCCGATTTCCCGTACCAACACGGAAGACTCCAGATGGAACAGCGTCAGGAACTGCGTAAGGCAGGCCTCAAGATTACATTGCCGAGACTCAAGATCCTTGAAATCCTCGAGCAGGCCGGGAAACGGCATCTGAGCGCCGAGGATATCTACAAGGATCTCCTGGATTCCGGCGAAGAGATCGGGCTCGCGACCGTTTACCGCGTCCTGACGCAGTTCGAATCGGCGGGGCTTGTCACACGCCACAACTTCGAGGGCGGCAGCTCCGTATTCGAGTTCGATGACGGCGAGCACCACGACCACATGGTCTGCGTCGAAAGCGGCGACGTGATCGAATTCGTCAACGAGGACATCGAGCGGCTGCAGCACGAGATCGCCGAGGAATACGGCTACGAGATCGTCGATCACAACCTCGTTCTGTACGTCCGGCCCAAGGCGAACAAGAAGGACTAGCGGCAGTCTCAGGCCCGCTTCTGCGCGGATTCCGCGAGCATTTCCGCCGCGTGTTCGAGCGTTTTCTCGGTGATGTCGACCCCGCCGAGCATGCGCGCGATCTCCTCGACCCGCTCCTCGCGGCCCAGTTCCCGTGCCGTCGTGCGGGTAGCCTTGCCGTCCGTGACCTTCGCAATGCGCAGGTGATGTTGCGCGAGGGCGGCGACCTGCGGCAGGTGGGTGACGCACAGGACCTGCCGGCTGGCGCCGAGGTCGCATAGCCGGCGGCCGACCATCTCCGCGACCCCGCCGCCGACGCCGGAATCCACTTCATCGAAGATCAGCGTCGGGATCCGGCTGCCGTCGCTCGCAATCACCTGGATCGCGAGGCTCATCCGCGAGAGTTCGCCGCCGGACGCCACGCGTGACAGCGGCTCCGGGGGCTGGCCCGGGTTCGCGCTGATCAGGAATTCGATCGTGTCGATCCCGGATGCCCGGGCGCCGGCCGCATCGAGCGTTTTGAGGTCCACGCCGAACTCGCCGCCCGGCATGCCGAGGCCCTGCATCGCCTCGGTCACGGCCTTGTTGAACTTCGCGGCGGCGGCGTGCCGGCGCTTCGACAGCTTCGAAGCCATTGTCATGTACCGGCGCTCGGCATCAGCTACCCGGGCCTCGAGTTCCTTGCCGCGCTCGTCGGCCGAGAGGAGCGCGTCGAGCTCCGCCTGCATCGCCTCGAGCTTCGCGGGCAGCTCCTCCGGTTCCACCTGGTGCTTGCGCGCCACGGTCTTGAGGCTCGCGAGTCGTTCTTCGACCCAGTCGCGCCGGGCCGGGTCCGCGTCGAGACTGCCCGCGTAGCGCTGCAGGGCGTCCGTCGCTTCGTTCAGCTGAATGCCGGCGGCCTCGAGGAATTCGGCGACCTCGGCCAGCGAGGCGTCGTACTCGACCAGGCTGTGAACCAGCCGCCGTGCCTCGGCGACGAGGGCTGCGGCATTGGCTTCGTCGTTTTCGGTGATCAGCGCGAGCGCCGTCGCCGCGCCGTCGGCCAGTCGGCCGCTGTTCTTCAGGCGCTGTTGCTCGGTGGCCAGCTCGGCGGCTTCGTCCGCTTCGGGCGCGAGTTTCGAAAGTTCGTCGACCTGGAAGCGCAGGAGGTCGATACGCGACGCCCGTTCCGCTTCCCGCCCGGTCGCGCTCTCGAGTTCCCGGACCAGCGACTGCCAGCGGGCAAACGCCTCGGCGGTCGCCTCGACCTCGGAGTCGAGGCCGCCGAAATGATCGAGGAGGTCGCGCTGGACCTGCTTGCGGGTCAGCGACTGGTGGAAATGCTGGCCATGAATATCCAGCAGGTAGTCGCCCAGGTCCTTGAGCTGCTGCATCGTCACGGCATGACCGTTGATGTAGGCGCGCGACCGGCCGTCCGCGCCGATGATGCGCCGGATCAGGCAGTCGCCGTCCTCGTCGAGTTCGTTCCCGGCGAGCCAGTTCCGCGCGTCGTCGAGATCGGCCAGGTCGAAGCTTGCGCTGAACTCGGCGCGCGCGGCGCCGGGGCGCACGACCTTGCTGCTGCCGCGCTCGCCGAGGACGAGCGCCAGGGCATCGATCAGGATCGACTTGCCGGCCCCGGTCTCCCCGGTGAGCACCGTCATTCCGGGTCCGAACTCGACCTCGATCCGGTCGACGATCGCGAAATTGCGGACGCTGAGGCTGACTAGCACGGGCTATCGACGGGCAGCCGCGTGCGCAGGTCCCGACCCCAGTAGAGCTTCGAACGGAGGATCTCGTAATAGTCGTAGCCGGGCGGATGGATCAGCGTGATCCGCCGCTCGGCGCGGCTGATGCGCAGCCGGTCGCCCGGGTGTATCGCCCCGATCGGGTGGCCGTCCGCGGTCACCTCGGCCTTGGTCTCGTCGCGTTCGAGCACGTTGACGTCGATCGGCTGGTCGGCCGGCAGGACGATCGGCCGGTCCGTCAGCGTGTGCGGGCAGATCGGCACGACCACGACGGCGTCGAGCCCGGGCTGGATGATCGGCCCGCCGCAGCTGATCGAGTACGCCGTCGACCCGGTGGGCGTGGCGACGACCAGGCCGTCGCCGGCGTGCGTGTTGACGTAGCGTCCGGCGACGCGGGTCTCGAAATCGACCATGCGGCCCGTCTCGCGACGCTGCAGGACGATGTCGTTCAGCGCCTCCGCGACCGTTTCGCTGCCGTCCGGCCGTGACAGGACGGCCTTGAGCATCAGCCGGGATTCTTTCTCATAGTTGCCGGCGAGCACGGAGTCGACGCTCGGGATCATCTCGTCGGGGGTAATGTCGGCAAGGAAGCCGAGTCGTCCACGGTTGACGCCCAGCAGCGGCACATCGGTCGCGTTGGCGACGCCGCAGGCGTACAGCATGGTCCCGTCGCCGCCGACGGCGATCAGGAGGTCGACGGATGCCGCGAGCTCGTTTTCGGGTACTCGCTCGGCGGCGAGTTCGACGTCGATCGTGTCGGCGGCAAAAACCCGGATGCCCGAGGCATCGAGATGCTGCACCAACAGGGTCATCGGCTCGTAGACGCGCGGGTCGTCGTATCGCCCGATTACGCCGATCTTCTTGAAGTGGCTGGTCATTTGGAGATGTGCCGCCTTGCCTGGTTGCGTGATTGGGCGCCTGGGTCGGATTGTTGCAAACCCTTGACCGGTCGCCAAGCCGTTGCTAGCGTTTTCCGATTCTTGCAGGCGCGTTTACGCGCGGCGCCGAGTGAATTTCGGAAATGTCGGCAGAACCGGTAAGTCCCCAGCCCAACGAGCGCGCCCAGCACCTGCTGCGCGTGCTGATCCAGCGCTATATCCGCGAGGGTCAGCCCGTCGGTTCCCGCACGCTGTCCAAGGATTCCGGCCTCGATCTGAGCCCGGCGACGATCCGCAACGTCATGAGTGACCTGGAAGACCTGGGGCTGGTCTCGGCGCCGCATACGTCCGCCGGCCGGGTTCCCACGGCGAGGGGGTACCGGCTGTTCGTCGATACGCTGGTCCGCTACCGGGCGCCCGAGGGCAACGAACTCGAGCGCCTGCAGAGCCGGCTCAGGGAGGAGGCGGAGACGTCGAGTTCGCTGCTGGGCTCGGTTTCGCGCATGCTGTCCGAGATCACGAGTCTCGCGGGGGTCGTGAGTTCGCCGCGCGGCTCGCACTTCATCCTGCGGCAGATCGAGTTTCTGCCGCTCTCCGATAACCGCGTGCTCGTCATCCTGGTCGTCAACGACCGCGAGGTGCAGAACCGCATTCTCCACGTCGACCGCCAGTACGACGCTTCCGAGCTCGTGCAGGCCGCGAATTTCATCAACGAGCATTACGCGGGCTCCGATTTGACGACCATCCGGGACCAGATCGTCGCGGATCTCGACCGGCTGCGCGACGACATGAACCAGGCGATGATCGACATCATCGCCGCCGCCCAGTCGGCCCTCGCGCCGCCCGATGAAGGCAGGTCCGAGGTTCTCATGGCGGGCGAAACGAACCTGATGACCTTCGCCGAGCTGTCGGACATCGAGACGCTGAAGCGCCTGTTCGACGCCTTCTCGAAGAAACGCCTCATTCTCGAGCTCCTCGAACGCAGCCTCAACGCGAACGGGGTCCAGGTCTTCATCGGCGAGGAGTCGGGCTTCCAGATCCTCGACGACTGCAGCATCGTCACGGCACCGTACCGGATCGACGACGACACGATCGGCGTGCTCGGGGTCATCGGGCCGACCCGAATGGCCTACGACCGCGTGGTCCCGGTCGTCGACGTCACGGCCAAGCTGCTCGGCCGGGCCCTGAACCAGCGCGGTTGAGGCCGGCCGACCGGCCGGCGGGAAAGGGCGGTCAATGAAATCCCGCCCGACCCTTGATATTCCCGCCGAAGCCCCCAGACTCCCGCGGTCGACCACAGCGGCGCGCGAGCCGCGCGAGGAGCATGATCCAGATGAACGATACGGCCGATAAGCCCGACACCGACGAGAGCAACGTGCAAAACGACGACGCGGCTGGAACCGCCGCTGCCGACGACGCGTCCACGACGGATACCGCCGAGACGATAGCGGCGCTCAAGGCGAAAGCCGACGAAAACTGGGAGCGCTACGTCCGGGCAGCCGCCGAGACGGAAAACGTGCGCAAGCGTGCGGTCCGCGACGTGGAAAACGCCCGCAGGTATGCACTCGAGAACTTCGGCCGGGACCTGCTCGATGTCCGGGACAGTCTCGAAATGGGCCTTGCCGCTGCCGACACCGCCGACGCCGAGGCGCTGCGCGAGGGCAGCGAGGCGACGCTCAAGCTGCTGTCGACCGTGATGGAGCGGTTCGGCGTCGAGCAGATCGACCCGGAGGGCGAGCCCTTCGACCCCGAGCTGCACGAGGCCATGACCATGCAGCCTTCAGCCGAGGTCGAGCCCAACTCGGTCCTGGCCGTTATCCAGAAAGGCTACACGCTCAACGGCCGGCTCCTGAGGCCTGCCCGGGTCATCGTGGCGGCCCCGCTGCCGGACCAGGCCGGTACCTGACGATTGCGGTATTCCCGCGCTTGAATCCCGGACGTACGGCCCCACGTCCCGAAACATCAGCATGAACCCCGTGGAGTAGAACAATGGGCAAGGTAATTGGAATCGACCTCGGTACGACAAACTCGTGCGTTGCCGTCATGGAAGGCGAGAAGCCGAAGGTCATCGAAAACAGTGAAGGCGATCGCACGACACCGTCGATCGTCGCATTCAGCAAGGACGACCAGGTACTGGTAGGCCAGTCGGCGAAGCGCCAGGCCGTCACGAACCCGGAAAACACCCTGTTCGCCGTCAAGCGGCTGATCGGGCGCCGGTTCGAGGACGACGTCGTGCAGCGCGACATCAAGATGGTCCCGTACAAGATCGTCAAGGCGGACAACGGTGACGCCTGGGTCGAGGCCGCCGGCAAGAAGATGGCGCCGCCCGAAATCTCGGCACGCGTCCTGATGAAGATGAAGAAGACCGCCGAGGACTATCTCGGTGAGCCGGTGACCGAGGCCGTAGTCACGGTGCCGGCCTACTTCAATGACTCACAGCGCCAGGCGACCAAGGACGCCGGCAAGATCGCGGGCCTCGAGGTCAAGCGCATCATCAACGAGCCGACCGCGGCCGCACTCGCCTACGGCATGGACAAGCGCCGCGGCGATTCGAAGATTGCCGTCTTCGACCTCGGCGGCGGCACGTTCGACGTGTCCGTGATCGAGATCGCGGAAGTCGACGGCGAGCACCAGTTCGAGGTCCTCGCGACCAACGGCGACACGTTCCTCGGCGGTGAGGATTTCGACCTGCGGGTGATCGAGTACCTGGCGGCCGAATTCCAGCGCGAGAGCGGGGTCGACATTACGGGTGATCCGCTCGCCATGCAGCGCCTGAAAGAGGCGGCCGAGAAGGCGAAGATCGAACTCAGCTCGCAGCAGCAGACGGAGGTCAACCTGCCTTACATTACGGCCGATGCGAGCGGTCCGAAGCACCTCAATATCAAGCTCACCCGCGCGAAGCTCGAGTCGCTGGTCGACACCCTGATCGAGCGGACGATGGAACCGTGCAAGGTGGCGCTCAAGGACGCCGGCCTCAAGGTCAACGAAATCGACGACGTCATCCTGGTCGGTGGCCAGACCCGCATGCCCAAGGTCCAGGAGGCCGTGAAAAACTTCTTCGGCAAGGAACCGCGCCGGGACGTGAACCCGGACGAAGCCGTGGCCCTCGGTGCGGCCATCCAGGGCGGCGTCCTGTCGGGCGACGTCAAGGACGTCCTGCTGCTCGACGTCACGCCGCTGTCCCTCGGTATCGAAACGCTGGGCGGCGTCATGACGAAGCTCATCGAGAAGAACACGACGATCCCGGCGAACGCCGAGCAGGTCTTCTCGACGGCGGACGACAACCAGACCGCCGTGACCATTCACGTGCTGCAGGGTGAGCGCGAACGTGCCGCCGACAACAAGTCGCTCGGCCGCTTCGACCTCGCGGATATTCCGCCGGCCCCGCGCGGCTTGCCGCAGATCGAGGTCACCTTCGACATCGATGCGAACGGCATCCTGAACGTGTCGGCCAAGGACAAGGC
>JAZBNZ010000187.1:0-3593 GCA_036350895.1 Woeseiaceae bacterium
GCGAAAGTTTTGTCGTTTCACGGCACCGGCATTCCGCAGATGCGTGACCAACGGTAGGCGTCGGTGCACGCACCTACAAACGAAATAAACTTGCGGAAGCGATGAAAAAAATTCACGCGGCAGCGTCGCATTCCTGTAATACAAACACTCAGGCTTGCCCCGAGTCGTCGAACTTCTCCAGCGCCCAGTCACGAAACGTTTGTATCGAGTGATTGTCTGCGTCCTCGCGACGATAGACGAGGTAGTACGCTTCAGGCATTTCGAGCGCGGCGGTGAATAACGGTACGAGGGTGCGTGACTCGAAGCGCGAGTCGCTCAACCGCAAGGGAACCAGCGCAGTACCGACGCCCCGCTCGGCTGCCTGGGCGACCGCGGTCATCGAATCGAGACGGACGACGCGCGACATCTCCGGCAGTGTCACCCCGGAAACGCGTTCCCACTGCCGCCATGCGTTTGGCCGGCTCTCGTGCACGAGTCGCGGCAACTCGGCGAGCGCGTCGAGGCCGCCCTTGCGGACGCGCGCCTCGATGTCCGGAGACACCGCCGGCACCAGCCGCAGTGGAAACAGGCGATGCCACACGTAGTCGTCAGGCGCTTTTCGGAAAATCCGGATAGATACATCGGCCGAGGCCGGGTGTTTCTCCAGTGACTCGTCGTTGGTGTCGACCTTGATGTCGATCTCCGGATGCCGTCCCGTGAATTCACCGAGCATCGGCAGGAAGAGTTCCGTAGCGAAGAAAGGCTGCAGCGAGATTCTCAACGCATTGCGGGTCGTGGCGCGACGATGCGTCTCGACGACCTCGTCCAGCCGGGCAATTACCGGGCACAGGTCCGCGTAAAGCCCGCGCCCGGCCTCGGTCAGCCGGATCGACCGCGTGAGCCGTTCGAACAGTTCGACATTCAGCGACTCCTCGAGGCCCTTGATCTGGTGGCTGACCGCCGAGGGCGTTATGAACAGGACTTCCGCGGTATCGCGAAAGCTAGCATTCTGCGCCGCGACGCAGAAGGTCCTGAGCTCTTTCAGCGATACGCGCTGTTTGCTGATCATCTGGTATTCCCTGGGATGTGCGAACGACGGCCGACGCCGGGTAGCCGCCGCGGCCGATGGGCAGGCCACCGTCGATTCACGCCGAGGCGATGGTCGCCGCGCCGTCTCCACTTGCGCGAAGCAAGTAGCGTGCCATCTGCCTCGACAGCACAGGATTCCCCCCGATGCTCCGGGTCCGGCGGCGTATCACGCTGTCTGTGCTGGCCCGGCTCGCGCCGGAAGCGTCGCCTGCACCATGATGGGCGCGGCTGCACCACGCTGGCACAGCAGTACAACACGACGGTCGGCCGTGCCGTTTTGCTCCGGCAACGAAAAAAGCCCCGCCGAGGCGGGGCTTTTTCCGGCACGTTGCCGCGTGTGCGGCGACGCAGGTGCAGACTGGCGACGTCTACGACGGCTGCGGCACGGCGTCCTTCCCGGACGTGTCCGCCGGCGCACTGCCGCCGCCGTTCGGATGCTGACGCTTCCAGTTTTCTACGGCGGCGCGCAGCGCATCGATGCGCTTGTCGAAGTGCGTATCGGCTGCCAGGCAGTGATCCGCGTTGAGACCGGTAATGATGCTGCGGACTTCCTTGTTCATACCGGTGACGTAGACCATTCTGCCGGCGGCTCGGCCGTCACAGATGATGGTTTCCACGGCACGCGCCGCTGATACGTCGATGAAGGGCACCTGCGAGAAATCGAGGATGATCGCATCGCCCTTTTCCTTGACGCGTTCCCGCACCTGCAGGCCGAGGTCGGTCGCCGCGCCGAAACTCAGCGGCGCGCCGAAGTCGAACAGCAGCACGTGGCCGTCCGCCTGGTCGAGAAGCTCACGCTCCTCTGGGGACGTCGACGTTTCGCCGTTGCGGAATTTCTCGAGCTGCTCGTCCGCGAGCTGCTTGACGAAAGCCAGCGCCGCGAGGACGACACCGGCGGCAACCGCGGTGATCAGGTCGACGAAGACCGTGAGGCCGAGTACGAGCACCATCAGCGCGAGATCCCAGCGCGGGCCCCTGTGGGCACGCTTCAGGTAATTTACGTCGATGATGTCCCAGCCGACCTTGATCAGGATGCCGGCAAGCACGGCGTGCGGAATCTTCGATGCCAGCGGCGCCAGGCTGATGACGACGGCCAGCAACACGAGCGCGTGCAGCATGCCGGCGATCTTCGTCTGGCCGCCGGTACGGATGTTGACGACGGTCCGCATTGTCGCGCCGGCTCCCGGGATCGCGCCGAACAGGCCGGCGACCGTGTTACCGATGCCCTGCCCGACCAGCTCCTTGTCCGAGTTGTGACGGGTACGCGTCATGTTGTCGGCCACGAGCGAGGTCAGGAGGCTGTCGATGGCGCCCAGCACCGCGAGGATGAACGCGGCTTCGGCGACCAGCAGGAAGGTCGATGCCGTGAACTCCGGCATGATGAACGACGGGAAGCCGGTCGGGATGTCACCGAGGATCGGCGCGCCCTTCAGGAACAGGCTCAGGACCGTGCCGATGATCAGCGCGGCCAGCGCGCCGGGCACCCACTTGTTCAGCATCTTGGGCCAGAAGAAGATCACGCCCAGTGTCACGACGCCGACGATCAGCGCGGCAATATTCGGGGCCATAACGGCTCCCGGGATTGCCGAGAGCGCCGGAATCGTGCCGCCGCCTTCGGGCTCGTGACCGAACAGGCGGGCCAACTGCAGTGCGATGATGATGCAGCCGATGCCGCTCATGAAGCCCGAGATCACCGGGTACGGCACGAGGCGGATGTACTGACCCAGGCGGAACACACCGAACAGGATCTGCAGGATCCCGGCGAGCACGACAGCGCCGAATACGAGGCCGGGATTCCCGGACAGCGATGCGAACACGCCGGCGAAAACGACGACCATCGGCCCGGTCGGGCCCGAGACGTTGGAGCCCGTGCCACCGAACAGCGATGCGAAGAAGCCAACGATGATGGCACCCCACAGACCGGCGATCGGGCCGGCGCCGGACGCCTCACCGAAAGCCAGCGCAAGCGGTAGCGCGACGACGCCGGTGGTCAGGCCACCGTAGAAATCGCCGCGCAGATTGGATGTATCGAAAAATTTCATGACACCTCTCCCTGGGTGTGGAATTACGCGGCGCAGGTATCGGAGGCCGCAAGCGCAGCCATTTCGCTGGCGTAACGATGTTCTACGGATTCGAACCTGTTGTTCGCCTCGTCGTACGCCTGTACCTCGCCGGTCTTGATGTCGTAGATCCAGCCGTGCAGCTTGAGGTCGCCCTTGGCGAGACGGGCTGCGACCGCCGGATGCGTTTTCAGATGCTGCAGCTGAAGGATGACGTTTTGCTCCAGCAGCATGCGCATACGTTCTTGCTCGTCGAGATCGGCACCCAGCATGTTGACCACGTCGACCGCGGCGCGGGCGTAGCTCAGCCATTCGCGAACATGCGGCAGGGATTCGAGGCCCTCCGGGTTCATCGCGCCTTTCATCGCGCCGCACTCGGTGTGGCCGCAGACGACGATGTGAGGAACCTGCAGTGCAGCCGTCGCAAACTCGATCGACGCCGTCATGCCTCCCGTGTGGTTGGTA
>JAZBNZ010000188.1:0-16941 GCA_036350895.1 Woeseiaceae bacterium
GCCAGCAGGAACATATCCCAGGTGAACGTCGTCGAGTTGATGTCGTTCGTGCGGATGATGCAGCCGTCGCGGTTCTCGTAGATCGGGTTGACCTCGCTGACGGCACCGATGCCGTTGTCCTTGCGGTCGTTGTTCGTCATCGTCCAGTAGACTTCGCCGTTGATACCGATCGTCGACCACTCCGGGCGGTCCATGACCGTCGCGCCGACGGCGTCGGCCGCGAGGCGGGCATAGGTTACAACCTTGTCCATCGAGTCGAGGCCGGCGGCCGCGATGCGCCAGTCGTTCGGCGTCAGCTCGACCCACTGGCCGTCACCCTTGCCGTCGTTCGGGTCGAGTCCCTCGCCGAAGACGGCGACGTACAGCTTGCCGTTGTCGAGCGGGCTGCGGCCGGCGGCAATGTCAGCGCGCCACGGGTTGGTCGACTCGTACTTGTAGCAGTAGTCGCCGCGCTGGTCGTCGCCCATGTAGACCGCGACGCGGCCGTCCTCGAGTTCCTTGACGGCAGCAGCTTCATGCTTGAAGCGGCCGAGCAGCGTGCGCTTGACCGGCTTTTCCTGGCCGTCGAACGGGTTGATCTCGACGATCCAGCCGAAGCGATTCGATTCGTTCTTGTAGTCTTCGTTCGACAGGTCGAAGCGCGGGTCGAACTCGTGCCACGCGTAGCCGAAGCCGCCGTTCGAGAAGCCGTAGCGGCCGTAGGCTTCGTCCTGCAGCGGGTCGAAGCCGCCGAAGGTGCCGTCTTCACGCGTCGAGCCGAAGTAGCCGTTGAAGTTCTCCTCGCAGGTGAGGTACGTCCCCCACGGCGTGATGCCCGAACCGCAGTTGTTGACCGTGCCGGCGAACGCGTTGCCCGCCGGGTTGTCGAGCAGCGGGCTGCCGGCGGCCGGTCCGGAGAACTCGACTTCCGTGTTGACGGTGATGCGGCGGGCGTTCGGGTTGCTGACGACCTCCCACTTGCCGCGCCAGTTCTCGCGAATTGCATAAACGCCGACGCCGTGCGCGTGCTGCGACAGGCGAACGTCGTCCAGGGTCTCCGGCGCAGTCTTGCCGAGCACGTGGAAGTTATTGCCGAACTCGTGGTTGACACAAAGGAAGCCGGCACGGCTGTCGAGGACGCGGGCACGCGCCTGCGGCGGCAGCTGGCGGCCGCGGCGCATCTCCGTCTTGAGGACCCGCGGCAGGTTCGACGGGAAGAAGAACATGCCGTCGTGACCGATGCCGGCCATCTGGGCCTGGTCGTTGGGGTCCGGCCGCGTGTTCGGGTCACCTTCGTAGGGCGTTATCCCTGAGTTCGGGTCGATCGGCGTGCCCCAGGGGATGAGAACGTCGTACTCGTAGTCGGGCGATACCGTGACCATGCGTCCTTCGCCGGCAGCTACTTCGGCTTCCGAGAGGCCGGTGAATTTCATCAGCGGGCCCTTGTTCCGGCCCGGGGCGAGCGACTTGCCCTTGGCGTGGCCCGGCGCCGGCGCGAAGAAACTCGTTGCCGCCACGGCGACGGAGCCCTGCAGGACCGAGCGGCGCGAAAGCTGCGACGTCACGACGTCCTGGAACGTGCGGTTGTTGGTTGGGTTGGACGACTCGTTCTCCGAGGCATCCAGCTCTGGCATGTCCGGTTTCTTTTCGGCTTCCATCTGTTTTGTTCTCCGACTGGTTGGAGGTTGAAGGGTTCTTTCAGGCGCAGGGAAGCGGTCCGTGTGACCGGCATTTACCGGCACGGTGTAGATGGAATGGTCGGATCGCTCTGCGGATGCTTAACGTAACGACAGGCTGTTGCACTTCGGTGACGCTGAAGTTACGACCGCGTAACGGTGGCACTGATCCCGCGCCGATCAGGATGCCTCGTGGTCGCGGCTTGAAGAGCCGCTCCTACAGTCCACGATTCGCCAATGGTGAACGCTTCTGCTGTAGGAGCGGCTCTTCAAGCCGCGACTATGGTGTCGTCGACCTTTGTGCGTAATTGGTCGGCGCCTGAGGAGCGCCTCCTACAGTTCGCGATTCATCGATGGTGAACGCTTCTGCTGCAGGAGCGGCTCTTCAAGCCGCGACCGCCACCGTCCCCGCTATTGCTCCGTACAACCCCGCATTGCGCAGGCGCACCAAGGCCCTAGAGTATTCCGAGAACCCCCTCGCGCGGTGGAGGCCGATGAGCGAGTCCAACGTCGAAACCATCGACTCAACCGCCCGGCCGATCGTGCTCGAGGACGTGGCCGCGCTGCGGCGGGCCGGTGTCATCGACTCGGCAGAGTTCCTGGACGCGGCTCGTGCCTGCCGGGACGCCGACTATTGGGCCGACTGGTCGCTGAAAGCGCTGCTGGCACTGGGTGCCGGTCACCTGCTCGCCGGTATCGTCTTCTTCTTCGCCTACAACTGGGCCGACCTGCCGCTGCTCGGCAAGTTCGCCGTGCTCGAGGCCGGCATCGTCCTTACGGCCGTCGCGGCGCTCGTCGTTCGTCTCGAGCGCCCCGGCGGGCAGGCGCTCTTGATCGGCGCCACCGTCCTAACCGGCACGCTGCTCGCCGTCATCGGGCAGGTCTACCAGACCGGCGCCGATGCATGGCAGCTGTTTGCACTCTGGGCACTGCTGACTTTGCCGTGGGCGCTCGCGTCGCGGAGCGCGGCCCACTGGCTGGTGTGGTTGGTCGTCGCGTTTGTCGCCGCGACCACCTACGGCTTCCAGGTGCTGATCGTTACCGAGGTGCTGACCTACGTCGAATTCAGCTGCCTGAGCGCGATTGCGGTTGCGCTCGTCCTTGTCGTTCGCGAAGCGCTGGTTGCCCGGGGCACCGACTGGCTTGCGCCGGGATGGACCCGCCTGCTCCCGGCCTTCGTCGCGCCTATGATCGTATTCGCGAAAGCGGTGGGCTACGTCTTCGGCGTGGACGAGAACCTGGTCGCCGGCATCACGCTGATCGTGTTCGTCGCCCTGCTGATCGGCATCTACCAGCGGTTCCTGCCGGACTTTGCCGCGGTCGCGATCGGCACCGCTTTCGGCTCCCTGTTCCTGATGGCGATCGGTGGTCGCATTATCCGGGAGACGATGGGCTTCGAATTCGACCAGCCCCTGCAGGTCATGCTCAGCCTGACCGTGCTGACGTTCTGGTGCGCCGGGGTGACGACGGTCACCGTGAAACTCCTGATCGGTCTCCGGCGGCGAATGCGTCGTGGTATGCACGATGACTGATCTCGAACGATTCTGCGCGCAGCTGAATGTCGATCGCGACGCAGCCGCGGCGGCGCTCGCAGCGGAGCGTGCCGAAGCGACGTCGGCACTCTCGATGCCCTGGTTCGCTCGCCTGGTGGTCGGCGTGGGCGCCTGGATAACGGCGCTGTCGGCGATCGGCGTGGGCAGCGTCTTCCTGTTCCGGGTGATCGGCACCGAGACGACCGGGTCCCTGGTCGTGCTCGGCGCGGGCTTCCTGGCGCTCGGCCTGTGGATGCTGCGCCGGGACGGGATCGGCACCTTCGCGGACCAGCTCGGCACAGCAGTTGCCGCCGCCGGCGTCGGGATGATCGCCGGTGGTTTCGCCGAGTCGAGCAACGCACTCTGGCTGGCCGCGCTCGCGACCGCGTTCGCCACGGCGGTCGTCATCCTGCTGACGCCGAAACGCACGCTGCAGTTCCTCGCGGCCTTGCTTGCCGCCGTGCTGTTCGCAATGGCCCTGGTCGTCGACAAGGTGCCCTATTACCTCGACATCGCCGCACTGGCCGGGCCGGCGGGCGTGCTGCTCGTCCTGCGACCGCCGCGTCGCGACCTGCAGCCGACCGCCATCGTGCTCCTGCTGCTGTTGCCGGTGCTCGGCATTTACGGCGCCATGGACTTCAGCGTTTACATCGATTCGCCGCCGCCGGGCGGCTGGTTCGCGAAAGTACTGCATATCGGTCTCTTCGGCTGGCTCGCGATGCTGCACTGGACGCACGGCGGCGAGGCCGAACGCTCCGGGCTCAAGGTGTTCGTGCCCGTGGCCGCGGTGGTCTGCCTCCTGCTGCCGGCCGGCGGCTCGGCGGCGCTGGTCATCATGATGCTTGCTTTCGTCGTGGGTTCGCGGCCGCTCGCGCTCCTCGGTACGCTGCTGCAGATCCACTACCTGTGGCGGCTCTACTACGATCTCGACGTCACGCTGCTCGCGAAATCCGGTGTGCTGACGGCGGCCGGCATCGTTCTGCTGGTCGCCTGGTGGCTGCTGCAGCGCCGCTCGACAGGAGCCCGCTCATGAAGCGGCCGGGCACAGGGCTCGTGATCTTCGGCCTCGCCCTGGTGCTGGGCGTTGCCAACTACACGATCTGGCAGAAGGAACATATCCGAACCGGCGGCCGCGAGGTCCTGCTCGAGCTGGCGCCGGTCGACCCGCGCTCGCTGATCCAGGGCGATTACATGATGCTCCGCTACGCGCCGGCAGTATTCCCGAGCCGCGAGGAGTCCGGGCTCGACAAGGGCACGCTGGTGGTCGAACTCGATGCGGACGGCGTCGGCAGTTTCGCGCGGATCGACGACGGCACGCCGCTGGCGCCGAACGAGGTCCGGCTCAGGTTCCGCACTGTGAGCCAGTGGGGCGAGTACGGCATCGGTGCCGAATCTTTCTTCTTCCAGGAAGGCCACGCGGAGCATTACGCGAACGCACGCTACGGTGTGTTGCGAGTCGCGGAATCGGGCGACAGCGTCCTCGTCGGGTTGGCCGACGAGAACCGCGCGCTGCTCGAACCACCGGAGTTGCCGGAATCATCGGAGTCGCCGGACTAGCCGGGTAAGCTTGCCTGTCCCGTGTTTGGAAGGAGGCGCTATGCGAGCGCCGACGATCGCAAGGTCGAGCCTGAGCGCTGATCGCGTGCGTCGACAGCCTATCGCGGTCGCGGCTTGAAGAGCCGCTCCTACAGCGGAAACGTTGGCCATCGATGAATCGTGAACCGCCGGCGCCGCGTCCTGTTGCCGGGATGGTCGACGCCGGGGGGGTCGTGCACTGCAGAAGCGGCTCTTCAAGCCGCGACCGCGATGTCGTCGGCTATTGCGCGAAATTCGTCGGTGCCTGAAGAGCACCTCCTGCATTCCACGATTCGACAACGTGAAAGCTTCCGCTGTAGGAGCGGCTCTTCAAGCCGCGACCGCGATGTCGTCGGCTATTGCGCGAAATTCGTCGGTGCCTGAAGAGCACCTCCTGCACTCCACGATTCGACAACCGTGAAAGCTTCCGCTGTAGGAGCGGCTCTTCAAGCCGCGACCGCGCTGCGCTCGATCACCAAGCGCGAAGCGCCGATCCGGTGTCAGCCCGTCTCGCTCAGCCGCTTCCGCAGCCACGCCTTCGCGACGCGTTCCTCGCGCCGCACGGTCGACTCGGAGATACCGAGCACCGCCGCGGTCTCGGGCTGGGTCAGGCCGCCGAAGTAATGCGCCTCCAGCACCCGTGCCTTGCGCTCGTCGAAGGAGGCGAGTTCCGCCAGCGCCGCATCGAGCGCGATAACGTCCTCGTCGGCGTCATGCATCCCCACGGCGTCCTCGTACAGCGTGACGCGCAGCGCACCGCCGCCGCGCTTGCCGGCGTTCCTGGCCTTGGCGTGATTGACGAGCAGGCGCCGCATCATCCTCGCGGCGAGTGCATAGAAATGCGCGCGATCCTGCCAGGTGACGTCGACGTCGACGAGCTTTGCGTAAGCTTCGTGTACCAGCGCCGTCGGCTGCAGCGTGTGCCCGTTACTCTCGCGGGCGAAGACGCCATTCGCGATGCGCTTGAGCTCGTCGTAAACGAGCGGCGTTACCTGTTCGAGTGCGGCGTCGTCGCCGTCGGTCCAGCGGTTAAGCAGCTGCGTGACGTCGCTGGCTTCAGCCATCGGTTGCTGCCCCGCTGCCGTTCGACAGCGTCTCCAGCGGCGGCACGGGGTTGTCGGCCAGGGTATCGGCCCACGTCGATTCGATCCGGGCCAATTCGTCGCGGGCGCGCCGCAGGTCGGCTTCGGCCGCGGTGTCGCCGTTGGCGACGCGCGCCTCGGCCAGCCAGAGCCGGCGCCGCACGTTGTCGACGTGCTGCGGGGATTGCTGCGCCTGCCCGAGTTTCACCGCCTGTTCGAGCAGGGCCACCGCCTCGGCCGGGTTCCCCTGGGTCAGCCGCACGCGGCCGAGCCAGGTGCTGGCTTCGGCGACGAAGGGGTGCGTCGCGTCATCGCCGGCCTTGTACAATGACAGTGCCCCGGCGAGCATGCCCTCGGCCGCGGCGAGATCGCCGCGTTCGAACTCGAGCCGGCCGATGGCATTGCGAGTGCGGATCACGGGCGGACTCCCGGGGCCGATGTTTGCTTCGCGGATTGAGAGCGCCCGATCCATCAGTTTGCGGGCGCGATCGTAGTCGCCGTCCCGCATGGCGACGTAGCCGAGCCCGATCCACGTGGCCGCCTGGTCGACGTGGGGCTCGTCGAACACGACGCCGTAGATGCGGTCGGCTTCCTCGAGGATGGGCCCGGCGAGTTCGGGGGCACCGATCGACTCGAGGAACATGCCCTGGCCGGTCAGTGCGTAGGCCACCATGTGCGTCTCGCGGCCGGCGACGGCGGCTTGTCGGGTCACCGCCTCGATATACGTGTCGTGGGCAGCGGCATCGTCCCCGTACTCGGACAGCGAATTGGCCAGCGCGTAAAGCGTCAGCGGCAACACGGTGTCCGCTTCCGCGCCGGCGGTCTTGTGGATCGCAACCGACTCGCGGTAGCTCTCGATCGCCTGTTCGTAGCGCCCGCTGTTGTTGTAGATCAACCCGAGGTTGTGCAGCAGGGAGGCGTACTGCATGTCGTTGCGTTCCGGCTGCGCGTTCAGGATGCGCGCGGACTCGGCGTAGAACTCGCTGGCCTTGTCCAGCTGGTCGAGCTGCCAGTACGTGATGCCCAGCGCATTCGCGCCGGTGGCAATTGCCAGGTCGTCGTCGGCGTAAATTGCCTTGCGGATCGCGTAGGTGCGTTCGCCCCAGCGGACCATGTCGTCGTAATTGCCGGTGCGGTAGGCGACCAGCCAGAGCATGTGCGTCGCCTGCGCGCTCTGCCGGGACTGCCTGCCATAGACGTCGTTGGTGATAGCGAGAAGGCGGTCGGCCAGCTGCTTCGCGTCGTCGTAGCGGGCCTGCGTCACGCGGATGTCGATGAGCACTCGCAGCGGATTGAAGATTTCGCCCGCGTCCTCGCCCCGCGCTTCTTCGACGACGCCGAGCGCCTGCGTGACCATGTTTTCCGCCTGCTCGACCCGGCCGAGGTTCTTCTGGACCAGCGCGATTGTCGTCAGCAGGCGTGCGCGCACGAGCGGTGACAGTGACTCGTCCTTCTCCAGCTTCTCGATGCCTTCGTCGAGCAGGGACGCGACAGTCAGCCCGTCCCTGTTGCGCTGGTACGGGTTGCGCGCCTCGAACAGCTGCTGCAGGAATGCAGCCGTCTGCTCGGCCGTGTCGCGCTCGACCTGCAGTCGGTTCGTGTAGTAGCTCACCGTCAGGATGCCAGCGAGCATCGCCGCCGTCGCAATGCCGACCGGCCAGCGGTGCCGGCGCAGGAACTTGCCGAAGACGTACAGCGGGCTGTCGCCGCGCGCCAGGATCGGCCGATGTGCCCGGTAGCGCTCGAGGTCGTCGCGCAGCGCGGCAACCGACGGGTAGCGGCGCTCCGGGTCCTTCCTTAGCGCGGTCAGCAGGATCGTGTCGAGTTCGCCGCGCAGGGCCTTGTGCTGCCGGCGTCGCCAGCGCTCGTCGCGACCGGCATCGCCGCTGCGCTCTGCCATCACGATCGTGCTCGGCCGCTCCGGTGTCTGGCTGAGTATCGCCGCCTCGAGTTCGCGCGGCGTCGGGCCGGTGGGCGCGTAGGGCATGTGCCCGGTCAAGAGCCGGTACAGCAAGAGTCCGAGCCCGTAGACGTCGGCGGCGGTCGTGATCGGCAGGCCTTCGATCTGCTCCGGGCTCGCGTACATCGGCGTCAGCGCCCGGTGCTCGGCGCGGGTCTGCTCCGGATCGAGATCCGCGGGGTCGAGCAGCTTGGCGATGCCGAAGTCGAGCAGCTTCGGCACGCCCTGTCGGTTCACGAGGATGTTGCCCGGCTTGATGTCGCGGTGGATGACGAGCTTGCGGTGGGCGTACTGCACGGCGTCGCAGACCTGCCTGACGAGGTCGATGATCGCGTCGTTGTCGAGCTTCGCGTCGCGGCAGTACTGGTCGATCGGCTGGCCGTCGACGTACTCCATGACGATGAAGGGTACGCCGCTCGCCAGCGTGCCGCCGTCGATCAGCCGGGCGATGTTCGGGTGCTCGAGGCCGGCAAGGATGCGCCGCTCGTCGACGAAGCGCCGGCCTGCCGTCGAGTCCAGCCGGTGCTGCGGCAGCAATTTGATCGCCACCTGCTGGTCGAAGTCCTCGGCGGCGTGTTCCGCGAGGAAGACGACGCCCATGCCGCCCTCGGCGAGCTTCTTCGTAATGCGGTAGTTGCCGACCTGCTCGCCGATGTAGGTCGATTCGCTCGTGGCCCTGAGGTCGCCCGCCAGCGCCTCGATCGAGCCGCGCACGCCGCCGGTCTTCTCGGCGTCGAAGGCGAGCAGCGACAGCACCTCGTCGAAGAGTCCAATGTCGTCGCCGCATTCCGCGCGCAGCCAGGCTTCGCGCTCCGATTCCGGGCGATCCAGTGCCGCGTTCACCAGTTCGTTGACGCGCTCCCAGCGCGTGTTGTTGCTCATGTCGGATCCTTGCGGAAAGTCGTCATTCGCTCTGTTAGCAAGAATGCTGGCCGAAACCGGTCATGGCAACTCGATTAATCCTGCCTGACCGGTTTTCCGGCGCTTCGCTGCTAACCCGGTCGTGAGGCAAATATTCGAGGAGGCTCTCATGGCACGTATGAACACGGAAAGAGGAATGACCTGCGGCAGGCGAAAGAGCCTGTGGCAGCTAGTGACGGGCGGCGCGATTGCGCTCGCGCTGACCGCTTGCGGCGGCGGGGGTGGCGGCGACAGCGGCGCTCCGGCGACTCCGCCGGTCGTGGCCGGCAACCCGCCGAGCGTAACGGCGGATGCCCGGGTGCTGGGCAACGTCGGCGGCACGATCACGCTGGCCGCGACCGCGAGTGACCCGGACGGCGACGCGATCAACTACAGCTGGCGGCAGGACCAGGGACTCGCTGCCACCGACACGTCGGGATTCGATACGGACACGGCGACATTTACGGCGCCGGACAAGGTCGACACCCTGGTCTTCACGGTAACGGCGACCGCGGGTGGACAGTCTGATTCGACCGTGGTTCGCGTCGTCATCGTCGAGGACGTGGCAACCGCCGTGTTCGTCGACGGCACGTTCGCGGGCACGTCCGACGGCTCGATCGACAGCCCCTGGAGCGCCCTCGAAGACGCCGTGGCGGCGAGCGTCGCCGCGGACGACGACAGCGATTTCTATATCAAGGCCCTGCCGGGCGGCGACAGCTACACGCTCTGGTCGAGTATCGATGGGCAGGAGTTCCTCAATGGCCAGAGTGTCTACGGCGGCTACGACGCGAACTGGGAGCGTGATCCGGTCGGCAACCCGTCACGCATCCGGTCGACCGGTCGCGGGTTCGTGTTTACCAACTTCACGACGGCGGTAGCGGTGTCCGGTCTTGCCCTGGAAGTCACCGGTCCGGACCAGGACCGCAACAGCTACCCGATGTACGGCCTCGCGGTCGAGGCCGATGGCACGTTCCTGGCAGAAAACAACAGCATCGTCGTGAATGGGCCGGACGGCTCGTTCGACAACAAGAACGTCGATGTTTACGGCATCTACCTGGTCAACCTGGCCGGGGCCAGCGTGCTCGACAACGTCATCGAGACCGGGGACGGCACGCTGGCCCGGGACGTCCCGGCACAAACGAGACGGGGCGAAGACGGTAACGATGGCGGCGATGCCAACGGGGCCTTCGACACGAACGGTGCACCGGGCGGCTCGGGCGCCCCCGGGCCCAACGGCGGTGCCGGCGGCGAGGGTGGCCGTGGCGGATCCGACGCGGGCGCAAGCGGTGTCGCCGGTGCCGCCGGCAACCGGTCAACCGGAGGCCTTGCCGGCACGGCCGGCCCATACAGCGATGGTCGGGGCCAGAATGGCGGTGACGGCGGCCGCGGCACGGATGGACCCCGGGGTGATTCCGGTGCAGGGGGCATCGGCCGAAATATCTACTCGCTCGGCAACTCCCGCGAGGCGGGCCGCGGCGACAACGGCGGCGACGGCTGGGCCGGTGGTGGTGGTGGTGGCGGCGGCGGCGGCGGGTCGTCGTTCTCCGGCTTCAACGGCGGCGGCGGTGGCGGCGGCGGCGAGGGCGGCGAAGGTGGCGCCGGCGGCATCGGCGCCCAGCGCGGCGGCGCGTCCGTCGGCATCGTCGTCCGGAACATCGACAACGCGCTGGTCGCGCGCAACAGCATCACGGCCGGCAACGGCGGTCTCGGCGGCCTCGGTGCGACCGGTGCTCCCGGTGGTTCCGGCGGCACGGGCGGTCCCGGCGCCCCCGGCAACTCGAGCAACTCGGGTGCGGGCGGGCGCGGCGGCGACGGCGGCAACGGCGGCCAGGGCGGCTACGGCGGCGGCGGTGCCGGCGGACCGTCCTACGGCGTCTTGGTCGGTGAGAATATCGCCCCCGTGGTCGAGGAGAACACGATCGTCGCCGGCCGCGGCGGCGACGGCGCGCCACCGCGCCTGTCCTTCGAGGCGGCCGCGGCCGGTGGCGGCGGCTGGTCCTTCGGCATCATCGATGCCGATCCGAACGACGGCATCGCCCCGGTCGTCAGCAACAACACGATCACGCCGGGCACCGGCGGCGCCAGCGGTCACCCGGACAACCCGCCGGGCGAGAGCGGGGACGTGCTGCTGCAGTAAGGTTCATTGCCCCCCACGGGCCGGGCCGCGGCTGCGCTCTCGGGCGTGGTCGCGGCCCGGCCTTTTGTCTTGCCAGGCAGCGGATCCGGGCGAGCGTCCGGGCAAACGGTTTTCCGGCGCGGGCCGAATGCGGCTACCATGGCGAGCCTCATTCGTTGCCGACGCGTGATCTACCCATGCCGACCACACGCTGTCCTGCTGTTCACCCCGGACTCACCGCCGTTGACGTTGCCGTCGTAGCGCCGCGTGCGTTTGCAACCCGGCAGGCCGGGAGAGGGATATGCCGCCGGCCAGGAAGCGGCCGCGCGCGATGAAGATCTGGGTAGACGCGGACGCATGCCCGGTCGTCGCGAGGGAAATTCTCTTTCGCGCGGCAGAGCGCACCGGCATCCGGCTGACGCTCGTCGCCAACCAGCCGATGAACACGCCGAACTCGGACATCATCCGTTCGATCCAGGTGCCGCGCGGCTTCGATGTTGCCGACGACGAGATCGTGCGCCGCGTCGACGAGGGTGACCTCGTGATTACGAGCGACATCCCGCTCGCGGCCGAGGTGATCGCGAAGGGCGCGCACGCGCTGAGTCCGCGCGGCGAGCTGCACACCCGGGAGAACATCGGCGCGAAGCTCAACATGCGCGATTTCATGGACACGATGCGCTCGAGCGGCGTCGAGATGGGCGGCGGCCCGGCGGCGTACGGGCAGCGCGACAAGCAGGAGTTCGCGAACGCGCTGGATCGGCTCTTGAGCCGTTACGGTAAGGACGCTTAGTGCGCCGTTGCAGCCCGTCCCGACGGCATCCAGCCAGGCGCCGAGCGCACCCGCGTTTGCATTGTCGCAGTCGCGCCTTGAAGAGGCGCTCCTACAGCAGCAGAGTTCGACGCCGTTGAATCGTGGACTGCAGGAGCGGCTCTTCAAGCCGCGACCGCCACAGTGCCAGGTATCGCGCGTAATACGCAGCACCCGAACAGCCCCGCCAAAACCCACGCTTCACCGATGCAGAACGCATCTGCTGTAGGAGCGGCTCTTCAAGCCGCGACCGCGCCGTCCTCACCGGCCACGAGATCAACACCGTCGCCCGGAGAGCCCCCGCGACAACGCACGATTCCCCCAGACCAGAACGCATCTGCTGTAGGAGCGGCTCTTCAAGCCGCGACTGCGCCCAGTCGAATCGCCGCGCTATTTCGCCGGGTTCGAGCGGAAGCGCACCCGCATGCTGCTCGATGCCTTCGTCCTGGTCGGCGCGGATGCCGATCCCGCCCGCGGCGCCGACGCCCGATTCCAGCCGCTCCAGCTCGTGACCGGCGAGCGGCCGAGCCGCATGCCGTTGCGGCGGCCGTCACCCATCGCGGAACGATTGTCCCGGGTCCGGGCCGAGCGCTTCGCCGCGTTGGCCTGTGCCTTGGTCGTGTTGACGTAACGGCGAGGCATCGTCCGATTCACTTTCGGCCGCGACGCCTTCGCTGACGCCTTGGTCGTCGCCGGCCGCGGCCGTACCTGCGCCTCGGCCTCGATGACCGGAAGAGTCGATAAAAGAAGTGCGGCCGCGACGAGTGCGGCGACAGCCATGCGTGACGGGATTAGCGCCTTCCGGTTCCGGGCGCTCATTGCGGCTGCTGCCCGGTGGCTCGCCGGATCGCGGACTGGCGCAGCATCGGCAGGTCGCGGAACGGCGTGGTTGCGGTGTACCGCCCTTCCCGCGGCCTGAGCTCCGCGCTCCGGACCGCGTTACGCAGGTCAGCGGCGGGTGACACACGCGAACCGCCCACCGGCGCGTCCCAGTTGCGTTTGCCGCCCGGGACATCGGTTGCCTTCTGGTTGGATGCCGCGCGTGCGGATTTCACGGAGGCGTTGGCGGACGCTTTCGACGCGTTGGTCCGGACCGAGCCCCTCGAGTCGATCCGCTGCAGCTGGCGCGGCTTCTGGGCCTTCGTGCCCGTCTTTGCCGGCTTGCTGGCTGCGCTCGGCGGGCGGTTCGGGGGACCACCCGCTCCGGCCTCTTCGACCGCAAGACACAGGAGCCCTGTAGTGATCGTCATCGCGATGGCGGCAGCCGCCCGTGGCGTTGCTAATTTCATCGTGTTCTCCCTATTCGGTCACTGCGTCGGCTTCCCCGTCGGGGGCCGCCGCGACGAGCAGCAGTTCGCCGTTCCGGAAATCGCTCATCGCCGATAGCCACTCCAGATCGGGATGATCGCCTTCGAAGATGTCCTGCAATGCGAACGCGACGAGGTCCTCCTGCGGCACGGCCACGTCCCAGACTCGCAGACCCGCGATCGCGCCGCGGAAGGCGTTGTTCTCACCGTCGATCGACCCGACCCAGACGCCAACGCTCGGCAGGTCCTGGAACCGGAGCTCCGACGTGCCCGCCACCTGCCCGTCGACGAACACGGCCGTGCCGTCCTCGTACTGGACCACCGCGACGTGGTGCAGCTGGCCGTCGGTGAAGTCGAAGGTGACGACGTCCTCCTCCTCGCCGGCTGCGAGCGCAATCCCGTCGCGGTCGCGGAGCATCGCGATGAGATACGACGCGCCCTCCGGCCCGGCGTTGCAGATGATGACCGGATCGTAGCCCGGGTCGGACGTCCAGTCGGGCACGACCCAGAACTCGATCGTGCCGCCGTCCGCGAGCATGAGCTGCGGCGACGGTTCGAAGGTGAGGCTGTTCGTGCCGTCGAACTCGGCGACGTCCGGCGTGTAGGGTTCCGCGGCAGTGCTCACGGCAGAGACCATGAGAATCAGTAATGGAAAAATGCGTGGCATGAAGATTGTCCTCGGGCAGTGGTTTATCGCTTGCGCTTGAAGCGCACGCGCAGGGAGAACTCCGGTAGCGTCTTGCCCCGGACGGTCCAGATCTCGTCATAAACGTCGTTGACGGCCATGTTGCGGTTCAGCGGCAGCGAGAAGCTGCGCGAGTCGTTGCGTTCCCTTTTCCCGCGGTGCTCGTAGTACCAGCGCAGGTTCAGGTCGATGATTGCCCGCTGGAGTTCCGCGCGCGTGCCCGTGAGCGTGAGCAGCCCGGGGCTGTTGCTGCCGTAGTCGAACTTCTTGCGCGAGTTCTTGAATTTGCACTCGGTCTCCATGCCGTCGACCTTGGTCGTCTTGACGGTCTTGCTGCCGACCGTCCCCGTGATCTCGAGGCGGTCGCCGAGCACCTTCTTGACGCGCCCGGAGCCGACCCCGCCGCACCAGATCTGGCGGATGTAGACATGCCACTTCTCCTCCGGGACGGCGGGTTTCTCGACGACCTCGACGGGCTTGCTCAGCTCGATGCCCTCGACCCAGCTCGCCGTGCTGACGGGATCGCGTGCCGGGAACGAGGCGAGGTAGCGCGCAATCGCGGCCTCGAGGTTCTTGCGGACCGTGACGTAGATCTGCGGCTCGCCCGGGAAGTACATCGGGTTCAGGAGCTCGGAGATCGGCCTCAAGTCGAGCAGGATCGGGTACTGGTCGTCGCCGGCGCTGTAGCCGTTGTTGTCCCACGAGCCGTTGCCGCCGACCGCGATGAACGAGACATTCTCGTTCGCCATCCGGCCCTCGGTGCCGCTCGACCTGCCGGCCTGCTCGCTCATGTTGACCTCGCCGCTGACGCCGAAGATCGTGGCGCCCGCGTTGGCACTGAAGCTCTCCGACTGTGACTGCCGGTTGGCGTAGCTCTCCTCGTCGAGGTCCATCGTCATGCGTGCGGTCGCGCCGTAGGTCACGGCATAGGGATAGTGCGTGCCGAAGCGGTCTATCAGCGCCTGGTAGCGATGGTTGCGGTGGGCATCCTCGACGGCTTCGATGAACGCGTCCGACAGCCCGGTGTAGACGTGGTCGAGGACGAGTGCGTATTTCTTCTGCCGCGAGTAGCCGATCGCGCGGGCCTTCATCTCGCCGCGCATCATGCTGCGCGACGACTCCTTGGCATTGTTGAAACCGGCACTGGCCTTGAAGCGCTCGATGCCGGAGACCGTCTCGCCCATGTTGATGCTCAGGTTCGCACCGAAGCTGTGGGCCTCCGTCTCCTGGATGTCGTGTTCGCTGCTGATCAGAGACTTGCGGAACACCGTGCCCTGCACGCTTTCAGGGATGTAGTGCAGGTTGGCCGGAACGATGTGCCGCTCGGCCAGGTAGATTTTCTGCGGGCCGGGCTCGGCGAATACTTCCTGCTTCGGGTTTTCGTTCAGGAACAGCGGGTCCTGCATCGCGATGTCGTAGCCCCGGCGGCTCGCCGCGAGATAGCCGAGCATCTGCGGCAGGATAAAGGCCGTGAGCGCAGGGTCGCGGCTTTCCATTTCTTCGCGAGTGCTGTTTGGTTCGGGCCGATAGAAGGTCAGCTTGCCCATCCTCAGGCGGATGCGGCCGGTCTTGCCGCTGACGTCGAGCTGTATCTGGTTGCCCCAGGCGAAGGGTTGGGTCGCCGCGTACTGCTTGGGCCGGCCATCGCGCCTGAGCACGTCGTCGAGCGCCAGGCCGTCGCGGCTCTCGAAACGCACGAAGGGATCGCCGCCGAGCCCCGTCGCGACGTAGATCGCGTGTTCGTCGCGGGGAGAAGCAACCACGACCAGGTGATACTGCGACGTGTAGTTGCCGTTCGCGAGGCGCATGTGCTGGCGCCCGGTCGCACCCCAGATCGATTCGTCGACACGCGAGTCCTCGAGCACGATCGGGGTCTCGGCCCGCCAGACGCCGTCCAGGCGCGCCCAGCACAGCCCGTCGAAGCCGCCGGCCGCGCCCTGCTCGATGTCCTGCATCGAGAAGCTCGCGAAGGAACGCTCGGTGAAGCGATCGACGACGGGCTTCGGCGCGGCCTCGGGCGCGGTACCCGGTGCGCGCGTGCGTTCGTCGCAGCCCGAGAAGATCGGCGACTGGCTCGGCACGTGTTCCTGGGCCCGGCCGGGCGCCGCAAGGCCGAGCAGGCAATCCATGCACAAAAGCGCGAGCAGGCCCGTTCGAATACTCAGCATGAGGACCTCCGATCCGGTCGCCTGGCGCTAGTACGCGCAGATCGTCTGCCCGGTATCCGGGTCGACGCCGATGGGGGTGCAGTTGGCGGGCGGTGCACTGGCGGCCGGCGGCACCGGTTGCACGGCGGGCTGCTGCACCGGCTGCGGAGCGGGTTGGTAGACCGGCGGTTCGACGGCCGGCTGTACCGGGTAATTCACCGGCGTCGAGGTCGGCATGCCGGGCAGCGGTGCCGAATTGACCGGCGGCGCCGAGTAGTCGGGAATCGCGACCTGCTGGCCGGTCGCCGCCTGGATCTCGGCGGTCAGCGCGGCAGGGTACTGCGGGTCGACGCGCACGAGGGCGTACTTGACCGGCCCGAACATGCTGCTGACGGCGACGTCGAGGTTGCCCTGCGCGTTGATCGTCATTTCGGCCGGGCCCATCAGCGGCAGGTCGTCCGCGGCATACCTGCCGGGCCCGGTGCGCCGGAAGTTCTGCAAGACGACCATGTCGGGCTGCACCTTGAGTACGAACATGTGCAGCCAGGGATCGGCCGCATAGGCGCGGCCCTGCTCGATGCGGATCTTCTTCTTGATCGTCGAGACCATCCACAGGCCGTCGATCGGCAGCGCCTCGGAGCGCGGGACGCTGTACTTGTCGGGCAGGAAGGCCGGGATTTGCGGAACGCCGGCCGCCTTCGCGATCGTTTCGGTGAGATCCTGGGCGCCCGCGACAGGCGCGAGGCCTGCGATGGCGAGGGCCGCCATCACGCCGGTGATGCGAACGCGCGCACGGTAAGTGGTTGATTGCATGTCGTCTCCCGCTGGTCGATTCCGATGTTCAGGCCGTTTGAAGGCTCTTCGCTTACCTAGCAACAGGCAGAGGAAAAACCGGTCATTCGATTTGCCTTCACAGGGACATGCGCGGTTCGGGGAGCGATCGTCCGGCGAAAAATGCGATGCAGACGGTTGTGCATCTGTAGCCGGTACGAGGTTTGCGGGAGGTGCTTTTCGAACGATGACAAATTGCACGCGGTGTTTACCGGCGTCGCGGTCGCGGCTTGAAGAGCCGCTCCTACAGCAGAAGCGTTCACCATTGGCGAAGGCGTGAGGTGCGGCGGCTTCCAGGCGCTGAAGAATCGTGGACTGTAGGAGCGGCTCTTCAAGCCGCGAC
>JAZBNZ010000189.1:0-8217 GCA_036350895.1 Woeseiaceae bacterium
AAGAGATCATTTCTCGGAAGAACCCTGCTGATCGCAGGGTTTTTTCTTTGCCAGACCATGACACACGCAGAACCCATCCCGGTCGCGCTTCGCAACACGGATTCCGGCTGGCAGCTTTACCGCGGCGGCGAGCCCTATTTCATACGCGGCGCCGGCGGCGACGGTCCGCTCGACGCGCTGGCTGCGGCCGGTGCCAACTCGATCCGCACGTGGGGTGGCGATGTCGGGACTTTGCTCGACGATGCGCACGCACTCGGCATGACCGTCACGGTGGGGATCTGGCTCGGCCACGAGCGGCACGGCTTCGACTACGACAACCCGGCACAGGTCGCAAAACAGCTCGCTGACGCTCGCGAGATGGTGCTGAAGTACCGGGATCATCCCGCGCTGTTGCTGTGGGGCGTCGGCAACGAAATGGAAGGCTTCGATGACGGCGGCAACCCGGCCATCTGGAGCGCGGTCAACGACGTTGCCGCGATGATCAAGGAACTCGACCCGAATCATCCCACGATGACCGTCACCACCTTCGTGCACGGCGAGCGCATCGAGTTCCTGCACCGGCGGAGTCCGGCGATCGATATCCACGGCATCAACGCCTACGGCGGTGCCCAGGTGGTTCCGGAGTTTCTTCGCGAGGGCGGGGCGACCAAGCCCTACGTGCTCACCGAGTTCGGCCCGGTCGGTCCCTGGGAAATGCCGAAGACAGCCTGGGGTGCGCCCTACGAGCAAACGAGTTCGGAGAAAGCCGCGTTCTACAGGGAGACCTCCGAGAAGGCGATCCTCGACGCCGCCGGCGTCGCGCTCGGCTCCTATGCCTTCCTGTGGGGGCACAAGATGGAGGCCACCGAGACCTGGTTCGGCATGTTCCTGGCCGACGGCTCGCGGACTGCCGCCATCGACACGATGACCGAGATCTGGAGCGGCAAAGCACCGGGGAACCGCGCTCCGGCCGTCGACCGGCCGGAGATCGACGGGCCGGCCACGGTCGAGCCGGGCGACGTCATCGAGGTGCGGACGTCGGTGAGCGACCCTGACGACGATGCGCTGGACGTAACGTGGGTACTGCGGCCCGAGGCCGGCGACTACAACACCGGTGGCGACTTCCGACCGCTGCTGCCGGCAATCGACGATGCGATCATCGAAACCGGTGAGGCCGGCGCACGGGTTCGAATGCCCGAGCAACCGGGCCCGTATCGCCTCTTTGTTTACGCGCACGACGGTCACGGCAACGCGGCAACGGCCAACCTGCCCCTGCTGGTCGAGGGTGAGGCTCGTATTCCGCTGCCGTTCCCGGTCTACGAAGACGGCTTCGGGAACATGCCGTGGGCGCCGTCGGGATGGATGGGCGGCGTCGAGCACCTGGCGCTCGACGGTGAAGATACCGGCAATCCGCACTCGGGCAGGGCGGCGATCAAGCTCCGCTACGACGGCACGTTCGGCTGGGCCGCCGTCGCCTGGCAGAATCCGCCCAACAACTGGGGAGACCAGGACGGCGGCCTCGACCTGACCGGCGCACGGGCACTCGAGGTCTGGGCGAGGGGCGAATACGGCGGCGAAGAGGTGAGTTTCGGCGTCGGCCTGCTCGGGGACGACAAGGCCTTCCCCGATTCGTCGATCAGCAAGATCGACGGCATTCGCCTCGGTCGAGAGTGGAAGAAGTACGAGGTCCCGCTGAAGCGCAAGGACCTGTCCAGTATCAAGACGGGCTTCGTGGTTTCGGTGACCGGCAGGCGCTCGCCGGTGACGATCTACCTGGATAGTATTCGCTTCGTTCGCTAGCCCTGATCAGTCCCGGACGAGGTCCGGGTACAGGCCCTGCATCGCGAGTTTCGGGCTGCGATCGACGTAGAACAGGCCCCAGTGCTTCTCCGGCTCCAGGGGATCCGGCGATCCTTTCCACGGCTCATCGAAGGCCTCGAAGACGAAGGTCAGGATCTGGTTTTCGGTCGTCCATTCGACAAGCTGTTCGTAGTAGCTGGCCTGCAGCTCCTCCGACGCATTGTGCGGGTCGATACCGCGGCCGTTCGCTTTCGTGGTCCAGCCCGCTTCCGTGATGATGACCGGTTTACCGGGATAGTGATTCACGACGGAGTAGTAGTTCTGCTTGGTGTACTCGAGCGCGTCGTCGATAGACCGGTACTCCCACGCCGGGTAGGTGTGCACGGCGATGAAATCGAGAACCTCCGCCAGCGGCTCGAGCTTGTATGTCCACGGAACGTAGTTTTCGCAGAAGGTTACCGGCTGCCTGATGCTTTGCTTCACTTCCCGGACGTAGGCGACCAGGCTGTCGACCGGCACCATGTGGTCGGTCCACTCGACGCTCGCCTCGTTGCCCACGGACACTGAGAAAACGGTGTCGCGGTACTCGTTCGCCAGCGCGATCAGCCGCTTAACCTCTTGGCCGTTCCCCAGGCGGTTCGCCTCGAGCACCTCGTCACTGAAGTCGGCGCCCCACGGGCAATGGGGATTGCTCATCTCCGCGGCCATGTCGAGGCCCAGCATGACCTTGAAATCGAGCCCCTCGTCGCGGATCACCGCGAGCACGGTTTCGGCATGCGGGCTGCAGTCGTACAGGCGCAGGTACTGCCAGTTCTTCGAGAGAATCAGCAGGTCCTCGCGGATCTGCTCACGGCTCGGGTAGGTGCCGTCAGCCGGACTCTGGCCTTCCCGGTAGCCGGAATAGCAAATGGCGTTGCCGAACTCGAGCGGCTCACCGTGGCCGTTCTCGACATAGGTACTCAGAAGGTCAAACATACTTGAGCTTGCCGTCCTTGTCCCAGAGGCCCCAGTACGCGCCGACGTCGCCTTCGGCCTCGACCTTCCACGTCTCGTCGAACGAGGAGAAGTAGAAGACTTCGATATCGTCCTGCTCCGCCCACTGGAAGGTGTCGACGAAGTACTTGATCGCGTTCTCGAAGGACGGGACCGCACCGTCGGTCGGTGTGCCGATGTTCGGCCAGCCGGTTTCGCTGACGATGACGCGCTTGCCGCCACCCGCGGCCTGCGCGCGGCGGTACATCTCCTTCATGTACAGGAGGGCATACTCGGCCGGGCAGCCCTCCCAGAACGGGTAACAGTTGGCGAGGATGACATCGCATGCGTCCGCGATCCTGGGGTGTACCTCGAACTCGAAATAGGCGTCGACGTAGCCGACCTCGACGCCGCTCACCGCCGCCTTGACGCGCTCGATGTAGTCGATGAGTTCGTCCTCGGTGAGGTCGCCGCGCAGCAGCACTTCGTTGCCGACGCCGAGTATGTCGGCATGCCCGGCATTGGCGATCTCGATCGCATTGCGAATCTCTATCTCGTTCTGTTCCTTGTTGTCGTCGAGCCAGACGCCGACCATCGTCTTGAGACCGGCCTCCCTGGCGATGGCCGGGATCAGCTCGTTACCCTCGCTGCAGGAGAAGGTCCGGATCCAGTGCACGTAAGGCTGGATGAACGCGAGGCGTTCGCGGATCTGGTCCGCATGGATCTGGACGCCGGGACCCTGTCCCTCGACGTAGGGCGAGAAGCACACGCCGTGAATCTTTCCGTCCAGCAGCGTCCTGACGAGTCCACGCAGGTCATCGACGGACATCGCGGCAATGTTGATGCCGGCCAGGGACAGTTTTCTCTGGTAGAGGTTTGACATGGGGATTTCCTGGTGGGGCTAGTCCCCGAACAGGCGTTCGGGTCGGAATGTAACGGTCAGTTGACGAATACGGCCACTGCGCCCGAACAGTTCGGCGCTGTCGGCCGCTGCAAGGGACAGGCCTGCCGTGACTGCTTCGGAACCGTCCGCGTGGAGGCTCGTGATCGACTCCTCGCCATCCTCTGCCAGTCGATACACCACCGGCACCTGGCAGAGCGAGAAGGCCAGTCCGTTTTCCGGGATGCCGATCTCCTGCCACGCGCCGTCGATCGAGAGGCAACGGAAGACACCGGCTTCGCCCAGGAACTCCCGGCGCCGGAGGAGACCGGGCTGGAAGCGGATCGCGCCGTCGTCGACGTGCACGCCGAGCTCGCCGAAGCGAGTCAGGATCTCTTCCTTGACCTGCCCCGTCATGCCGGGCTGGCGTGCGCCGCTGTGGCCGGTCGTGTGCGAATACGGGTCGGTCGGGAAGGCGCCATACTCGGCGGGTGTCTTGTTGAAGCCCAGACCCTCCCGCACGCGATAGTAGAGGTTGCCGAGCCGCTCGAGCGTGTCACTGTCGTTGCCCGCGTCGGCAGCCGTCACGAAGACTTCCTGCACCGCGAGCAGCAGCTTCGAGACCATGTGCCAGTAGATGCAGCCGAGGCCCTCGAAACCGAACATCGTTCCCGAGCGTCCCGTGAAGGCCTGGTGGTCGAAGACTTTCTCGAATAATTCGCGCAGTGCTTCCCTGCCGGATGCAGCGTCGCCCGAGAATTCGTCGGGCAGGCCGGCCAGTTCTCTGTCGAGATCACCGACATTCGTGAACTCCGCGCTGAAGCGGTAGTTCCCGTCCGCGTCGCGGAGCACGATCTGTTCGTTGCCGGCGTCGAGCAGCCGCCGGAGCAGCGGTATCGAGTCGATGTCAGCCTCGGATATGCGATTCTTCTCGAGGAAGCTCGGCAGCTCGCGGTCCGGGTAGAGCATGAAGCTGTCCTGGTCCGGCCGGTACACGCTGCTCGAGAACAGGGATTCGAGCACATCGGCGGCGACCGAGGGATCGACCGCGCCGGAACTCAAAGCGGCGACCTGGCCTTCCAGCATCGGGTACAGGGTATCGATGTCGAGGCCGTCGCGCTTAAGGCTCAGCAGGTTATAGGCGTGAAAAAGACCGTCTTCGCGGCGGTTGTTGCCGATGCTGTAGTCGATGGCTGCCTGTACGTCGGTAAGCAGGCCACGAAGCTCCGACAGGGCGACCGTCGCGGTGCCGGAGAAGGTCCCGTTCCGGTAGATTATGGCCCGATACCGTCCCGCGGCCTCGCCGAGCTCGCGAAGCAGCTCCAGCCGGTTCGCCGCCGTCACGCCGTCGGCGTCGATGACCGGCCGGAAGCGATGCAGCGCCGATGCGCTCTCGGCGAGCCAGGTGGCAATTTCGCTCGACACGTCGAAGGTCTCGCCTTCATCCGCCAGCAGATCTTCGAGGAAGCGCACGTAGCGGCGGAGATAATAGAGGGTCACCATGGACAGGCCCTGGCCGACCAGTGCGTTGTTGGCGTCGTTCCATTCCGGGCGCTGGGTATTCATCCAGATGCCGCCGTCGACGACGAGATTGCCGATCTTGCTGAGCAGTGGAACCAGCAGTTTCTCGAGCAGCGTCACCTGCAGGACGGCCCCGTTCCCGTCGAGGACGAGCTTGGCGTCGTGTCCGACCTCGTCGAGCAGGCGGTCTATGGTCTCCGCGAGCGCATCGTCGTAGTCGACAGTGTTCTTCGGATCGTCGAGCAGGGCCTCAAACGGCCGAATTCGATACGGCACGTTGGCGTAGGCGAAAATTCTTTCGTGCAACAACGCGCCGAGACGCTCCGGGTGATAGTTCCTGGAGATTTCGAGAAGCTTCTGAAGGTAAATGATCTGGTGATCACCCCAGTAGCCGATGTAGCTCCAGGGGTCCTCCGGATCTTCGACCTCCCAGTCGATGCCTTCCTTGGTGACGCGATAGGGGTTGTAACCGTCCATCGTCGAAGCATTCACGAACTTCGCGATCATGTTTTCGGTGAATTCCGGGAAGCTCAACGCGAGCGCCTCCCAGTTCTGGAAGATATCGCGCCAGTTGCCTTCGTAGGACAGCAGGGGATTGCCGTAGCGATCCTTGAGGCGGATTGCGAAATTGTTCCACGGCCGGCTCGGGTCGCCATGCCGGCGGCCGAACGTGATCGGCAGGTATTCCTGGCACAGGCGAACGAGCTGGGGATCGCCCTGCCGGGCGACCTCGGCAAGCAGCTCGGCGAACGGAATGCTCTCCGGGAGGCTGCCGAGGAACTCGGCGTGGCGCTCGAAAACCGGGCGGTTGAAGCCACGGACGGTGCGTTTGAAATCCCGTGCGGAGACGTTGTAGTGGTCCGGGAAATAGCCGCCGCGCAGCACGTTGAAGAGCACGTTGGCGTAGTGGTGGACGCTGACGTTCTCTTCGGCGGTTTCCTGGAAGCCGTCGCACATAGCCATGATTCTCGCGAGCCGGTCAGAGCCCTCGCGAACCGACGCATCGACGGCGTCCGCAACTTCCGCGGTATTCCCGAGCCGGTGGCGGAGCCGGACGACAGCCGCCTGGCTCAGCTCTATATTTGCGACGAACTCCCAGCAAGCCGCTTCACCGGGCTCCACCTCGAGCAGCTGGTTGACGAAGTAGGCGCCGCGGATGCCGCGCCTGCCGAGCTCTGTCTGAACGGCACCGCCGCGGCGGAACCGACCGAGCTGTTCCGACGACAGGAGGACCTTCGGTTCGGACAGCCCCAGGCAGAACACCACGTTGGCCTTCAGGGATTCAGAGGGCTCGGCGCGGTCGGTGATGCCGGAGTAAAGGGTGAACATCGCGAGGCCGGTTTCACCGTCGAGTTCCGTCCATTTGTAGGCATCGACCAGATTGCTGGAATTCGTCTGCGTGAAGCGCGGTGTGCCTGCCGGCAGGACGTTCTGCAAGCCGTCGAGTATTTCCACGCGGCGTGACTGGCTGCCCTGGTTCAGCAACTTGCAGCTGCGGACGAAACCGAACTCGTCGCTGGTCGACCAGGTGTAGCGGAACTCGAGCCCGAGGTCGTGGTTGACCTCGGCGAAGCAGAGCTTGTTGCCGAGCACGTTCTTGTAGAGGTGGCGGTCCATGCGCCAGATCGTGTCTTGCTGCGAGTTGAACGGCTCCCACAGCTTCTCGCCGTCGTCGGTATGCACGCGCAGCAAGGTTCTCGGGCCGGTGTGCAGGCCGGACTCGTGAACCTTGTCGACCGTTATGTAGGGAAACAGCGCCGTGTCGGGGGACACCCGGCCGGCCGTGAGGCCGCCCGTGGACGATGCGAACAGCCAGTGATCGGAGCTCGACACCACGCTGATGAAGAACGGCGGTATTCGATCGACGTCGTTGATGGCATAGAAGCGCTCGCCGTCGATATCGACGAACGCACCGCTTGCGGCACCGGAGTCCACCGGATCGAATTTCAGTGCGGTACTCAAGATTGTCTCCCCCCTCTCGTTCCGCAACAACGCTCTTCATGCCGACCGCCGATACCCGGGCTCCGCCCGGGCCAGGGCGTCCCTGGGGTGCGGTGGGCGTATCTGGCTGGCCGGTACCCCCGAATCGGCGGACGGTCGACGCGCCGCAGGCCTCGTGAAGCCTCTTCTTATCCTCGGTAGCGTCGCCTGGACAAGCCTCGAAAGGCCTGCCGGATGTCGTGTTGCGGGTTGGTTTTCAAGCCCTGGACCGATCTCGCAATCCTAGCTGACAGCGCTGTCATTCGCAACTGCGAGAGCGCCCTGTCCGGGCCCTGCCGAGTCGGTTAGCGGTGCGGAAAGACCCTCAAAACCGGCGATCGAGGATGCGTTGCTTGACGCGCTCGAACTCTTCGTCGGTCAGGTAGCCCGCGTCCTTCAATTCACCCAGTTCGCGCAGTTGCTCGAGGGTTCGCGATATCTCGGCGGGGTCGGCCTGCACGTCAGCAGTGCCGGCAGGGATCGGCTCATCGGTGGGAGGCGGCGGGGCCTTCGCCGCCGGCGGGGACGATTCGGCGCCTGTCACCGCAGGCGGCGCGATCGCTTCCTCGCGAGGGGCCGCGAGTCGCGGCGGGTCCGTTGGCGGCGGTGACTCAGTTTCCCCGGCAGCGCCGGCCTCGGCTGCCGCTTGCCTGGCTTCGGCGTCCCGTGCGCGTCGCTCGGCTTCGATCCTGGCGCGATCTTCGCCGAGCCGTGCGCGCTCGGCTGCAGTGTCCGTAGTCTGGGCCTGCACCAGGCCAGGCGCGAGCCCCCAGGCAATTGCGGTGATTATGGCGAAGGCGAAACGCATAACCGTATCCTATCCCGTCTTGCAGAAACTCGCGATATTCAGTCGTTCCGTCCGCTGTTCGGCGTTGCCACAAACTCGTGACTGCTGCGAGGGGGGATTGCTATAATTCGGACTGATTATGCTGACACAGGCAAACCCGATGATGCTCGTAGCAAACACCCTGAAGGGCGTTCTGGCCGTTTCCCTATTCGCCCTGCTGGGCGCCTGTGGTTCCACGCCGTCGGTCGTGACGCTCCCCGATGGTTCCGTCGCCACTCGCATCGATTGCGGTGGATCG
>JAZBNZ010000190.1:0-8564 GCA_036350895.1 Woeseiaceae bacterium
GGCGGCGTTCATGAATCCGGACTTTTACCTGTTCGATCACGATGCGCTGGAAAGCGGTGGCGCGCTGGAGGTTCGCTACCGGCTGCCGTTCACGCCGCAGAGCCTGCCGCCGCGCCTGTATGACCGGCGCATCGACGGACGGGAGGCCTTCGAATTCAGCCACGGCCTCGACGAGCAGATCGGCGGGCAGATTGCCGCTGGTTTCTCGATCCACGGCTTCTACGAAGACCGGTGGAATGACGCGGCTACCCGCCTCAATCGCTACATGCCGACGACCTTTGCGACCCTGGCCGTTCGTCAGGGCGAGGCATCCGACCGAGCGGCCGCCTGCGATGACTGACGCGCGAATCGTCCACCCGGACGAGGCGGACGAGTACGACACCGAGGAGCGCTGTTTCATCCTCGAACTGTCGAACGCCGCCAGCGATGAGGCGCTCTCTATCGCCCGCGCGCGGGTATTGCCGGGAGTGACGACGGCGTGGCACCGCGTCATCGGCACGACGGAGCGCTACGTGATCCTCGACGGCGCGGGCAGGGTGGAGGTCGAGGGTCTCGTGCCACAAGCCGTCACCGCCGGCGACGTCGTCATCATTCCACCCGGGGCGCGGCAGCGCATCGCCAACACGGGGGCCGTCGATCTCGTGTTCCTCGCGCTCTGCACGCCGCGCTTCAGGCCCGACAACTACCTGCACGACGAATAGTCGATCGAAAGTCTCGTTGCCGATGGGTGCCCCGGGCGCGCGGAGGCTCATCGAACATAAGCTGGCGCGGTGTTCGTATCCGGGGCATTTTCCCCACCGGGGGTCGGCTTCCGCGTCGCCGGCTGCCGACGGTGGATAACGCCGCCCGGTCTTGGCAATCTCGAACGCGTAATCCGATACGAAACGACGAGAACAAGAAAACATGGGAACGGTACCCGACGGCATCGTCACCGTGCACCTCGATGACAAGCGCTATCGAGGGGCGTACTACTACCGTGGCGACAGGCTGGTCGTAACGGCCTACGGACTCACGCAATCTTCGGCGGACATGAGCGTGCTCGGCGGAGAGCGCGGCAAGGCGGCGCTCAATCTCGCCAAGCTCGTCCTGATCGAGATGGTCCGCGAAGCGGGCGAACTGGACTCCTTCGAGCCCCGGCTGTCGCTGCAGGGCTCGACGACGGCTATCTGCTTCTGACGCCAGGCGCTGCCGCCGATCGGGGCGAGCGAAAGCTTTTCCAGTAAGCGGATGTACCCGGGCGGCTTAATCGGGCGGTGCGACGATCCAGTCGGGGTCGTCGAACTCCCCGATCACGTGAATGTCGACGAACGGCGCCTGGCTCGCGATGATGTCCCTGACGGCGTCGTTGGCGATCGCGTCGGACCGGTCCCGGTCTTCTTTCGAATCCCAGCTCGCAATGGCGATCAGCCGCGAGGGATCGTCGACGCTTCTGTGGAGGCGCGTCCCGCGGGCGCCCGGGGAGCGCTGGATGATGTCACTCGCCTCGATCCAGGCACGGGCGTACTGCTCGGCGGTGTAACCCGGCTTGACGCGGATTTCGAAAATATAGATCACGCGACGCTGCTTTCGGGTGGAGTGGTGGGCCCGCCAGGACCCGAACGACTGGTCGCGGCGGGAGTGATCGAGCGTATCCGGACCGGGGCATACCGTGACTGCCAAATACGCAAGGAAACTTGGTGGGCCCGCCAGGACTCGAACCTGGGACCAAGGGATTCACTTTACCCGCCTGTTTCCAGGCGGCGCGGACTATCTCATCACCCTCAACCGAATTGCTAGGGGCGGGACGCTCTAGCCTGTTATTAAGGACACTCGAGTCCCCAGGTAGTCTCTGCACCTTCCGGCAGTGCACTGCCGGCTTGGCTCAGGGTTGCCATCAGCCGAACTGCTAAGGTTTCCCTGAATTCATCCCGTACTGCCCGACAGCTTTCGCCATCGGCGCACCATTTTGATGAGTCCCCTGCTCTAACCAACTGAGCTACAGGCCCATTTTTCAAGCCATGAATTCTAGCAGAATACGCGCGCCTTCAGGCTAGTGTCCTGTCCGGCTAATTCGCCTGATTTCAGCGTGTCGTTGTCCAACCGGAGCTGGACAGCGATTCCGGAGGAAGTGCTGCCTGCCATGTTCGAATTGTCACGCCGAAATTCACAATCCGTACTGCGATAACGAAAACAGCCGGGCAGGGCCCGGCTGATTCGATACATCGATGGCGTCGCGCGCTCAGTCCTCGATCAGGAAACTCCTGAGCTGATCGGAACGCGTCGGATGCCTGAGCTTCCTGAGTGCCTTGGCCTCGATCTGGCGAATACGCTCGCGGGTGACATCGAACTGCTTGCCGACTTCCTCGAGGGTGTGGTCCGTGTTCATGTCGATACCGAAGCGCATCCGGAGCACCTTGGCTTCCCGCGGCGTCAGGCCGGCGAGCACCGAGTGCGTCGTCTCGCGCAGACCCTGCGAGGTGGCCGAGTCGACCGGTGAATGTACCGTGGTGTCCTCGATGAAGTCGCCGAGGTGCGAATCCTCGTCGTCCCCGATCGGCGTTTCCATCGAGATCGGTTCCTTCGCGATCTTGAGCACCTTGCGAACCTTGTCCTCGGGCATTTCCATCCGCTCGGCCAGTTCGTCCGGCAGCGGCTCGCGACCCATCTCCTGCAGCATCTGCCGCGAGATACGGTTCAGCTTGTTGATCGTCTCGATCATGTGGACCGGGATGCGGATCGTGCGGGCCTGGTCGGCAATCGAGCGCGTGATCGCCTGGCGAATCCACCAGGTCGCGTAGGTCGAAAACTTGTAGCCGCGGCGGTATTCGAACTTGTCGACCGCCTTCATCAGGCCGATGTTGCCTTCCTGGATCAGGTCGAGGAACTGCAGGCCACGGTTCGTGTATTTCTTCGCGATCGAGATCACGAGACGCAGGTTGGCCTCTACCATTTCCTTCTTGGCCCGGCGCGCCTTCGCCTCGCCGATCGACATCTGGCGATTGATTTCCTTGATTTCGGAGATCTTGAGCTTGGTGTCTTCCTCGATCTGCAGGAGCTTGCGCTGCGCCCGCAGGATGTCGTGCTTCAGCTTGGCGAGCGTCGACGAGTGCTTGCGCTTCGCGCGAATGTGCTTGTCGACCCACGTGAGGTCCGTCTCGCTTTTCGGAAAGCTCGACAGAAAGTCCTTGCGCGGCATGCCGGCGTCGCGGACACAAATCTGCATGACCAGGCGTTCCTGGCTGCGGACGATCGAGATGACGTCACGGAGATTCTTGACCAGAGCGTCGAACAGCTTCGGCGCCAGCTTGAGTTCCATCAGCTGGTCGGCGAGATCGGCCTGCGCCTTGCGGGTCTTCTTGTCGTCGAAACCGTATTTCTCGAGGTTGGTCAGCACCCGCTTCTGGAGCCGCCGGATCGTCTTGACCCGAGACTTGACCTCTTCGGGGTCGGGGCCCGTGTCGACGGGATCGTCGTCGTCATCGTCGTCCGACTTGGCGGCCGGCGGCTTGATTTCGTCGGGCTCGTTCGGGTCGATGAAACCGACGATGAAGTCCTGCATCCGCGTGTCGCCGGCTTCCACCGCATCGGCGACCTCGAGGAGCATGTCGATCGTCGGCGGGAAGTGCGACATGTGGTACTTGACCTGGTTCAGGCCGTCCTCGATCCGCTTGGCGATCTCGATCTCGCCCTGGCGGGTCAGGAGTTCGACCGTTCCCATCTCACGCATGTACATGCGAACCGGGTCGGTCGTGCGGCCGAACTCGGCGTCGACGTTGGCGAGCGCCGCCTCGGCCTCCTCGGCCGCGTCTTCGTCGTTGGACACCGCGTTGTCCGAGAGCAGCAGCGACTCGGCATCGGGTGCCTTCTCGTGCACCGTGATGCCCATGTCGTTGATCATATTGACGATGTCCTCGATCTGTTCAGGATCGACGATGTCGTTGGGCAGGTGGTCGTTGACTTCCGCGTACGTCAGGAAGCCTTGCTCCTTGCCGCGGGCAATCAATTCTTTCAGCTGTTGAGCCTGCTTGTTGCCCTTTATCACTGCACGTTTTTCGCTCAAGACGACGCGTCCTCCACGGGAAAAATGCAAACCATCAATGGTACTTGCTTTGCTGCTACCAATCCAGAGGTCTTTGACCTCAATGCAGCTGCCTGAGTTCCGCGATCTCGTCGGCGCTCAGGGAGCTATCTCTTTGTTTTTTTATAAGAAAATCAATCCGTTCCTTGCGTGCGGCCAGCTTCAGCTGGTCGAGGCACTGGTCCAGTTCCGCCGCCGCGTCGAATTCGTCCTCGCCCGGTATCTCCACCGCGGCCAGTTTGCCGAGGTGACGGCCTTCGTCATCGTGGCGAAACCGCTCCAGCAGGCCGGCAGTGGTGATATTGGGTTCGGCCTGGATAGTTTCAATCAGCCGGATCAGGAGTTCCGCGCCGGGTCGATGCACATCCGCCAGCTTCTCGCTGTCGAGGTTGAGACCGGCGGCCGGCAGGTTCAGGAGCAGCGTAATCGCCCTTCGGATGACCGACGGCCCGCCGTGGGAGCCGACGCGGCGGATGCGCGACAGCGGTCGTTCGTCCCGACGGGGCGCGTTGCCGTCGTCACTCGCCCGGAGCAGCCGCTCGAGCTTTTCCGTCGACAGCCCGATACGGTCACCGAGCGCCTCGACGACGAGTTCCCGGTAGACGCCCTGCGGCAGCCTGGCGACCAGGGGGCGCGCCAGTTCTGCCAGCCGTGCCCGACCCTCGACACTATTTAGGTCGACCTGCGCGACCAGTTCCTCGATCAGGTAGTCGGCGAGCCGCGTGCCGGCGTCGAGCGCCTTGACGAATGCGTTGGCTCCGAGTTCGTTGACGTAGCTGTCCGGGTCATGACCGTCCGGCAGAAAGACGAAGCGGACCTGGCGGCCTTCCTGGATGAGGGGCAGCGCAGTCTCGAGGGCCCGCCACGCCGCCTTGCGGCCGGCACGGTCGCCGTCGAAACAGAAATCGACGTTGTCCGTCAGTCGAAACAGCCGGTTCAGGTGTTCCGGCGTCGTCGCGGTACCCAGCGTGCCGACCGCGAAGTCAATGCCGTGCCGCGCCAGCGCCACGACGTCCATGTAGCCCTCGACCACGACGAGACGCTCGATGTTTCGCAGGGCCTGCCGCGCCTCGAAAAGTCCATATAGCTCGCGGCCCTTGTGGAACAGGACGGTTTCCGGCGAGTTCAGGTACTTGGGCTCGCCGTCGCCGATCGTTCGCCCGCCGAAGCCGATCGTCCGGCCGCGTGCGTCGCGGATCGGGAACATCAGGCGGTCGCGAAACCGATCGTAGTGGTGGCCGTCGTCCTTGCGGATGATGAGTCCCGTGGCGAGCAGCCGTTCGATGGCCTCGGGGGTGGTGCCGTAACGGTCAAGCACGTTGCTCCAGCCGTCCGGCGCGTAACCCACGCCGAATCGCTTCGCGGTGGCGCCGTCGATGCCGCGATTCCTGAGGTAGTCGATAGCCGGCTGATGCTCCGCGAGCGCCCGCTGCCAGCGTTTCGAGACGTTGGCGTTCAGTTCGAACAGCTCGTCGTAGCGGCGGGCCGGTTTGTCGGATTCGGTCCGCGGCACGTCGACTCCGACCATGGCCGCGAGCGTCTCGACGGCCTCGACGAAGCCCATGTGGTCGTAGTCCATCAGGAAACTGACCGCCGTGCCGTGCGCGCCGCAGCCGAAGCAGTGATAGAAGCCTTTCGTCGGGCTGACCGTGAACGAGGGCGTTTTTTCGTCGTGGAACGGGCAGCAGGCCTTGTACTCACGCCCCGCGCGCTTGAGCTCCACGCGGCGGCCGACGACTTCGACGACGTCGGCCCGGGCGATGAGATCGTCGATGAATTCCTGCGGGATCAATCCGGCCATGCTTATCAGTTAACGCAAGCGTCGCGCCGGCGGGGTCAGCGGCGGCACGATCATGCTGATTATTATTGTTGACGGTACGGACCGGCCGCAATCGTGCCGGTTGCGTTGAGCATAGCGGAAGTGGAAAAAAGCGCCAGCCCGGGATGTCGGGCCGACTGCGATCAGGCGCCGAGGCGTGCCTTGACCCGGCCGCTGACGGCGCCCATGTCGGCTTTGCCCGCGGCTTTCGACTTGATGGCCGCCATGACCTTGCCCATGTCGCGAATCGATTCCGCGCCGGTCGCGGCGATGACCTCGTCGATGAGGTCATCGAGCTCGGATTCCGTGAGTTGCGCCGGCAGGTATTTCTCGAGGATGTCGATCTCGGCCTGCTCTTTGGTCGCGAGGTCCTCCCGGCCGCCCCGGGTGAACTGTTCGACGGAGTCACGGCGCTGCTTGACGGCTTTTTCCAGCACGCCGAGCAGGGCTGCGTCGTCAAGTTCCTTGCGGCCGTCGACCTCCGCCCGCTTGATGTCGGCGAGGATCAGCCGGATGACGTTGAGCCGTTCCTTGTCGCCGCCCTTCATGGCGGTTTTCATGTCGGCTGTGAGCTGGTCTTTGAGTGACATGGCTTAGGTCGCGCTCGCGGCGCCGCCAGAGTAGGCGGCAGTATCGCGGGACGGCGGTCCCGCGAGCGGAATGTCTCTAGTAGAGGCGCTTGCGCTTTGCTTCTTCGCGGGACAGGCGCTTCATGTGGCGCTTGACCGCTGCCGCTTTCTTGCGCTTGCGTTCCTGCGTCGGCTTCTCGTAAAACTCGCGGCGGCGAAGCTCGGTGAGCACACCGGCCTTCTCGCACGCACGCTTGAAGCGGCGCAGTGCAGCGTCAAAATATTCGTTCTCTTTTACTCGAACACTGGGCATATTCGGTTGATCTCAAAACAGATTTTCAAGGCGGCCTGACGCCACCCACAATAAACCCGGCCATAGGCCGGGACGAGAGCCCGCCATTCTAGCCCGAAAAACGGGGCAAATCCAAGGCCTCGGAGCGACAAAATCGCGGGCTGGCATTTCCCGGTTCCCGGGGCAGGCGGTATGATCCCGCCGCTATGAAGGTCCTCGGCATCGAAACCAGCTGCGACGAGACCGGCGTCGCGGTCTTCGACACGACGCGGGGGCTGATCGCGAACCGGCTGCACAGCCAGGTGGATCTGCATGCGCGCTACGGCGGCGTGGTGCCCGAGATCGCATCCCGTGACCACGTTCGCAGGCTGTTGCCGCTGGTGCGGGAGGCGCTGGAAGAGGCCGGCATCGAGCGGCCCGACGCCATTGCCTACACCGCCGGCCCCGGGCTGGTCGGGGCGCTGATGGTCGGCGGCGGCATGGCGAACGGTCTTGCGGCGGCCTGGGATTGTCCGCTGATCCCGGTACATCACATGGAAGGTCATCTGCTGGCGCCGATGCTCGAGGACCCGAGGCCGGCTTACCCCTTTCTGGCACTGCTGGTGTCCGGCGGTCACTCGATGCTGATTCGTGTCGGCGGGCTCGGTGACTACCGGGTACTCGGGACCACGCTGGACGATGCGGTGGGGGAGGCATTCGACAAGACCGCGAAACTGCTGGGCCTCGATTACCCCGGCGGGCCGGCGCTGGCGGCGCTCGCGGAGGACGGTGACGAGACGGCGTTCGATTTCCCGCGGCCGATGCTCGGCAAACCGACCCTCGATTTCAGCTTCAGCGGTCTCAAGACCGCCGTGATGCTCCGGGTGCGTGAGGCCGAGGCCGAGGGCAGCTTCGACTCGCGGCGCGCGGACATTGCGGCGTCCTTTCAGCGTGCCGCGGTCGACTCGCTGGTCGGCAAGGCGCTGCAGGCCGCCGCCTGCGAGGGACTCGAGCGCATCGTCGTGGCGGGCGGCGTCGGCGCGAATCGACTGTTGCGGGCGGAAATCGCGCGACGATTCGACGGAGCGGTGTATTATCCGCGCCTCGAATTCTGTACCGACAACGGCGCGATGATCGCCGTCGCGGGCGCAATGCGCAGCGTCGATGCACGCGCCGCGAACGAGATCATTGCCCGGGCGCGCTGGCCGCTGGACTCGCTGTCCGCGCCCGGCGATCGCCAGCGGGCCGGTCAATAAACCAGGACGGACAATCCGGATGGACACCATTTACCTGCATGGACTCACGGTCGATGCCGTCATCGGCATCTGGGAGTGGGAGCGCAAGATTCGCCAGAAAGTCGTGATCGACATCGACATGGATGCGGATATTCGCAAGGCGGCGGCGTCCGACAGCGTCGAGGACACGCTCAACTACAAGCTGGTGGCCAAGCGCGTCATCGAGCTGGCCGAGACCTCGGGATTCCAGCTCGTCGAGACGCTCGCGGAGCGCGTGGCCGACATCGTCCGCAACGAATTCGACGTTCCCTGGGTGCGAGTAAAGATCAACAAGCCGGGCGCGATCCGCGGGTCCCGCGACGTGGGCGTCGTCATCGAACGCGGCGTGCGCGCCTGACGGCCCGGTCACGATGACCCGCGTTTACCTGGGCCTCGGCAGCAATATCGAGCCCGAGAAGAATCTCGAGCTCGGCGTCGCCGAGCTGGAGCGGCGCTTCGGCCGGGTCGAGCTGTCGCCGGTGTACCGGGCGCCTGCGATCGGCTTCGAGAGCCCGGATTTCCTCAACGCCGTCGCCGCGATCGAAACCGACCTTGCGCCGGAGGCGCTGCTCGA
>JAZBNZ010000191.1:0-19135 GCA_036350895.1 Woeseiaceae bacterium
CCGACGAACTGGCGCGCGATGTCCACGCAGCCCGCTTCGAGCTGGGCCTCCGTCAGGTACGCATCCGATTCCCAGTCGCGCTCCGGCAGGTGCGCGTAAACCGTCGCCGGCGTCGCATGGGTGATCCGCGTCGTCGTCACGATGCCGTAGTCCTTGCCGTGCGCCACGGCCGCGTCGGCGATCGTCGCGAGCTCGGCACCTCGTGCCGAGGCGCAGTCACGGCGAAAAGCGGCCGGGCCGACACCGATCACGCCGGCGCGCGTCTTGACCCCGGTGTTCATCGCCGTGGCCGTACCGGCCGAATCCGGGACCTGCTGGTTGCTGTTGTAGGTCTTGACGAGTGCGACGTTCGGGAAGCGCTCGAAACTGAGCGTGTTTTCCTCGCCGGTCTCGCCGCGCGACTGCCCGTCATAGATTCTTGCGGCCGTCACGGTCGATACGCCCATGCCGTCGCCGATAAACAGGATGACGTTCCTGGCCCGCTCCGGCGCGGCCGGTTGCTCTGGCGTCGTAGCGCAGCCGGTAGACAACAGGAGGAGGGCAACGAGCGTCGGCGCCGCCCGTCGAAGCGTGCATGGCATGGTGTCGAATCCTTGGCGGTAACGGGACGGAAATGGGAGCCCCGGGCTAAAAATAAAGGGAGCCGTGCCGCCGCGCAAATCCCGGACAAAAAAATCCCGGCTTTCGCCGGGAGAGTCAGGGGGAATATCGTTCCGGACGATCACGTCCGGACACGCCAGAAGTCGTTCAGTGCAGTCTCGACCAGCTCACGAGCTTCACCGAGCCGCGGTGGAGGTCGAAGTTCCGCGCGAGTATTGCCTCGATATCCTTGCCGTCCGAATCCTTGTCCATGGGCTCGCTGAGCTCGACGACGCCCGAGAATTCATTGTCGCCGCGGTAATCGGCGTCCGTCAGGATGAACTGGGTGTAATACTTCGCAGTCATGGTTCCGAGCCTACCCGGCACGCCGACCGGCGACTGTGAAGGGGTCCACAAATCCCGTTTTCGGGCCGACTTGCTGCAGGAACAGTGACGCGCGTCACAGCCGGGAACGGTAACCGACGGTCCCGGCCGGCGGGCCGGAAGTCGTCAAAATCTCGCCTAACGCCCTATTCCAGCGTAAGATTTTTGCCGGAACAGGGACACGGTGCACAAAACCGGGCTCCCCGACTATGTAATATGGATCCGTAACGCACCACTCGCTTGGGTGCAGGTACCGAAACTCCAGGAAACCAGACACGATGGTCGCAAGAACGACACTCGCCACATTGAGCGGACTGGCCGTCCTCGCCGTCCTCGCCTTCGTTGCGGGCACGGCGGACGCACAGGACGAACTCCGGGCCACGTTTTTCAAGGACGCCGATGCGGCGAAGGCCGCCGCCGAGGCCGCCAACGCCGAACTGCTGGCCCCGCGCAGCTGGGAACGCGGCATGAAGGAATACGGCGACGCCGAGCGCTACCTCGAGCGTGGCTCGAACATCGAATACGTTCGCAGCAACACGGCGGAAGCGACGAATCACTTCCGGACGGCCGCCGAGGCCGCCGCGCTTGCCTCGACCGCGCTTGCGCAGGTCATGAAGAGCCGCCAGGACGCCGCGAACGCGCGCGCGCCGGAACTCGCCCCCGAACTATGGGAAGACGCGCAGCGGAAATTCGGCGACGCGATCCGCCTCCTCGAGCGCGGCGACCTCAAAGGGTCCAAGCGCCGCGACGTCGAGGCGACCTCGCTGTATCGCGAGGCCGAGCTGGTCGCGATCAAGGCCCAGTATCTTTCCGAAACGCGGCGCCTCCTGGCCGACGCCGATCGAGCCCGCGTCGGCCGCTACGCGCCGATCACCCTCGGCAAGGCGAAGGAACTGCTCGCCCGGGCGGAGACGGAACTGAACGAGAATCGTTATGACACCGACCTGCCTCGGGCCCTCGCCCGGCAGGCCAATTACGAGGCCAAGCATGCCATCTACCTCTCCGAGGTCGTCCGCAAGGTTCGCGACCGCGACCTGACGCCCGAAGAACTCGTGCTCGAGTGGGAGCAGGCGTTCACCGTGGTCGCCGGTGCGGCAGACATTACGCCGGACATGGAGAACGGGCCCCAGAAGCTCGCAAACGAGCTTGCCGACTACGTCGACGGGCTGAAGGTCGAGCAGCAGCGCCTCGAACAGGAAACCGAGCAGAACGAAATCCGCATTGCCGACCTGTCGGAGGAACTGCGCGCGCTCGACGAACGCCTGGGCGGTGCCACCGCGGAACGGGCCGCGCTGATCCAGCGTCTCGAGGCGCAGGAGCGGGTAAAACAGCAGTTCGAACGCGTCGAGAAAATGTTCACCACCGAGGAAGCGCGGGTCTTCCGCCAGGGCAACACGGTGATCCTGCGCCTCGTCGGGCTGACCTTCGACAGCGGCGCCTCGAACATCAAGCCGCAGAACTTCGACCTGCTGAACAAGGTCGAGAAGGCGATCGACGTATTCCCGCGCAGCGAGATCATCATCGAGGGGCACACCGACTCCTTCGGCGGCGACGACATGAACCAGAAGCTGTCACAGGACCGGGCGGAAAGCGTCCAGCAGTACATGATCAACGCGATGCGCATCCCGAGCTACCGGCTGATCGCAACGGGTTACGGCGAGACGCGCCCCGTCTCGAGCAACGAGACCGCGGCGGGACGCGCCAAGAATCGGCGAATCGATATCGTCATTCGACCGAACCTCGAGGGCGAATAACGGCTAGTCGCAATCCCGCGTGGCGGCAGTCCACCACTCTGCAACCAGCCTTGCCGTCACGGGATTCGCGAGGTAGCCGTACTCCGCGTGCGGATTCAGGACACCGTCCAGCCGGAACGCGTTGACGACTTCGTAATCCTCGATCTCGAGCGACGCCTCCGGGTAGCGGCGCGCAAAATCGTTGGCGAGGCGCTGGTCGAGAGACGTCATGTCGCCCTCCGCCGCGAGGTTCACCCAGCGCTCGATGCCCGGCGGAAAGCGGCGGATCGCCCGCTCGCGGTAGGACAGGAGCCGCTGCTGCACGTAGCGCTGGCCGAGCGGACTGCCCATCGTCAGGAACAGCGACACGCCGATCGGCGCCTGCTCGTCGAACGCGGCCTCCCATAGCGTATCCCAGCAGATCACCGAGCCCATGCTGTGTCCGATCAGCAGCAGCGGGCGCCCGGCGGCCGACCTGAGACGCGACTTGAGCCCCTCGCGGATGGTCGTCGCCGAGCCGTCCCGGTTGTCCGCATACCGGTTGAGGTCACGGACGTGCAGCCGCTGCCGGTCGGTCGCGAAATGCGGGATCAGGACCGGCAGGGCATTACCGATACGAAACAGCGCCTTCTGCAGCCGCCGGCCCGGCGTGGAGGCATCGCGTATGTCCGCAGCGGTCGCCTCGGGACGAGCCAGCAACGCGTCGATCGAGGCCTCGTCGAGCGCGTAGTCGCGATGCTGGCGGTAGAACCCGTAGGTCCAGCTGTAGACGTCGAAGCCCTCGCCCGCCGCGTCCGGCGGCATGTCGATGGCATCGAGCCCGGCCGCGAGCGACGCGGCCAGCGCCTGCCGATGCACCGCGTCCGGGGGCTTCGGCATCAGCCCCGGCACGTACAGGATGAGCGGTCTGGAGTCCGGCACCGGGATCAGGCGCCGACCAGGAAATCGGCAAGCACGCCGAGATCCGACACCTCGAGATCCGCCTCGGGATGCTCTTTGGGCCAGGCAGCGCGGCCGCGATTGACCCAGGCCGAGCGCAGGCCGGCCTCCCTCGCGCCCACGACGTCGTGCTCCGGATGGTCGCCGACGTGCAGCGTTCTACCCGCCGGATGACCGCCCGCCTGCACGGCGGCCGAGAAGATGCGCGGATCCGGTTTCGCGGCGCCCGCCGTGCGCGCGGAGACGAACGCGTCGAAGAGATCGGCGATACCGATCCGGTCGAGATCGGCGTTGCCGTTGGTCACCGCGACCAGGCAGTAGCGGGATGCGAGCTTCTCGAGCGCCGGCCGGGCGTCAGGGAACAGCTCGAGGCGGTTGCGGTGCTCGTTGAAAACCTCGAACGCCGTATCGCTGATCGCAGCGTCGTAACCCGTGGCGGTCGCCATCGCCGCGATGGTCTGCTTGCGCAGGAAGGTCAGATCGTGCGCGCGATCCGCGTGCCGGCGCACGATCTCGGCGCGCAGCTCGGCGCTCTTTGCGCGCGGAAACTGCTCGGGAATGCGCGGACAGTGTTCGGCGAACCAGGCCTCGAGGGCCTCCTCGGCACGCAGGATGACCGGCATCACGTCCCACAGCGTATCGTCGAGATCCATCGTAATGACGCGAACTTCCTGCATGTCGGTAATAATAAGCGCTGGCAGAACATTTTTCCTTGCCGGCGGACCCCGGTTCGCCCGGCGGGCCAACCCCGAAGGAGCACCATGAAATACCTGCACACGATGGTTCGCGTCACCGACCTCGACGAGTCGATCGACTTCTACTGCAACAAGCTCGGCCTCGAGGAGCTCAAGCGGATGGATAGCGAGCAGGGCCGCTTCACCCTCGTCTTCCTCGCCGCGCCGGGCGACCACGAGGCCCAGGTCGAACTCACCTACAACTGGGACCCCGAAGAGTACGGCGAGGGCCGCAATTTCGGTCATCTCGCCTATCGCGTCGATGACATCTATGCGCTGTGCCAAAAACTCCTGGATGCAGGGGTGACGATCAACCGGCCGCCGCGCGACGGCCACATGGCCTTCGTGCGTTCGCCGGACAACATCAGCATCGAACTCCTGCAGAAAGGCGATGCGCTGCCGCCAGAGGAACCCTGGGCATCGATGCCGAATACCGGGCACTGGTAAGCGTTACCGCCGGCAGGCCCGGCAACAGGAAAGCGGCCATGTTTCCGTGACGGGCTGACGGCTCGTTCGAACCTTGCGCCGACGCCGACGGCAGGCACAATGGTCCTCGGACCCGACCGAGGAATCCCCATGCGAAAAACGCTCGTCGCGCTCTTAGCGCTGTTCACACTATCCGGTCAGCTCATGGCCATGCCGGAGATCCTGCCGATGCGCGAGCGTGCCGCGGTCATCGACCAGTGGCTCGATGCGCGAATCCGCGACGTGCTGCCGGGCCTGATGCAGCGTGCGGGCATCGACATGTGGATCGTCGTTTCGCGCGAATACAACGAGGACCCGGTCATCCGTACCTTCCTGCCGTCGAAGTGGCAATCCGCTCGCCGCACGACGATCCTGATGATCTACGACCCCGGCAACGGCGAGCCGCTCGAGACGCTGGCCGTCGCCCGCTACAACGTCGGTGAACGCTTCGAGAAGGCCTGGGACAAGGAAGAGCACGGCGAGCAGTGGGCGCATCTCGCCCGCCTCATCGAGGAACGCGATCCCGAGCGCATCGGCCTCAACTTCTCCGAGACCTTCGCGCTTGCCGACGGCATCTCGCACACCGAGTACCGGCTGTTCCACGAGGCGCTGCCGGAACGCCTCCACGAGCGGGTCGTGTCCGCCGAGGCGCTCGCCATCGGCTGGCTCGAGACGCGCTCCGAGCAGGAGATGGTCGTCTATCCGCACATCGTCCGGATCGCGCACGAGATCATCGCGGAAGGCTTCTCGGAACAGGTGATCCAGCCCGGCGTAACGACGACGGCGGACGTCGAATGGTGGTACCGGGACCGCATTCGCGAGCTCGGACTCACGACCTGGTTTCACCCGTCGGTAGAAGCCGACCGGCCAGGCGAGCCCGAGGAGGACATGAAGACCTCGATCGAGACACGCTTCGATGCAACCGTCATCCAGCCCGGCGACCTGCTGCACGTCGACTTCGGCATTACTTATCTCAGGCTCAACACCGACACCCAGCAGCATGCCTATGTCCTCAAGCCTGGCGAGACGGACGCACCGGCCGGGCTGAAGCGCGCACTCACCGCCGCGAACCGGCTGCAGGACATCCTGACCGACCAGTTCGTCACCGGCAGGACCGGGAACGAGATCCTCGAGCGGGCGCTGCGGCAGGCAGAGCGTGAGGGGATTACGGCGTCGATCTACACCCATCCGATCGGCTTCCACGGCCATGCGGCCGGGCCGACCATCGGGCTCTGGGACCAGCAGGGCGGCGTGCCGGGCGCCGGCGACTACCCCCTGTATCCCGACACGGCGCATTCCATCGAGCTGTATGCGGAAAGCACCGTCGACGGCTGGGACAAGCCGGTGAGAATCCGGCTCGAGGAAGACGCCTTCTTCGACGGCAAGAAGACCTGGTACATCGACGGCCGGCAGCGTGAATTCCTGCTGATCCCCCGACAGCCCGCGGTGCAGTAAAGGCAAAGGCAGCCCACCGGGACAGGGCCCGCGTCAGGACGCCTCGCGATCCGCTGACCGCTCCATGATCAGCAACGGATAGGGCATGCCCTGCCCGTCCGTCTCGGAACGGCCGACCTCCCGGAAACCCATCGCCTTCCAGAACCCGACGCCCTGGCGATTCTGCTCGTTGACCTCGACCCGAAGCACCTCTGCCCGCCGGCACGCGAGGTCGACGAGCAGTCGGCCGAGGCCCTTGCCGCGCCAGTCCGCGTGCACGAACAGTGAATCGATTTCGGCGCCGCTCATGCCCATGAACGCAAGCGGCCTGTCGTCCTCGTCGACCACGACGTCGAGCTCGGTGTCGGGCAGATACTGATCCCTGACCATCCGGGCAATGCGGGTCATGTCTGCGGGCGTGACGAAGTCGTGCGTCGCGCTGACGGCGGTGAACCAGACGTCATAGAGGCGCGCTGCGTCGCCGGGCGCGGACTTCCTGGTCTGCCTGGCCGGCGTATTCAACGCTGCGCGGCGCCCGGCACGGCTCAGCCCGGCATCAGCGGAGGCAGGGTTTCTCCCCGGACCTCTTCGGGGGCCTCGTCGAGAACGGCGAAGCTGCGCAGCGATCGCGCAACGGCCTGGCCGTCCCAGTGCGGCGCGTCCGGCCCGTAGCTCGATCGCGACACGGCCAGGAGCTGTTCGGAAAGCGGCGACGAGACCTTGCCGGCGAGCACGCCGATGCTTCGCGGCGGTGCCTCGGGCCACTGCAGCCTGCCCCACTCCAGCAGGGCGCGTTTCAGACCGTCGGCGTCGCCGTCGAGCGCAGCCTTGCGGGCCTCTTTCAGGCAGCGTGACTGGAGCTTGTACACCGGCGTCGGGGGTGCTTCCTCGGGCATCGCGCGTCGCGGCCGGAGCGACCACCACCACGCGCCGAGGGTCAGCAACCAGAGCGCGAACAGGCCGGTCGACACCTGTCGCCAGAACGGGCTCGACGCAACGGCGCCATCCGGCGCAGGCGCCGTCGCATCGGTAGCCTCGGCGGGCGCCGGCGTCGGCGCCACCGGCTCGTTGACCGCGGCGCCGGTGATCGTCAGCGTCCGCGCCGGCAGCGTTGCGACCTTCCATTCCTCGGCGCCGGTGTCGAACCATGGCAACTCGACGGCCGGTAGCGTGATATCGCCGTTGGCGACGGCGATCATCGCGTACTCGTCCCGGCGAATGCCGCGAATACCACCCGCCTCGAAGCTCCGCGAGAGTTCCGGCTGATCGGGGTACAGGTTGATGCCGTCGGGCTCGGGCATGTCGAGCGCCGGAATCTGCGTCTCGAGCTGGCCGAGTACGCCGACGGTGATATTGCGCGACACGGGCTCGCCGGCCGCCAGGCGGCGCGGTTCCCGCGACCACTCCTCGGTCAGCTCCAGGTCGCGTGCCGGCAGCCAGGCGGCGCCGGCATACTCCGGCGGGGGGGCCGGGATCGGCTTCACGGTGATCGTCTTCGCGTCGGACTCGAACACCTTGCGGCCGGTGATCCGGCCGTTCACGATCACGCGGGCCTCGAAGCGGGCGGGCGAGATGCTGATCTCACCGCTCTCCTGCGGAAAAATCGCGATCGTCCGCTCGACCACGTTGTATTGCCGGCCGCCCAGGATCGCATCGTAGGTCGACTCGTCGCTCGCGATCTCGACGAGGGCTTCCGCGCCCGTTATGACGGGCTCGCGCAGCGTCGGTTGCCGGGTCGCAACGGCGCGATACACCTTGATGCGATAGAGCACCTGGGCCTGCACCCACGTCGTTTCCGAATCGAGTTCCGCGGTCACGAACACGTCGGCCTCGCCCGGCGGTTCCTCCCTGGGCTCGAGGACGTTGATCGTAATCGGGTCGCTTTTCTCGGCGCCGACCGAAATCGGCGGAATGGTGAGCTCGCCTGCGCGGCGCGCCATCAGGGTATAGGTCCAGGTCATGCTGCGGCTGATCTGGCCGTTGATGATCCGGGTATTGCTCATCTGGCTCGACTGGCCGACGTTGAAGTCCCTGTCGAGCGACGAAATGTCCGGCTCGCTGCCCGTGTTGCCGTCCACGACGACCTCGAGAAGGAAGGATTCATTCTGCTCGACGACGTTGCGGTCGACGTTCGCGCTCACCGCCGCGACGGCGGGGCCGGCGATGGCCAGCGCGAGCACGATTACTGCGAGTCGGTGGATCACCACGGTTGCACCTCGTCATCGGGCCACAGGTCGTTACCGTCCTGGTCTTTGCCCATTCGTTGATACTGGTAGCGGAACTTGCGTCTCAGGAGCCCGCCCGGATCGTTCGGGATGCGCCGGAGCCACTGCTCCATCGCCTGCTCCTGTTCCTGCAGGCGGCGCAGCTCGGCCAGCTGCTCCTCGGTGAGCTGCTCGGGCTCGCCGTCGGGGTTCTCCTCGGCCTGCTGCGCGGCTTCCTGGAGCGCGCGCTCCAGCGCCTCGAGTTCCTCGTCGCTCATTTCCCCGTCCTGCTGCTCGGACGACTCGCCCGACTCCGACTGGCTGTCGGACTGCGACTGCGCATCCATGCCCTGCTGCTCGGGGTTCTCCTGCTCCTGGCCTTCGTTCTCACCGCCGGATTCGGAGTTCTCTGGATCCTGGCCGGACTGTTCCTGCTCCTGTTGCTGCTGCTCCTGCTGCTCGAGCGCCGCCCTCAAAAGGTCGAGATTGTATGCGGCGTCGCTGTCGGCGGGATCGAGTTCGAGTGCCTGCTCGTAGGCGTCGATGGCCGACTCGAATTCGCCCATACGGGTCAGCGCATTACCGAGGTTGTACAGGTGCCGGGCATCCTCGAACTCGGCAAAACCTGCGGCACTGTCGCGATAGTCGCCCGCGCGGTAACCCGCAACGGCTGCCCACTCAGGATCCTCGAACAGGTTCTGCGCCGCCTCGGCATCGCCGTTCTCGAGCGCACGAATGCCCTGCTGATCCGGCGTCCGCCACAGGTCGTCCCAGAGAGAAGCCTCGGCCGGTCGGCTTACCGGCAGAATCGCGACGACGGCGATTGCGAGAACCCAACCCTTGCGGAACGCCAGCGCGGCGAGCGGCAGTAGCATCAGGACGAGCCACGGGCCCTCTTCGCGCCACTGGTCGGTCGCGAGATTGTCGTCGCCCTGGGACCGGGCGTCCGTCTCGCCCGACAGCAGGTAATCGAGATCCCGGTTGTCGGCGGTCAGGGTCGCATAGCGTCCGCCGCCGGCATTCGCGAGTTTCGTGAGGCCCGTCTCCTCCAGCTGCGGCACGGCGATGCGGCCGCGCTGGTCGGTGACGAAGCCGCCGGTCGAGCGCGGTATCGGCGCGCCTTCCCGAGTGCCGACACCCAGCACCGACAGCGTGTATCCCGCTTCCCGGAGTGCGCGGGCGTAGCGCTGGGCGGCCGGTGAGGCGCCGCCGTCGGTCACGAGCAGCACCTCGCCGACAGGCACTTTCGCCTGTTCGAGCAGCTGCCGGCCCTTCTCGATCGCCGCGATTGGGTAGCTGCCGCGGCTCGGCATGATGTCGGTGGACAGGCTGTTGACGAGCGCGGCTATCGTGTCGCCGTCGGTCGTCAGCGGCGTCACGGTGAACGCGTTCGCCGAATACACGACCAGCGCCGTCTGGCCGCCGTTACGGCGCTCGAGCAAATCGAGAATCTTGAGTCGAGCCCGCTCCATCCGGCTCGGTGCGACGTCCTCGGCGTCCATCGATCGCGACAGGTCCAGCGCGACCACCAGCGCCTGGTCGGAGCGGAACACCGGCTGCTCGATACGCTCCCAGGCCGGCCCGGCCAGGGCAATGACGGCGAGCACGCCGACGACGCCCAGGGTCACCCAGCGCAGGTCGCGATCGGCAGAGACTCGCGCACCGGTCAGGACGTAGGGGGCGAGCTCCGGGTCCACGAGATTCTGCCAGCTGCCGGCACCCAGCTTGCGATACGCCAGCATCACGGCAGCCGCGATGACGAGCGGGACCAGCAGCAGCCACTCCGGACGAACGAAATGAAAATCACCCGGCATTTTTCACCACCCTGCCACGACGCTGCAGCATCACGCCCCTGGCGAGGCTCAGGACGACCAGGAAACCGGCAAGCGCCATCGCACCGCCGAGCGGCAGGTAATAGAGCGACTTGACGGGCCTGAAGCCGGCCTCCGGCTCCTCGACGGGCTCCAGTTCGTCCACCAGTCCGTAGATCTCCTGCAGGGTGGCGGTGTCCGTCGCCCGGAAGTAACGGCCCCCGGTCAGTGCGGCGATTTCGGTCAGCGTATCTTCGTCGAGGTCCGCCGAGGGATTGATCCGGCGCCGGCCGCCGACGAGCGAGGCGACTTCCATCTGGTCCGCACCGATACCGATCGTGTAAATCCGCAGGCCGACCTGGCGGGCGAGTTCGGCGGCCTTGATCGGATCCACTTCGCCGGCGGTATTGGCGCCGTCGGTCAGGAGCACGAGCACCTGCTCGCCGGCGTCCTCACCGCCCTCGTGGATTCGCTTGACCGCCAGCGTGATCGCGTCACCGATCGCGGTCTTCTCGCCGGCCAGCCCGATGAAGGCTTCCATGAGCAGCGTGATGACGGTATCGCGGTCGAGAGTCAGCGGGACCTGCAGGTACGCGCGCTCGCCGAACAGGATCAGGCCGACGCGGTCGCCCTCGCGACGGCTGATGAAGTCGCGGGCGACGGCCTTGGTTGCCGTCAGGCGATCGACCCGACGGTTCGCCAGTTCGAAATCCTTCTGGTCCATGCTGCCCGACAGGTCGACGGCCAGCATCAGGTTGCGGCCGGATACGGGCACGTCGAGCTCGTCGCCGACCCGCTCCGGGCGAGCCGCGGCAACGACCAGCAGCAGCCACGCCGCCAGCGCGACCCAGAAGCGCCAGTTCATGAGCTGCTCGGTGTCCGGACGGCCGGACAGCATGCCGAAGCCCCGGAAGCTCGGCACCTTGAGCCCGGCCTCCTGCATCGACGTCGCCTCGGGCAATAGCCTCCGCATCAGCCACGGCAGCGGCAGCAGGAGGAACGCCCAGGGCCATGCAAAACTCAGCATCAGCCAGCCTCCCCTACGGGCGTCGCGAGACGCATGCGCGCGGCCTGGATCAGTCCGCTGAAGTCGACGTCATCGTGCGCGGCGGCGGGATCGCGGTACGGCAGTTCGGCGATGGCGCGACCGGGACCGACTTCGAAGGTCGGGTTGGCGAGGCCGGTATCGAGCCAGCGCAGCCAGTTGTCGCCGGTGAGCCCGGCCACGTCGGTGCGCGGCGCGTACGCGAGCATCGCTCGCCGCACGAGCTCGGACAGCTCGCGCGACAGCGTGACGATGTTGTCGCCACGCTCGTAGCGCGCCTCGATCCGCTTGAGCTCGCGCAGTGCGAAGCGCCGGGCCCGCCCCCGCCGATGGCGTCGCAGTGCACGGACCAGCAACCACGCGAGTCCGAGCAACGCGATGGCGATCAGGATCCACCAGCCGGGCGCCAGCGGCCACCAGCCGACCGGCTCCGGCAAATGCAAATCGCGTATCGGTATCTCTGCCGGATTCATCCGTGCTCTCTCCGGCCGAGCGCGGTCTGCAGCGCCGTCACGGGATCGTCGTCGGTAGACATGGGCATCAGGTGGATGCCGTAGCGGGTGCAGAATGCCGTCAGTTCGTGCAGCCGGCCCAGGTAGTTATCCGCGTAGTCCCGGCGCGCCGCCTCGGTGTGCGTGTCGATCGCGAGCTCGTCGTCCCCGGAGACCAGCCGGTAGCGGCCGGGCGGCGGCAGCTCGCGCTCGATCGGGTCGGTCAGCATGATTGCCAGCACCTCGTTGTGGCGTGCAACGCCCGACAGGTAGGAGCGGGCCGTTACCGACATGCCCTGGAAGTCGCTCAACACGACGACCAGGCTGCCCGGGCGTGCCACCTGCCTGAGCGCAGCCATCGCCATCGTCAGCGGCTCTTCGATATCGGCGTCCGGATCGTTGCCGGACTGCCAGTCCGGGTGCTCGGCAAGCTGGTGCACGAACCGGAGCGCGGACTGGCGACCGAGGCGCGGCTTCAGCTCACGGTGCGTCGTGTTGCCGAAGACCAGGCCGCCCAGCCGGTCGCCGCGGTGGTGCGCGGCCCAGGCCAGCAGCGCGCCTGCGCGGGCGGCGTTGACCGACTTGAACGCACCCCGCGTCGCGAAGTGCATGTTGCTGCGCAGGTCTACCATCACCAGTACCGGGCGTTCGCGCTCCTCGCGGAACAGCTTCGTGTACGCGTCCGTGCTGCGCGCCGTGACGCGCCAGTCGATCGAGCGGGGATCGTCGCCCGGCTGGTACGGCCGGGACTCGTCGAACTCCATGCCGCGGCCGCGGAAGTGCGAGACGTACGCGCCGGTCTGCAGCGAATTCACGCGGATCACGTCGAGGGCAATGGCGCGCGCCGGCCCGTTCAGCCGGATCAGGCCGGCCTGCGTCACGCTGACGGGCGACGAATTCTCGGGGACGTGATCCAGCGGCCGCACGGTCCTAGTGTCCTGTCCGGTGAATTCGCATGATTACAGAGCCCCCGGAATACGCCAGGCCGGCGTTGCATCGCTTGCCAAGGTCTCGACATTGCCGGCGGAACGCGCCTTGCCAGCCGCCTTGTGCGGCACGCTGAAATTATGCGAATTCACCGGACAGAACACTAAGGCACTCCCACCCCGTCCAGGATTCGCTCGATCACCGAGTTCGCGTCGACGCCGTCGGCCTCGGCCTCGAAGGACAGGACGAGACGATGGCGGAGCACGTCGGCGGCGACCGCCTGGATGTCCTCGGGACCCACGAAGTCGCGACCCTCGAGCCAGGCGTGCGCGCGCGCCGCGCGGTCGATGCCCATGCTGGCACGGGGGCTCGCGCCGTACATGATCTGCCCTTCCAGCGAGCTGTCCACCGCGCCGGGGTTCCGGGTAGCGACGACGACGTTGACGATGTATTCCTCGAGTTCGTCGGCGAGGTGCAGGCCCAGGATGTCCTGGCGTGCCTGCATGATCGACTCGGCGGCGAGCTCCTCCGGCGGCTGGAAGGCATCGCGCTTGCGGGACTTCGCCTCGTCCCGGTTCAGTACCAGGATCCGTCGTTCGTCCTCCGGCGTCGGGTAGTCGACCTGCACGTGCAACAGGAAGCGGTCGAGCTGCGCTTCGGGCAGCGGGTAGGTGCCCTCCTGTTCGATCGGGTTCTGGGTGGCCATCACCATGAACAGCTCGGGCAGCTTGTAGCTGCGCTCACCGACCGTGATCTGCCGCTCCTCCATCGCCTCGAGCAGCGCGGACTGCACCTTGGCCGGCGCGCGGTTGATCTCGTCGGCGAGAATCAGGTTGTGGAACAGCGGTCCCTTGCGGAACTCGAAGGTGCCTTCCTGCGGCCGGTAGATCTCCGTACCGGTCAGATCGGCCGGCAACAGGTCCGGCGTGAACTGCAGGCGGTGGAAATCTCCTTCGATACTCTCGGCCAGCACCTTGATGGCACGGGTCTTCGCAAGGCCGGGCGCGCCCTCGACGAGCAGGTGGCCGTCACACAGGAGCGCAATGAGCATCCGATTGATCAGGTGCGCCTGGCCGATGATCAGCCGGCTGGCATGCGCTTCCAGTTGCTGGAAGTGGTCAACAACGTTCATTCAGTTCCCCTGTACGGTCGCCGGGTCAAAAGGCTCGCTAGTTTAGAGACTTACCGGGCCTGTTCCAACCGTCGAGAATGGCGGGCCCCGATTCCGCAGACGGCCCCGCCGGCTTTCGGTGATAATGTTCCGGATACTGACAGTTCCGGGCAACATCCATTGCAAAAACTTTTCCGACCCTGTGCCGCCGGACTGGCAGCGGCACTCCTGCTGGCGGCCTGCAGCGGCAAACCCGCCGCAGGCGCCGGGCCCGAGCGGCCGTCGGTCCCGCCGGCCGGGACCGACTCGAGCTGCGTGGGCGACGCGTACCTCTCGGGACGGGTCCTGGGTGCCGTGAGCGCCGATCTCGGCGCACCGGGCGGCGGCCTCGAGTGCGCCGGCGGGCCACGACCCGACGGCGAGGGCGTCCGCCTCCGCTTCGCCCGCACCCTGGGGGACGGCCCCGGGCTCGCCGTGATCATCGCGATGCCGGGACTGGGCCGCGACACGACGGGCGCCGAGCTCGAGACCAACGTCACGCTGATCATCGAAGGCGAAGCGCGCTTCTTCTCGACGCAGAACCGGGACACCTGCTGGGTCGATGTCGTCGAGAACACGCCCGTCGGCGACGGTCGCTACGCGGTCGCCGGTGAACTCTACTGCATCGCCCCGCTACCCGAGGTCAACGGCAGTGCCTCGGTCACACTCGACGGCGTCGCGTTTCGCGGCTTCGCGGATCGGGGTGCGTCGTGACCCGATGGTGCTGCCTGCTTGCACTCTTGTGGTCCGCGGCCGCGGCGGCGCAGGAACTGCCGCCGCTCGAGGAGGCCTTCGAGCAGGGAGTGCTGGTTATTGCCGCGGAACGCAGCTGCTATCGCTTCGACATCTACATTGCGCGGACGCGGGCGCAGCAGCGGCGCGGCCTGATGTTCGTGCGGTCGATGCCCTCGACGACGGGCATGCTGTTCGTCTACAGCAACCCGTCCTACCTGTCGATGTGGATGAAGAACACCTTCATCTCGCTCGACATGCTGTTCGTTCGCGCGGACGGGACCGTCGCGTCGATCGCCCGCAACACGGAGCCGCAGTCACTCCGGTCGGTCGCAGCCGAGGAACCCGTGCTCTACGTCGTCGAACTCAATGCCGGAATGGCAGGACGGCTCGGCATCGAACCGGGCAGCCGCCTGTTCCTGGACGCGGAAGACTACCTCGTCAGATGAGCCGCGTCAGAGGACGGCGGCGATCGACGTCGCGAGATACCCGACGTTCGACTCGGTGATGCCGGCCACGTTGATGCGGCTGGAATCGACCATGTAGATGCCGTAGTCCTTCTTGAGCCGGGTGACCTGGCCGGGCGTCACGCCGAGGAAGCAGAACATGCCCGTTGCCCGGACGAGATGCGAGAAATCCCGCCCCGGCGCCCTGGCGCCCAGCTCGGTATGCAGGCGCTCGCGCATGTGCCTGAGCCGCTCCCGCATCTCCGTCAGCTCGATGATCCAGTTGGCTCGGAGCGATTCGTCGCCGAGGATCATCGCGACGATGGCGGCGCCGTGGTCGGGCGGCACCGAGTACAGCGTGCGCACGATCTGGCTGGCCTGTGAAGTGACGATGTCGCGCGTCGCCCCGTCCGCGGCCAGGATCGAGACGGTGCCGACGCGATCCCGGTACAGGCCGAAGTTCTTCGAACAGGAGTTGCAGACGATCATCTCCGGAACGCGGCCGGCCAGGTGCCGAATAATGAAGGCATCGGTATCGATGTCAGTCGCAAACCCCTGGTAGGCCATGTCGACGAACGGCACCAGTTCGCGCTCTACGATGACGTCGGCGATCTGCCGCCACTCGTCTTCGGTCGGGTCCAGCCCGCAGGGATTGTGGCAGCAGGCGTGCAGCAGGACGACATCGCCTTTGGCCGCAGCCCGGAGTGCCTCGAGCATCGCATCGATCCGGAGCACGTGCCGCTCGTTGTCGTAGTAGGGATAGACCTCGAGTGCGAGCCCGGCGCCGCCGAGCAGCGGAACGTGATTCGCCCACGTCGGATCACTGACCCAGACGGTGACGTCCGGGTCGGCACGCAATATCAGGCCCGCCGCGACGCGCAGCGCGCCGGAACCGCCCGGCGCCTGGATGGTTACCAGCCGATCATCGACGCCGGCATCGCCGAAGGTCATGCGCTGCATCGCCACGTTGAAATCCGGGTTGCCGAACGTGCCTATGTAGGCCTTGCTGGACTGCTTGTCGAGCAGGCGCTGCTCGGCGACCTTGACGCTGTCGAGTACCGGCGTCTCACCGGACGCCGTGCGGTATACGCCCACGCCGAGGTCTACTTTCTCGGCACGCGGATCGTCCCGGTGCTCGGCGATCAGGCCGAGTATCGCATCGGGTGGTACCCTGCCTAATGTCTCAAACACGTGTCTGTCTCCCCTTCGGCGTGGACTGCATGACGCCTGCGGATTCTACACACCGGCCCTGTCGCCGAGCCAAAAAAAACGCCGGCCTCGAGAGGCCGGCGTTTCGGTACTAGCAATGGGCAGGGATCAGCCTTTGGGCGCCCAGACCGAGCACCAGCCGTTCGTGTTGACCAGCTTGCCCGGGAAGATCTGGCAGGGACGCCATTCCTGGCCGTCCTCACCCTGGATCAGCGCGCAGTTGGCGCAGCGCTGATTTTCAATCGGGTTCGGCCGCGAGGCCGGATCGACCGTGCTGGCATCGTTGACGTACTTCATGGCCTGCGCCATCGGGTCGTCTTCCGTCAGCTTCGGCATGTCCTGGGCACCGGCCCGCTGGCCGGGCAGTACGACCGCGCCGGCGGCCGCGGCGGCCGAAAGCTGGATAAATTGACGTCGTGCAATCTTTTTCAAGGGATTCTCCTCAGTAATCGCTGCAATGGGTTCACGTGGTAACGGTCCCCGAACCTTCCTGATCGGTACGTTCCAGACTCCAGGCGAGCGCGGATTCTAGCCATCGAAACTGAACGGCAGCAAAACGAAATACAAACCGAAACATTCTGCCACCCGCGGTCGTTGTGGCGAGCGGCACCAGGCTCACTGATACGCGCTGTCTTTTCATGTTTTTCAGTGACTTGCCGGCTCTTCGGGCACCCGGACGGTGCCCGGGCGCCGGGTATTCGGGGACGATCGGAAGCCTCTGTTAGTGATAATGACAATCATTCGCAAAAGAGAGTGCGCATTAACCCTGTTCGAGCCGCCCGGGCGGTCCGGTGACCGACGTTGCCGGACACGCCGGGGATAGTCCCGGCGAACGCGTCCCGATTCACACAACGCAACGCGTTCGGACTGCTAGACTAATGGGCCACCACGGGAGGGAGAGATGGGGAGCTCGAGCCTCGCAGTCGATATCGAACGCGTGAGCGCCGGCACGCGGCTGGCGGGGCCTGACCGCGTCGCGGTCGAGGAACCGCTGGAGATTCGCGTCGGCTACGCGACACCCGAGGGCAGGGCCGTACGCAGCCTCGCGATCACGATGCGAACCCCCGGCGACGATCTCGAACTGGCGCTGGGCTTCCTGGTCAGCGAATCCATCATACGGCGTCGCGAGGACGTCATTGCCGTCGAATACTGCGGCCCGCCCGCCGCAGACTCGGACCTCCGCAACGTCGTGCGGGTGGAACTCGCGCGGAACGTGAGCTTCGACCCGGCGCGCCTGAACCGGCATTTCTACACGACGTCGAGCTGCGGTGTCTGCGGCAAGACCTCGCTGGATGCCCTGCACGCCCTCGATGTCGTCGCACCGCCCGCGGCCGCACCGGTCTTCACCGAGGCGACGCTGGTCGGCATCCCGGGCAAGCTCAGGGCACGGCAGGCAACCTTCGAGGATACCGGCGGGCTGCATGCCGCCTGCGTCTTTACCGCGGACGGCGAGATCGTCGTGACTCGCGAGGACATCGGCCGCCACAACGCCGTCGACAAGATCGTCGGCTGGCTGCTCGACAACGGCGACCTCCCGGCCCACGGGCTCGGCCTGATGCTGTCCGGCCGCGCGAGCTTCGAGCTGGTCCAGAAAGCCCTCTGCGCCGGCATCCCCCTCGTTGCCGCCGTGAGTGCCCCTTCGAGCCTCGCGATCGACCTCGCCCGCGAGTTCGGGATCACGCTCGCAGGCTTCCTGCGCGGCGAATCGTTCAACGTCTACTCGGCCCCGGAGCGGCTCACAGGATGAGCGCCGAGACTTTCAACACGGCCGTCGCAGGGGAGATCATCGCGCGGCACGGGCAGCGGCCGGAACGGCTCGTCCAGATTCTCGTGGAATTCGTCCGCCGTTTCGGTCACGTGCCCGGCGACGCCGTGCCGCTGCTCGCGGCCGAACTCAACCTGTCACGTGCCGAGATCCACGGCGTCGTCAGCTACTACCATGACTTCCGCACCACCCCACCCGCCCGTCACGTCCTGAAGATCTGCCAGGCCGAGGCGTGTCGTGCGATGGGCGCCGAGCGCCTCGCCGCCGATGCCGAGCGTCTCGCCGGAATCGCGCTCGGCGAAACGGGAGACGCCCTGACGATCGAACCCGTCTACTGCCTCGGCAATTGCGCGCTGGGGCCGGCCGCGATGTTCGACGGCAAGACGCTGGGCCGGGTCGACGCCGAGCGGCTCGAAGCCCTGCTCGGCACGATCGCGGAAACCGCGTCGTGAAGCGCGTGCGAATTTTCGTGCCGCGCGAAACCGCGGCCGTGTCGATGGGCGCCGATGAGGTAGCGCTCGAGATCGCCCGGGTAGGCAAAGCGCGCCGGCAGCAAGGCGGTGCCGGCGTCGAGCTTATCCGGACCGGCTCACGCGGGGCGGCATGGCTCGAGCCGCTGGTCGAGGTCGACGTCGGCGGTCGGCGTGTCGCTTACGCCAACGTCGAGGTTGGCGATGTCGCCACGCTCTTCGCGGCCGACATGGAAACAGGCCCTGCCCATCCCAAACGTGTCGGGTTCGTCGAGGATCTGCCCTGGTTCGCCGACCAGACGCGCTGGACGTTCCGGCGCGCCGGGCTGATCGATCCGCTGTCACTCGAGGATTACCGGACGCACGGCGGCTACGCGGGCCTCGAACGAGCCCTTGCCGGCAGCCCTGACGAGGTTCTCGATGCGGTCAGGATCAGCGGACTGCGCGGCCGCGGCGGCGCCGCGTTCCCCGCAGGCATCAAGTGGCAGACGGTGGCCGATACCGATGCGCCGCAGAAATACGTCGCCTGCAATGCCGACGAAGGCGACAGCGGCACCTTCGCCGACCGGCTCCTGATCGAGGGCGACCCCTTCACGCTGATCGAGGGCATGACGCTC
>JAZBNZ010000192.1:0-5364 GCA_036350895.1 Woeseiaceae bacterium
CGCGCGTCATTGACGCCGGCGAGATAGTAGAGCGGCCGCTCGCCCTCCCCGTCGAAACTCAATTGCGAGAGCAGGCAGCCGGCCTGGGCCAGCGCCTCGACAATGAGCACGCCCGGCATGACCGGGTCGCCGGGGAAATGCCCTTCGAAGAACGGCTCGTTGACGGACACCTGCTTGAAAGCTTGCAGCGACGTGCCGGGCTCGCAGGCCACGACACGGTCCACGAGCAAAAACGGATACCGGTGCGGGATCAGCTGCAGGATCTCGCGGACGTCGAGCGGAGTCTCGATGCGCTTCGGCGCAGTCACTTGCTGTCGTCCTCGAGCTTCCGCACGCGCGCCGCAAGGGTATCCAGCCGCCGGAAGCGGGCGACCTTCTTCGACCAGTCCCGGGCTTTCTCGGCAACGAAGCTGCCGGCGTACACGCCGGGTTCGGTAATGTCCTTGGAAATGACCGCCAGGCCGTTGACGATGACGTCGTCGCAGATCGAGATGTGGCCCGCACAGCCGACCTTGCCCGCGAACATGCAGCGCCGGCCGATCCGGGTGCTGCCGGCGATCGCCACCATCGCGGCCATCGCCGTGTGCGCGCCGACATGCACGTTGTGCGCGATCATGCAGAGATTGTCGATGCGGACGCCGTCTTCGATCACGGTGTCCCCGACCGCGCCGCAGTCCACGGTCGTGTTCGCGCCGATCTCGACGTCGGCGCCGATCCGGACCCCGCCGACCTGCGGCACCTTCAGCCAGCCGGACTCGGTCATGGCATTGCCGAAACCGTCCGCGCCGATAACGGCACCGGAGTGAACGATCGTTCTCGGACCCAGCGTCACCGCGCGGACCAGCGTGGCATTCGCGTGCAGGCGCACACCTTCTTCGAGACGGCAGCCGGGGCCGACGTAGGCGCCGGCACCGATCACGACCCCACCGGCAATCTCGGCGGTATCCGCGACGACGGCATTGGGGCCGATGCTCGCCGCCGGATCGACGTGGGCGGAATCGGCCACGCTCGCCGTCGGATGAATGCCGGGTTGCGCCTCAGGCTCCGGATGCAGCAGCGCGGCGATGCGCGCGTAGGTTGCATAGGGGTTGTCGGACAGCAGCGCGGCGCAGGGCGCCAGATCGGCGTCAGCGGGACGCAAGACGACCGCGGCGGCGGCCGTGTTCTCGAGCTGCTGGCGATAGCTGTCGCTGGCGAGGAACGTCAGCGACAGCGCGTCGGCACTGGACAGCGTCGCGATGCGGCTGACTTCGACGTCCGGATCACCCCTGAGCTCGCACCCGAAGCGGCTCGCGAGGTCGCCAAGGCGCTCGGGCATGGGGCCTGCCGTACTTGCTGCCGGGGACCCGTTCGCCTAGCGCGAACCGGTCGCCTGGAAGTTCGCTTCGATCGCGCGCAGCACTTCCTCGGTGATGTTGGCCGCCGTCGAGGCGAACAGCACGCCGTCGCCGACCACGATGTCGTAGCCCTGTGCCTGCGCAAAGGTCTGCACCTCGGCCAGGATCGCGCGCTGCAGCCTGCCAAGTTCCTCGTTCTGCCTGAGGTTCAGGTCCTCGCGGAACTCGGTTTCCAGGCGCTGCACTTCGCGCTGCAGGTCACGAACGCTCTTCTCCGCGTTACGACGCTCGGTCTCACTCATGACCGCGGCGTCTTTTTGCGCTTTCTCGACGAGCTCCTGCAGCTCGGTCTGCTTGGCCAGGATCTCGCGCTGACGAGGCGCGAACTCTTCCTGCAGGGCATCCATTGCCGCCTTGGTCTGCGGCGCACGATCCATCAGCAGGGGAACATTCACGACACCGATCTTGAGTTCCTGGGCCGTGGCCGGCAAAGCCACCGCCAACAGCAGTGCTGCCACGACGAGGACTTTACCCAACTGAAGTCTTACACCATTCATAACCTATCCAATCCTTAAAATGCTTGTCCAATGGAGAACTGGAAGCGTTCAACCTGATCTCCGAAAAACCGGTCGTTCCCGCCGTAGGCATTGAGCGGGTACGCATAACTGAACCGGAACAACCCCAGCGGCGCCAGCCACTGCACGCCAATACCGACCGATGTCCGCAGCGCATTGATGTCGGGCGTGTAGTCGACCGGGCTGCCCAACCTGTCGAAAAACTCGACCTCACCGGTATTGAAAACGTTGCCTGCGTCGTAGAAAAGACTGGCCCGAGCCTGGCTCGCCCACTTGTCAGGGAGCGGAAGTATAAGCTCTAACTGGCTGGCAACCAAAACATTACCGCCGTAGGGGTTCCCGAAAGTGTCCCGCGGACCGAGCCAGGATTCGCGATATCCCCGGATCGATTGCGGGCCGCCCCCGAAGTATTGCTTGTACGGCGGGAGCGCCGTCGTCTCGCCCAGGGCCTCGCCGTAACCGAGCTCGAGGTTCCAGCGCAGGCCGAAGCGGTTCAGCAGCGGGACCGGCAGGTACTTGGTGAAATTGTAACGCGCGGTGAAGTATTCGACGTCGCTGAGGCTCGGGATGGTAACGCCCATGAACAGCTGCTGCCGCGTGCCGCGCGTCGCGAACAGGGCCCGGTTACGGCTGTCGTACACCCAGCCGCCGAGCAACTCCACGGTGTCGAACTCCGTCCCGAAGAAGACGGCGCCGTTGCCGATGTCGGTTACGAAGGGGTTGCCGTTGTTGGCAACCCACTCCTGGGCCTGCTGCGTGCTCGCCGTCGACGACAGCAGCTCCGCTTTCTGCCAGTTGAGGCCAAGCGTCAGCTGCTGGAATTCGCCGATCGGGTAACCGTAGTCGATCGTGGCACCGATCGTCTCGGTCGAGAAGTCGGACGTCGCCGACGTGAACTGCGTGATGTCCCGGTAATTGATCGAGACCGTGCGACGGATGCCGTCCATCGTCCGGTAGGGATCGGTATGCGAGAGGCTGTACAGCTTCGAGAAGCGGCCCGAGTTGAGCTCCAGCGCCACCCGGTTGCCGGTACCGAGGAAGTTCGTGTGCACGATGCTGCCGTTCAGGATCAGCTTCTGCGCCTCGCTGTATCCAACGCCGCCGGAGAACTGGCCCGGCATCCGGTAGTCGAGGTCGACGTTGACGTCGACCAGGTCCGGGCTGCCCGGCACCGGTTCGTTGCCGATGTCGACGTTCTCGATGTAGGGCAGTCGCTGCAGGCGGACCCTCGACCGATCGACCAGGCGATTCGAGAGGTAGGCGCCCTCGAGCTGGCGCATCTCGCGCCGCAGCACCTCGTCCTCGATCTCGTTGACACCGTTGAAGTTGATACGCCGGACGTAGACGCGGCTCTTCGGGTCGACGAAGAAAGTCACGTCGGCCTCGAGCGTCTCCTTGTCGAGTTCCCAGACGGGCTCGATCTCCGCGTTGGCATAGCCCTCCTCGCCGAGCCTGAGCGACATGAGTTCGCTCGTCTGCGTCAGCAGGGCCTGGTTGAAGATGCCGCCGGGCTGCGCCAGGATCAGCGCCTTGAGGTACTGCTCCGCGATGACCATCTCGCCGACGACCTTGACGTCGGAGATCGTGTAGCGTTCGCCTTCCCGGACAGTGATCGTGACGTAGATGTCCTTCTTGTCCGGCGAAATCGCGACCTGGGTGGACGCCACCTCGAAGTCGGCGAAGCCGCGGTCCATGTAGAAGGAGCGCAGCGTTTCGAGGTCGCCCTCGAGCCCCTCTTTCTCGTAGCGGTCGTCCTGCCGGATCCAGGACAGCCAGTTGGCCGTGTCGAGGTTGAAGTCTTCGCGAATTTCCTTGTCGCTGAACTCGGTATTGCCGACGATATTGACCTGGCGAATCTTCGCGCGGTCGCCTTCCTTGACGTCGATCTTGATGCGGACGGTGTTGTTGGGTCCGTCGATGACTTCGGTATCGACGCGCACGCCGTACTTGCCGCGATCGTAGTACTGCTCGCGCAGGAACATCGTCACGTTGTCCAGTACGGATGGATCGAAGGTGCGGCCCTTGGCGAGGCCGACGCTGCGCAGCGACTCCATCAGCTGCTCGGTCTTGATGTCCTTGTTGCCCTCGATCTCGAAGCTTTCGATCGACGGGCGTTCGCGCACGATGACGATCAGCGTCTCACCGTCGCGGCGCATCTCGATGTTGTCGAACAGCCCCTGCCCGTAGAGCGCGGTGATCGCCTCGCGAATGCGCACCTTGTCGACGGTGTCGCCGATGTTGATCGGCAGGTAGTTGAACACCGTGCCCTCGGAAATCCGCTGCAGGCCCTCGACGCGCATGTCGCGCACCGTGAACGTCGAGTCGCCCGACTGCGCACCTGCCGGCGACGCAAACCCCAGTACGAGGGTTGCGACCAGCATGGCGATTCGCAGCGCCGCGGCGCGCGTCTGAAGCATTCGAACTCTCCGTAATCTCATTCTGCGCATCGCTCCCGGGAGTCCTAGCCCAAAAGCCTTGCTATGTCATTGTAGAACGCAAAGCTCATTAGCAGGATCAAGGCCATTATGCCGGCCTGCTGCCCGATCATTTGCGCCCGCTCAGACAGAGGCCTGCCCGTGAACAGCTCGACGCTCTGGTAGACGATCTGGCCACCGTCGAGCACCGGCACCGGCAGCAGGTTCAGCACGCCGAGGCTGATGCTGACGATGGCGAGGAAGCTCAGGAAATAGTCGATTCCCCGCTCGGCACTCTGCCCGGCGAACTGGGCGATATTGATCGGACCGCTGATGTTCTTGATCGATACGTCACCCGTCACCATACGGGCAAGCATCTTCAGGGTAAACACGCTCGACGCCCAGGTGCGCTCGATCGCCGGGCTCACCGATTCGAGCGGGCCGAACTGGCGGAGGTAGACGAAATCCCCGGCGGCTTCCGAACTGGTGATGCCGAGCAAACCCACCTGCTGGCCGTCCCGGTCCGTGCTGCCGAGTTGGATCTCTGCGGTCACTTCGCGGCCGTCGCTCGCCCGGCGGTAATCGACGGTGACAGTCTCGCCGGGCCGGGGAGCGACCTGTGCGACCAGGTCATTGAAACTCGTCACGGGTTCGCCGTCGACCGCGAGAATCCGGTCGCCGGCGCTGATGCCCGCGGCGGCTGCCGCGCCATCGTCGCTGACGCTGCCGACGACTGCCGGGAACTGCCACGGCCTGAAGCCCAGCCCGTCGAACAGCATGCCCGGCTCGGTGAGCCGCTCGCTGTCCTCGCCGACCCTGAGCGTCGCGCCGCGGCGATCCCCGTCCGCGTCTTCCAGGACGAGATCGATCCTGCGGTCGGTCACCAGCTGATCGAGCATCGCGAGCAGCGTCGACTCCCAATCCGGGCTCTCCGTGCCGTTGACCTCGACGATCCGGTCGCCCTCGGCGAGGCCGGCATCGGCCGCGTAGGATCCCTGCTCGACGTGGCCGACGGCCGGAACGACGGTCGGTATGCCG
>JAZBNZ010000193.1:0-3893 GCA_036350895.1 Woeseiaceae bacterium
CCGGGCGCTGCCGGCGGGCGACCTCAGTATCAAGGCCCAGGCCCCGCTCAGCGAGCTCAGCGACTACGCCGGCAAATTCAAGTCACTCACCGGCGGGCAGGGCAGCTACACCGTGGTGTTCAGCCACTACGAGCGAACGCCTGCAAACCTGCAGGACGAACTCGTCGCCGAATGGACGGGGAAAGCGGACGACGACTGAGCGGATCGACGCAAGTCGATCGACTGGCGCCGGTCGAACAGCCGCTCTGCGGCCGCATTCGCCGGGGCGCCGTTCGGTTAGAAACGACGAGCTTGCCTTGCGCCAATATGTCGATTATTCTCGACATATGGACAAAAGCACCGCAGTTCGGGCATTCGGCGCGCTCGCCCAGGAGAGCCGCCTGGCGGCTTTTCGGCGCCTGGTCCGCGCCGGTGAAGCGGGGATGCCCGCCGGGGAAATCGCGCGTGCCCTCGACATACCGCACAACACGCTGTCCACGCATCTCGCGATACTCGCCCAGGCCGGCATCGTGACGTCACGCCGCGAGGGGCGGAGCGTCATTTACCGTGTCGACTTCGACGGCACGCGCGCGCTGCTCGCCTTTCTTCTCGAGGATTGCTGCCGAGGCAAGCCGGAACTCTGCAGCCCCGCTATCGACAGTGTCCTCGCCAGCTGCTCCGGATGACCTGTCATGCCGACAACGCTTAACCCCCGCAAAGTCCTGGTCGTCTGCACCGGCAATTCATGCCGGTCGATCATGGCCGAGGCGCTGATCAATGCCCTCGGCGGCGGTCGCTACCGGGCCATGAGCGCCGGCAGCCGGCCGGCCGGCTATGTCCATCCGAAGGCACTGGAAACGCTCGCCAGGCACGGGATCGATGCCGGCGAGCCGCAGAGCCAGTCCTGGGACGAATACGCCGGTGAGCCCTTCGACTATGTCATCACGGTGTGCGATTCCGCGGCCGCCGAATCGTGCCCCGCGTTTCCGGGCCGCTTCGAGCGCCTGCACTGGAGCACGCCCGACCCGGCCGGGGCGACCGGCACCGATGCGGAGATCGACGCCGCCTTCGAGCAGGCCTTCGCGATGCTGAAGGCGCGGGTAGAGCAGGAATTGCCATGAGCACTAACGCGTCGCCGATGGGACTCTTCGAACGCCTGCTGTCCGTATGGGTTGGCCTCGGCATCGTCAGCGGCGTGATTCTCGGTGCGGCATTTCCCGGGCTGTTCCAGGGGATCGCCCGCATCGAGTACGCGAGCGTCAACCTCGTCGTGGCCGTCCTCATCTGGGTGATGATCTACCCGATGATGGTGAACGTCGACTTTGCGTCCCTCAAGGACGTCGGACGCCGGCCCAAGGGCCTGTGCATAACCCTGGTCATCAACTGGCTGGTCAAGCCGTTCACGATGGCGGCGCTCGGCGTTCTCTTCTTCGAGGTGATCTTCGCCGACCTGGTGAGCCCGGCGACCGCGCGGGAATACATCGCCGGGATGATCCTGCTCGGCGTGGCACCCTGCACCGCGATGGTGTTCGTGTGGAGCCAGCTCGTGCGCGGTGATGCGAACTACACGCTCGTGCAGGTGTCGATCAACGACCTCATCATGGTGTTCGCCTTCGCGCCGCTCACGGCGTTCCTCCTGGGGATCACGGAGGTGATCGTCCCGTGGGAGACGCTGCTGCTGTCCGTCGTGCTCTACGTCGTCACGCCGCTCGTGGCCGGTTACCTGACCCGCCGGGTGCTGGACGGCAACCACGATGCCTCGCGCGTCGCCGAATTCACGGCCCGGATCAAGCCATTCTCGATCATGGGCCTGATCGCGACCGTGGTACTCCTGTTCGGTTTCCAGGCGGAAAAGATACTCGGGCAGCCCGGCGTCATTCTGCTCATCGCCATCCCGTTGTTGATCCAGACCTACGGCATATTCGTGATTGCCTATGGCTGGGCCTACGCGTGGCGCGTGCCCTTCGAGACGGCCGCCCCGGCTGCGCTCATCGGTACCTCGAACTTCTTCGAACTGGCCGTTGCCGTCGCGATCAGCCTGTTCGGTCTGAACTCCGGTGCCGCGCTCGCAACCGTCGTCGGCGTGCTCGTCGAGGTGCCTGTCATGCTGTCGCTGGTCAGCGTGGCGAACCGCACGCGCCATCTCTTCGCCCATCGGGCTGCGCCCGACCGTCTCGGGGCGTGAGTCCGCGCGGCGGCTCGGCACTCAGTCGTAAACGACCGAACCGATGATCGCCAGGTGGTCGATCACGCCCCGCTTGAAGGCGGCGATCTCGACCCGTTCGTCATTGCCGTGGATGCGTGAGAACTCGTCTTCGGAAACGATGATCGGGTCGAAGCCGTAGCTCGGTATGCCGAGATCGCGCGTGAAGTGACTGTCGGTGAAACCGGACGCTACCGACGGCATGACACGTGAATCCGGGTAACGTTCCGAGGTGACGTCCTCGATCGCCGCGTAGAGCGGGGTGTCCGTCGGCGAGACCGCGGGCGTGAATGCCATGATGACCTCGATCTCGACGCCGGTGTCGGCGATCAGCTCGCGAAGCTCGTCGACGAAGACCGCCGAGGGCCGGTCGGGCAGGATGCGGCAATCGATCTCGGCCCAGGCTTCCGGCGGTACGACGTTGATCTTGTTGGAGCCGCCCATGCGCGTGAGAGAGCACGTGTCGCGCGTCAGCGCGTGCAGGTACGGGGAATACTCCTGCAGGCGGGCGAGGAAGCCGGGCTCGGTGACGGCTTCGGCGATATTGGCGAGCGGCTCCGCCCAGTCGGGGCCGGCCGACACAGAGAGGCTTTCGAACATGGACTCCACCGCCGGTACGATGCGCGGCTCGAAATCGTGCGTGCGGAGAATTTCGAGCGCCTCGACGATCCGTTTGACCGATGACGTCCGGAACGGCGTCGAGCCGTGCCCCGGCCGGTCGACGGCTTCGAGCCTGAGCCAGACCGGCACCTTCTGCGTCACCTCGACCGAGAAGACAATGTCCTCCTCGGCGCTCAGTTCGCCGTTGCCCCCTTCGTTGATCAAGAGGCCCGCACCCTCGAAAATCTCCGGGTGGTTTTCCACGAGCCAGCCGGCGCCGTAGAAGCCGCCGGCTTCCTCGTCCGCCGTGGCCACGAAGACGACGTCCCGGTTCAGTGGCACGCCGGCACGATGCAGGCTGATGAAGGTCGCGAGCTGGGAAATGCCGGTGCTCTTCATGTCGAGCGCGCCGCGTCCCCAGAGATAACCGTCACTGATCTCGCCACCGAGAGGATCGACGGTCCAGTACTTCATGTCGGCAGGCACGACATCGGTGTGCTGCAGCATGATCAGTGCCGGTTCGTCGCCGCCTTCGAGGCGTGCCCAGATGTTGCCGCGCCCGGGAGCACTCTCCGCGGTCTGGTAGGGGATGCCTTCGGCCTCCAGGATGCGCGCGAAGAACTCGACGGCTCGGCTTTCATTGCCCGGCGGGTTGATCGTGTCGATCCGGATATATTCACGAAGCCATTCGAAGGCTTCCTCGTCGATGGACTGGGCCGAGGCTGTGGTCACGGCGATGCCGAGCAGCAGGGCGGCGGCAAGCAGGCGTAGGGGCATCAGGGTTCTCCGGTGCAGGTCCGGCAAAGCCTAGCATGATCGGTCGGTGTTCCCTGCGCTGTGCGATCGGCATGGACGGTCGTCGCTACCGATCCCGCAGAGGTCGTATTGGTTGCTGCGCGTCTCCGTGCGCGAGCTGAATCCCGGCGACCGGGAACGGGGTGCGAGACTACTCGTGGTGACCCGGGTGACCCGCGTGCCCGTGACTCTCCCGGTCGTAGCCGCGCAGCTCGTCATAGCGTGCAACCTGGACCTCGGTTAGCAGGGCTTTCTGCCTGAGGTGCGCGGCGAGGTGAACGTAGCGTAGCCGTGCACGAATCTCGCCGATCTCGAG
>JAZBNZ010000194.1:0-13756 GCA_036350895.1 Woeseiaceae bacterium
GTGAATGTGGCGGCGCCTGCTACCGACGCCGCCGTCGCGACGAGTATCGCGACGAGGGTTCTGCAAACGTTCATGGCTCGCTCCGAATCGTGATTAGAGAACTTCCCCAGCCCGGGGGTCTCTCCGCGATCCGGTCCCCATCCTTGGAATTCCGGGCCAGATGTACTTCGTATTGGGTTGGCCCGGCATTTCTTAAATACGTGCGTTCACGTATTGCGCCCGGTATCCGCGGCAGGAAATGGCGCGTGGCCTCGGTTTTGCCCCATAATCGTCCGGGGCAGACCGGCCGGCGGGGTTCGGCAAAGTGAGGAGTCGCGGCTTATGAAGCAGGATTATTTGCAGATGCGCGTCCTGCCGCTCGCGGACGAAGTCTATTCGACCGGGCAGGTGTTCGAGCGGGACCTGGAACTCCTCGCGAAGCAGGGCGTCAAGAGCATCGTCAATAACCGGTTCGATGACGAGGTACCCGGCCAACCCGCCTCCGCGGATCTCGAGAAGGCCGCCGGGGAGTTCGGGATCACCTACGTGCATTTCCCGGTAGAGCCGAAATCGATCACCCCGGAACAGGTCGAGGCGTACGCCACCCTCTGCGACACGCTCAAGCGGCCGCTCCTGGTATTCAGCCGGTCCGGCGCCCGCTCGACGAGGCTCTGGGAGATGGCGGAGAAGCTGTCGGAGCAGTAGCCGGCCGAAGGGTTGGTACGTGCCTGATCCGGGTTCGTCACGGTCGGCGCTTGAAGAGCGCCTCCTACCGGCTGCGCCGCAGCGCCTTGTCGGTCTCGATTGCCAGGAAGCTAGGCAGGAAGCATAGCGCGATGATCGGCCACCAGTCGGCGGGGATCGGTGCCGTCCTGAAGATGGCGGCGAGCGGCGGGACGAAGGTCGGCAGCAGCCTTATCGCGATGCTCGTCGCAATACCGGCCAGCAGCCAGCGGTTCGAGAACGGGCTGAACGAGAACGCCGAGGCGTAGATCGACCGGGCCGAGATCACGTAGCCGAAATGGGCAAACAGTATCCCCCAGAAGGCCGCGGTCTGCGCCTGCGTCAGCAGGAGGTCGTCGATCGTCCCGCCGTCGAGCGCCGCGGTCCCGAAATGGTAGTAGACGAGGAAGCCGGGAGTCGAGATCGCGAGGCCGATGAAGAGCACGCGCTCGAGGAAAAGCCGGTTCATGATGCGGGCGTTCGGGTCGCGAGGCTGCTGGTGCAGCAGGTCCTTCTCCTTTCCTTCCATCATCAGGGGCATCGTCAGAAGGACCGAGTCCAGCAGGTTGATCCAGAGTATCTGCACGGGCTCGAGGACGAACCGGACACCGAACAGCGGTACAAAAGCGGCCATGCTGATGGCGCCGATGATCAGCAGCGCCTGGGCTGCATTTGTCGGTAGCGTATACAGGATCGCCTTCTGCAGGTTGTTCCAGGCATGCCTGCCTTCCTCGACCGCCGCGACGATCGTCTCGAAGTTGTCGTCGGCGAGCACCATGTCGGCGGATTCCTTCGCGACCTCCGTACCGTTGATGCCCATCGCTATGCCGATGTCTGCCGCCTTCAGGGCCGGTGCGTCGTTGACGCCGTCGCCGGTCATTGCGACCACGTGGCCGTTCTTCTGCAGGGCCTCGGCGATGCTCTTCTTGTGCTCGGGCGCCACACGGCCGAAGACCGAGACATCCTCGACAATCCGTTCCAGTTCGTCCTCGGAGATCCCGGCGAGGTCGGCGCCTGTCAATACCCGCTTCGTATCGATGCCCAGTTGCCCGGCGACGGCGAGCGCCGTGTCCGGATGGTCGCCCGTGATCATGACGGTGCGAATACCCGCGCTCTTGCAGAGGGCCACCGCGTGGATGGCCGCCTCGCGCGGCGGGTCGATCATGCCCTGGAGTCCGAGGAAGCGCATGTCGGCGAGGTCTTCGTGCTGCAGGTCCTCCGAGCCCGGCGGCAGCACCCTGGCGGCAAAACCCAGTGTGCGCAGGGCATCGCGGGCGAACGCGCTGGCGACGGCGAGTTGGTTTTCCGCTTGCAGCGGCACGGCGTTGCCGTCGGGGTCGTTCGCCGCCGAGCACATGGAAACGACGACTTCCGGTGCCCCCTTGACCAGGATCATCCGCTCGCCGTGCATGTCGACCAGCGTGGCCATGTACTTGGTGGAGGACTCGAACGGTATCTGTTCGAGGCGGCGCACGCCGTCCGGGGTGAGTTCCGCCTTGGCCCCTGCGACCCTGAGCGCGATCTCGGTCGGGTCGCCGACGCCGGATTCCCCGGTGATGTGGGCGTTGTTGCAGTAAAAGCCGCAGCGGAGCAACTGCATCAGCGCGGGTTCGGCCGCCGGGTTGCGAGGCGCGTCGCCGAGCACGAACCGCCCCTCGAGATCGTAACCGGTGCCCGTGACGGCGTAGGTTCGGCCCCCGGCATGCACGCGTGTAACCGTCATCCGGTTTTCCGTCAGCGTGCCGGTCTTGTCGGAACAGATCACCGACGTTGCGCCCAGGGTTTCCGCGGCGGGCAGGTTGCGGACCAGCGCCTTGCGCTTCGCCATCGCGACGCCGGACAGCGCGAGGATCGAGGTAACCAGCGCCGGCAGCATTTCCGGGATCGCGGCGACGACGAGCGAGACGGCGCCGAGGAAGCTGTAAGGGAGCGAATAGCCGAGCAGGGCGCCGACGACGAAGTTGATCGCGCCGACGACCAGGATCGCGACGATCAGGCGGCGAACGAAGCGTGCCAGCTGGCGCTGCAGCGGCGTGCTCGTGGCTCCGGCCGATTCGACCATGTCGGCGACGCGGCCGAACACGGTGTTACGCCCGGTCTCGACGACGACGGCGCGCGCGGAGCCGCGCGTCACGAAGGTGCCCGAGAACCCCGTGTTGGCCTGGTCGGCCGGGACGAGATCCTCCCCGGCGATAGCGCCGGTCGTCTTCGCGACGGGAACCGATTCGCCGGTCAGCGAGGCCTCGTCCACGTGCAGGTTGTTGACCTCGATGAAGCGAACGTCGGCAGGTATCTTGTCGCCGCCCTCGAGGAGCACGATATCGCCGGGCACGAGCAGCCGCGCCGCTATCCGCTGCTGGTCTCCGGCCCTCAGCACCAGCGCTTCCTGGACCATCAGCAGGCGCAGAGCGTCGAGGGCATTGCCGGCCTTCTCTTCCTGGACGTAGCCGAGCACGGAGTTCAGCAGGACGACGCCGAGGATCACGATAGTGTCCGGCAGCATATGGGTGCCGAGTGCCGTCAGTGCCCCGGTGATCGACGCCGTCACCAGCAGGATGATGACCATGGGATCGTTGAACTGGCGCAGGAACCGCAGCCAGCCGGGCGTCTTCTCGAACTCGATCTCGTTAGGCCCCGACTCTAGCAGGCGCCGCTCGGCGCTGGCTGCATCGAGGCCTTCTTCCCTGGAGTCGAGCTTGTCCAGCACCTCTGGCGCAGACAGCCGATACCATGCCGTACTCAAGAGTCGCTCCCTCGCAATCGACGCTGACCGGGGTCACGCCGGCGCTTCGAGTCCTTCCTGCCGGCCACCGCGCGCGGGCGAAACAGGAACGCCGGTCCTCGAACTCAGTCTGCCTGCTTTTGGCGCCGGTTTTTATTTCGGTTTTCGACCTCAGCCGGGCCACGCCAGCGCGAGGAAGCCGAGTACCGTGATCCCGGCCGCGATTAGCGCGTAGGGAATCTGCGTCAGTGCGTGCTGCATCGACGCTCCGCGGCCTTCATCCGCCCGCTCGACGAGGCTCTGGGAGATGGCGGAGAGTCTATCGGAGCAATAGCCGGCGGGGGCCCTCCGCTCTGACTCCAGGTATGCTGGTGAACGCCGGCGTTGACTCCCGGCGCGTGATCACAGGCCGAGTCGCGATCTCGCCGAATCGAGGGAGAACGGAATTTCCTCGAGCTGGTCCGGCGACCGGTCGATGCGCTCCAGCAGAGCCTGCCATCGTGGATCGTCGCGAAGAGCATCGTACAGTGGGTGCGGGAAACTCGTCTGCAGGATGATGGTGCGTTGCGGAAGCAGACGCTCCAGCCATGCGAAAGACCTGTCCCTGTCGTCCACGTAAGCGAATGCCTGCGCGACGGCGACCGGTATGGTCTCGCCCCACTGCGCCTCGACCCCGAGCAGGAGTTGTTCAGCCTCATCGACGCGGCCGAGGTCATGCAGCGCCATCGCCTCGCCCAATTGCTGCGCCGGTCCCGGGATGCCAGGGCGACGGAACTCGGAAAGCGCCTGCTCCGGCTCCTGCTTGAGCAGGAGCGTGATTCCGAGCTCAAAGCTGTAGCCGCCCTGCATCGATTGCAGCGTGCGGTACTGCTTCTCCGCCTCGTCATATTGCGCGGCGTAGACGTACGAGCGAGCCAGGTTGCCCCGGCACGTGTCGCAAAGCGGGTCCCGCCTGATCAGCACCTCCTCGATTTCGATTGCCTCGTCGAGCCGGCCGATGTGCTTGGCAAAATCGGCCGCAAATGACAGGAATTCGAGGTTCCACGGGTCCAGCTCCAGGGCTTTTTCGATCAGCGGCGCCGCTTTCCGGACGTTCCGCTCGAATACCCAGGCGACGCCCGCGAGGTTGGCGTACGCCTCTCCGTCCCAGGGGTCGATCGCAAGTGCCTTGCCGACGGCGTCCGCGGCGATACGCAGCGATTCCTCGGGTCCGTACTCGTACCCGGGGTCGCCGAAGATCAGGCGCCTTCCGTGTATTGCCGCGAGCCGGTTCCACGCCGGCGCGTATCCGGGGGCCAATTCGGTGACCTGCTCGATCAGTCTTTGCGCCTCGCCGAGGTCGCGAGTCTTGCCGTACGGGGAGAGGCTGACGGCGCGCAGGTACAGGGCGTAGGCCTCGGGGCTGATCGTTGCGTCCGACAGGCGATCCAGCGCCTGCTCGTCGCGGATCACGGTCTTGAGATTCGTCGCGACCGCGCGGGCGATGTCTTTCTGAATCTCGATGATATCGCTCATCTCCCGGTCGTAGGACTCCGACCACAGGTGAAATCCGTCTTCCGCGTTCACCAGCTGCGCGGTGATCCGTAGCAGTTCGCCCGAACGACGGACCGACCCTTCGAGGATCCAGGTGACGCCGAGCGTTTCCCCGATGGCCCGCAGGTCCTCATTCCGGCCTTTGAAGTAAAAGCTCGACGTTCGCCCCGTTACCTTGAGATCGCCGAGGCGGGCCAGCGTATAGCTAAGTTCATCGGTCAGGCCGTCGGCGAAGATCTCGTCGTCGGGGTCCGCGGTCATCGACACGAAGGGCAGTACGGCAATAGATTTGTCGACGGTGACGTCGCCGTCCCGGCTGACGACGAGCCCGGCGATGATCGCCGCGACAAGCGCTACCGCGATAGCGGCCATTGCAGTCGTTCCGGGAAGCCGAATTCGCCTGCCATCCGCGCTGCCGGTCGTGACCTCCGGAATCAGCCTGTAGCCGTGGCCGCGCACCAGCGCGATATAGCGCGGCTGGTCGCTGTCGTCGTTGAGGGCTTCACGCACGAGTTCTACGCGCTTCGCAACGGTCGCGGGGCTAACGACGGCGCCATTCCAGACACGATCCATGAGTTCATCGATCGACAGGCTGTTCGGTGCTGCCTCGACGAGGGCCGCCAGGAGGTCGAAGGAACGTCGCGGCAGCTCGATTTCGACCTTGCCGCGCCACGCGCGCCGCTGGCCCGTGTCCAGTGTCAGGTCGGCGAAGCGAAATACCCGGAAAGTCGCTGAAGCGGCGTCTTTCAAGGACTCGAACCTCGCTGGTGGTTCGTACTTCGCGATTCTTCGCAGGAACTTCGCACCACCTTCAAGCCCTCAGCCGGCGTAATCCCTACCGTGTATAGCGTCGCCCGGCAGGCCGATCAAGTACTGATTCTCCCGGCCGGGATTCCAGGTAGCAGGCAAGGAGCAGAATTATGGAAACACAGAAGAGAATGACCGGTCGTCTTGCACGATGGACTGCCGTGCTGGCTGCGTTGGCCGCTTGGTCGCATGCCGTGGCGGGAACGTTCGTCGAGACCACCAGCGCGCACTATGGCAACTTCCAGGGCATCGACTACGTGCGGCACTCGGGGCGATTCGTGGGACAGACCGCCAGGGGTCCTTATCGGGTGCCCTTCGAGATCGTGGCCCCGGCCAGTCCGGAACAGGGCAACGGTACCGTCGTCATCGAGCCACCGCACTTCCTGTTCGGGCCTTCCGCCCGCGACATCGTGCTCGGGCCCGACCTGCTCTTCGACGGCCGGTTCAGCCACGCGTCGGTCGGATTCGCCAACCAGGGCCTCAACCTCCTCGATCCGACCGCTGCCGACGCCGTGATCGCAGGTTTCCCCGCTCCCGTAAATGCTCCGCCGTTCCCGCGGGATGTCGAGATCCTGCGGCAATTTGCCGAAGCCCTTGTCGAGGACCCGGTCGCAGTCGCCATGCTGGGACGAGTAGAGCGGCGCTACGCCTACGGTCTCTCGCAAAGCGCGGAGGCCCTGTACGAGCTGTTCTACGGTCCCGGCGCCGCCGGGCTGTTCGACCTGACCTTGCTGAACGTGCCGCTCTGGCGCCCGGCCTTCGCGCGCCCCGACGTGCTGGCAGCGCTGCCGGCGACGTTTACGCCCCTGGCAGACATCGGCAAGGTCATGTTTGTGAGCGCGGAGGGTGACCTCCTGATCAGCCAGTCGCTGCAGCTGCGGAACGCAATGTCGCATCCTGACTATCGTGTCTACGAAGTCGCCGGCGCGCCGCACCTCCCGCAGGACGTCGTCATCGGCGAGGTCAGGACGAACCCGCTGGACATCGCCCCGGTTGTTCGGGCGGCGTTCGTCGCCGGCGATCGCTGGGTGACGAGCAACGCGCTTCCGCCGGCGAGCCGGTTGCTGGACGCCGCTGACCCGAACGAGATCGACCCGGTGTACTGGGCGCCGACCGGCATAGCGCGCGATGCAAACCTGAATGCCCTTGGTGGCGTGCGGTTCCCCGATGTCGAGTCCGGACGCGCCCTTCATATCGCATCTGCACTCGATGTCGAGGTGTTACCCGGCCTGCCTGGTCTCATCGGTCTCTTCTTCGACCTGGCCTGCGCACCGGCACCCGGCACCGCCAGCTTGACGCCGCGATTCTCGAACCACGGCAAGTATGTCGGATGGGTGGCCCGGCAGGCGAGGAAGCTTGCGCGCCAGGGCTTCCTGCTGCAAGAGGATGCGAACGCGCTGATCAATGCGGCGGCAAAGTCTGATGTCGGGCAGCCCGGTACATGTTCTGCTCAGCAGTAGTGCTACGGTCCGGCGTCCGCCAACAGGGGCTGCGGGCCTTGTGCCTGCAGCCCGCTCGTTGCGCAGGCCCTGGTGGCGTGCGGTCGCTGCGCTCTGCCGATCGGCGACGGCGAGACCGGCCGGCCGGGTTATCGGGCGTTACGGCGACCGGCCGAAGAGGGGCAATATGCCGAGGCGGTCGGTCAGGTCAACCACCTTGCCGTCGCTGTCCCTGAGGAGGCGTGGCGGGTCGAACCGTTGGGTGAGCGGCGTGACGATCAACAGCGTCACGAGACATGCGCCGAGCCCGAGGAAATCGGCCGGCATCGACGGCAGGAACAGCATCGTCAGGACCCAGGTGACGAAACCGGCCGCCATTGCTGACAGTGCGCCGGTTCGATTGGCCTTGCGCCACCAGACGCCGGCGATGAACGGCACAATGATCGCCGCGAGCAAGAGGATGTTCGAGTCGATCATCAGGGAGTACACCGTCTGGATGTTCAGCGCCACGACGATCGCGAGCGACCCGCAGACCGGGATCGTCAGGCGGGCGACGAGCAGGCGCGTCCTGTCGGTCGCGTCGGGTTTCACGATCGGCAGCAGGTTGTTGGCGACCATGCTCGCTATTGCCAGCAGCGCGCTGTCGGCGGAACTCATGATCGCGGAGAGCATCGCACCGACGAAGACCGCCACCATGACCGGGTGCAGGTGCTCGGTAGCGAGGGTCGGGATGACGGCCTCGGATGCCGCCAGCGTCGGCAGCGTTACGCCGGCGACGATGCCGAGCAAGACCGGCATCATGCCGAAGAAGAGATAGCCGATGCCGGCGAGGTAGAATGAATTCTGGGCCACGCGTTCGCTACGCGCGGCCAGGGCACGCTGTATCAGTGACTGGGACGACAGGTCGGCAAGGCCGAGGATTGCCCAGGCCCGCGCGTAGTCCAGCCAGTCCTCCGCGGAATTCGTGATCGGCAGCATCCGGAATGTGTCCGGGCGGAGCTTCGGCAGGATCGCGCCCCAGCCGCCCACGTCGATCAGCACGACCACGAACAGTGTGACGATGCCGATGACGATGATCACCATCTGGATGAAGTCCGTCAGGACGACCGCCCACATCCCGCCGATCGCCGTGTAGGCGAATATGACGACCGCGCCGGCGACGATACCGACCAGCATCGGCGTCCCGGTCATCGACTCGAAGATGACCGCGAAGGCGACCAGCATCGAGCCGACCCAGGCGGTATTGGAGAACATGATGCCGATCGTGATCGCGACGCCGGCGACCCTGCCGTAGCGCTGCTCCATGAAGTCGGCGACGGTCAGGATCTTCAGTCGCCGGAACAATCGCACGAAGAAAAAGCCGAGTAACAGGAGCGAAACGGACGCCCCGAACGGGTCGTAGATGACGCCGAGGAAGCCGCCGTCATAGGCAGCACCGGCCGATCCGAGCAGCGTCCCGCCGCCGTACCACGTTGCGACAATCGTCGTCGAGCAAAGCCATACCGGCAGCCCGCGACCGGCGACGACGAACTGCGTCATCGACAGGGTCTTCCGGGACGCGTAAATGCCGACGAGGATCATCACGACGAAGTAGATGACAACGCCCGTGAATATCGACTGTTCTATGAGATCGGCCCTCGAACGGTCGTGGCGGCGCCGATCTCGGGCGCCTTCGCGCCCGAATCGGAGTGTTGCCCGGGATACTCGGGCCGCCCGGCGACCGGCGCGATCATGGCCGGTCCCGGCGATTGTGACTACGCGCCCCGATTGCCCGGGCGTTCGTCAGCCGAGCCATGCGAGGCCAAGGTAGCCCACGACAGTAATCCCGGCCGCAATCAATGCATACGGAATCTGCGTCAGTGCGTGCTGCATCGGCGTGCAGCCGGTTGCCTGGGCGGTGAGGACGGTGGCGTCCGAGTAGAAACAGGCGTGGCTGCCGAAGGTGCTCGCCGACAGCGTCGCGCCGATGACGAGCGTCATGTCGGCGCCGAGGTTGTTGGCGAGCGTCGTGACGATCGGCAGGATGATCACGAACACGCCCCAGTTCGAGCCGGTCATGAAGGAGACCAGTCCCATCGTCGAGAAGATGATCGCGGGCAGCAGGTCCGCCGTGATCAGCGGCTGCATCGTCGCGACGACGTAGTCGGACAGGCCGAGCTGCGTGTTGACGTCGTTGAGTATGAATGCGGCGACGAGTACGCCGAGCGGCTCGATCATTGTCTTGAAGCCGTCGATGACGGTATCGAAGAGGTCGTGGATGTCGAGCAATCGCGTTGCGAGTATCACGACGATCGTGCCGCCGAGTGTCACGTAGATGCCCTTCAGGAAGTCCTTGTCGAACCACAGCGTGAAGAATACGAGCGCGAGCATCGGCAGGACGAACATCATGACACGCGGCCTGATGCCTTCCTTCGGTTTGATCGCCCGGTTCGCCTGCTCGATGTGCATTGCTTCGGGCGGCACCGTGAGCCCGGTCTCCTTGGCGCGGCGCTCCGCGGCCTTCATCGGGCCGAGGGCCGGCAGGAAACCCCAGGCAACGATGGGCACGAGCAGCACGGCCACCCACGCATAGAGCATGTAGGGAATGGCGCTGATATAGAAGTCCAGTCCCTGGCCTTCCTCGGCGACGCCGTTGGCGACGAGCAGGCCGGCGAAGAACGCGCCCCAGGTCGAGAAGGGGATGATCACGCTGATCGGGGCGGCGGTTGAATCGACGACGTAGGCGAGCTTCTCGCGCGAGATCTTGTACTTGTCGGTCAGGTTGCGCATCGCGGCGCCGACGCCGAGCGAGTTCAGGTAGTCGTCGACGAACATGAAGATGCCGAGGCCCCAGGTGGCGAGCAGCGCGCTGCGCTCCGAGCGTACGCGCTTCGCCAGGATCTCGGTGAATGCGCCGGTCGCACCGGTACGGATCAGGATGCCGATCAGGCTGCCCATGAAGCCGCAGACCAGGATGACCCAGGCGACGTCCTCGTTGGTCATGACGCGAAGTGACGCGTCGGCGAAGCCGCCAATGAAGCCGCCACCGTGCAGGATCACCAGCCCGACGAGTGCTCCGCTGACGAGACTCTCGATCGGGCGACGGGTCCAGATCGCGAGCGCAAAGACGATCAGCGTAGGTACGACGGAGATGAAGCCGGACGATTCCATGCGGGCGGTCCTAGCGCGCCCGGGCGCGGCCGGCGCCCTCGATCGTGGTGCGGTTTATCGGACTGTCCCCGGATGATGCGGAAGCGCACATTCTAGAGAAACAATCGGGGTCAGAGTAAGAATTGCTGGCTATTTTTACTCTGACCCCGAATATCTTTTTCCTAGTGCAGCAGGCTTGCCATGCGGCGGCGGTACTGGCCTACCCTGGGATCGTCGCCCAGCAGCTCGAACACCTTGAGGAGCGCATTGCGGCCGGCGTCGTCTCCCCAGGAGCGATCCTTCTGCATGAGTTCGAGCAGCAGCGCCATCGCGGTGTCGTAGTCCTTTTCCGTGACCTTGCGCATGGCCAGCTGGAACCGCGCCTCGTGGTCGTCGGGATCGGCCTCGAGCCGTGACTCGAGTTTGCTCGCCTCCGGCGCGTCCGCTGCCTGGCCCGTGAAGTACAGTTGGCTTTTCAGCGTCGTGACCTCCGGCCTGACCTGCTCGTTTGCCGGCAGGCCGTCGAGGATGGCCTCCGCCGCCGCGACGTCGCCGCCGGTCGCCAGCGCCTCGGCGAGGGCCAGCGTGATCCGCGGGTTGTCCGGGTCGGCTTCGCGGGCTTCGGTCAACCGGGCGATCGCGGCGTCGGCATTACCGGAGAGCATCTGCTCGCGCGCTTCGATGACGGTGGTATCGGACTCGCGCGCCACGTGCCGGTCTAGGAATTCACGCACGGCGCCTTCCGGAAGCGCGCCCATGAACTCGTCCACAGGCAGCCCGTCGCGGAACAGCTTCACGTTCGGGATGCTGCGGATGCCGAACTGCGCGGCGATCTCCTGTTCTTCCTCGGTGTTCAGCTTGCCGAGGATGAACCTGCCCTCGTACTCCTCGGCCAGCTTCGCGAGTGTCGGCATCAGCATGTGACACGGCTGGCACCAGCTGGCCCAGAAATCCAGCAACACCGGCACCTTGAACGAGGTCTCCATGACCTGCTGGTAGTTCTCCCTGGTGACGTCGACGATGAAAGGCGAATCGGCCATGTTGTCTCCCTGTCTTGCGATGAACGTTACCGCTTGCCGGGCGCGGGTGCAGGATTCTAGTCGATTTGGTCGGTCTGCGGGCAGTGCTCGTGCACCCTCGCTGGCCGGCCTCAGAGCCTCACGCGTTCGCGTATACCGCTTGCCGCCGCGGGCCCCAGTGCCCCGGCCGGTCCTCGAAGACGCCGGCAACCGGCGCCGCGCAGTGGCGGCAGGCCGGCCGGCCCGTGTCGACGCCGATGTTCCACGTCGAGAGCTCGTACCAGTCGCGGCCGATCAGCCGTTCGCCGCAGGCATGGCAGTATGTACTCGAACCGTCGAAGTCGTGCACGTTTCCCGTGTAGACGTAGCGCAGCCCTGCCGCAATTGCGATCTCCCTCGATCGGCTCAGCGTCGACTTCGGTGTCGCCGGCGTCGACGGCATCTTCCAGTCGGGGTGGAAGGCCGTGAAGTGCAGCGGCACGTTCGGACCCAGGTGCTCGGCGATCCACTGCGTCATCGCCTCGATCTCGGCCGGGCTGTCATTCTCGCCCGGGATCAGGAGCGTCGTGAGCTCGAACCAGACATCCGTCTCGTGTTTCAGGTATTCGAGCGTCTCCAGCACGGGTGCGAGATGGCCGCCGCAGAGCTTCCAGTAGAACCGGTCGGTGAAAGCCTTGAGGTCGATGTTGGCGGCATCCATGTGGCGGAAGAATTCCTGCCGGGCGTCCTCGGTAATGTAGCCGGCCGTTACCGCAACGTTCTTCACGCCTCGATCCCGGCATGCCTCGGCAACGTCGACCGCGTATTCCAGGAAGATGACGGGATCGTTGTAGGTGTAGGCGACGCTCCGGCTCCCGGTGTCGAGCGCTGCCTCGGCGATCCATTCGGGCGAGGCCGCGTCCTGCAGTCGATCGAACTCGCGCGACTTCGAGATATCCCAGTTCTGGCAGAACTTGCAGGCGAGATTGCAGCCCGCGGTACCGAAGGAGAGGACCGGCGTCCCGGGCAGGAAGTGATTGAGTGGCTTCTTCTCGATCGGGTCGACGCAAAAACCGCTGGAGCGGCCGTAGGTTGTGAGCAACAGCTCGTCACCGGCGCGACCACGGACGAAACACAGGCCGCGCTGACCGTCGCGCAGCCTGCAGAAACGCGGGCACAGGTCGCACTGCAGCCGCCCGTCGTCGAGCCGGTGCCAGTAGCGAGCCGCTGCGCCCGTCATGTGTTCGGCGGTATTCATTTCGCTTGGGAAGAAATCAGGGCGAAAGGCCGGCGAATCAAGCTGCGCGGTCTCGGTAAAGCTACGGATTGCGTATATTTTTCAGGGACCCAGACTCGTACTTCTTATGAACACGATCCGCGAACCCGCCGTGGCGGGCCGGTTCTACGCGAAGTCCGCCGGCGAGCTGGCCAGGTCCGTTGCGACGATGCTTGACGCGGTGCCGGTGATTTCCGGGCCGGCACCGAAGGCCCTGATCGTGCCGCATGCAGGCTATGTCTACTCCGGGCCGGTGGCGGCGAGGGCGTACGCCGAGCTTCGCCCCTGGCATGATCGTTATCGCCGGGTTGTCCTGCTCGGGCCGTCCCACCGCGTGGCGTTCCGGGGTCTCGCGACGACGAGCGCCGCTCTGTTTCGCACGCCGCTGGGTGACCTGCGTATCGACCACGAGGCCGCTGCCGGGCTCGATATCCCGGGCCTCGCGGTCGCCGACGCGCCCCATGCGCATGAACACAGTCTCGAGGTACAACTGCCGTTCCTCGCGAGTGTCCTCGACGACTTCGCTCTCGTGCCGATCGTCGTCGGCGATGCGGCCCCGGCACTCGTCGCCCGCGTGCTCGATGCACTCTGGGACGGGCCAGAGACGCTGATCGTGATCAGCTCGGACCTGAGTCACTACCTCGCATACGATGATGCTCTCGAGGTCGATGCCAGGACCTGCAGAGCGATCGAACACTTTGACGCCGAGCGCCTCGATCACGACATGGCCTGCGGCGCGACACCGATAGCGGGGCTGCTGATCGCCGCGCGCCGGCGGGGCCTCGATATCAGGACGCTCGACCTCCGCAACTCGGGCGATACGAGTGGGGACAAGAGCACAGTCGTCGGCTACGGCGCGTGGATGCTGTTCGATAAACCGGGGTCAGAGTAAAAACTGCAGCGCACCGGTTTTGCCCTGACTCCCTTTCAATGATGCTAGCCGGCTGACGGGAGGTTGGTATGTCATTTTGCAATCGTGCCGGGCTGTTGTTCGTGCTTCTCGGGGTCCTGATGATGAACACGGCCTGCGGTCAGGCGAACTACGACACCGAGCGCGAGGCGCTGGTCGAACTGCTGCGCGAGGAGTCCGCGCTCGCCGTGGAATACGGCGCGCCGCCTGTCAGCGAGGCAACGCTGGCGGTGATTGGCA
>JAZBNZ010000195.1:0-21425 GCA_036350895.1 Woeseiaceae bacterium
AACGCCGACGAAGATGCCATGCGGCGCGAGCGCCACGGCGAGCGACTGGCTCATCGAGTTGAGGCCCGCCTTGCTGGCGCCGTACGCTGGCCCCCTCGGTTCACCTCGAAATGCGCCCCGCGAGGAAACATTGATGATCTTGCCGGCGCGCCTGTCGATCATGTACCGCGCCGCCGCGTAGCAGACGTTGGCCGGGCCGATCAGGTTGGTGTCTATCGTCGCGCGCCAGCAGTGTTGCCAGCGCTCGAAGTCGATCTCGGCCACAGGGTGGTCGAGGAATATCCCGGCGTTGTTGACGACGACGTCGAGTCCGCCCAGTCGGTCGATGCCTTCGGTCACCGCAGCTTCGGCCTCGACAGGCACGCTTACGTCGGCCCGGATCAGGCAGTGGCCGGCACCGGGCATCGCGGCGAGTGCATCCTGTGCCGCCTGCTGATCGCTCCGATACACCAGGGCGACGTTTGCCCCCGCCTCGGCGAATGCAACCGCGATCGCCCGACCGATACCCCGCGATGCCCCGGTCACGAGAACCTTCCTGCCCTTGAATGCCAGCTCACTCACTTGTCTTCAACCCGGGTTCAAATTGCGTGATATAGCGGATCAAATCGCCCTCAAAGCCGCATTGTCGCAGAAGCGCCGTGCGTGTTCGAATGACCACCGAATTCCGCTTCGAGCATGGGTTCCTCGTGGCGGATGACCCGGACGACGAACCGCACATCCCCTGACCGGCGGCTTCCGGGCGCGCGAGGGCCGGTCGGGATTTCTCTGCATCACCGACCCGGAGAGGCCAGCGGCAGCTGCTTCTGGCCTGACGTCCGGAGCGAGTGGCTTTACATGTCGGCCCGGTCCCTGGCTCGCTTCATCATCTTGTCACGAAGCAGAGACAATGCCTTCCTGCTCTCGTTATCCAGTTCGGGCGGCATCGCCTTGAATACCCCCAGCATCGCAATGTCGTTCGCCTCGGCTAAATTGACGTTCATTAGTTTCAGTTCTTGCTCAATTCGTTCCAGGGTGAGGTCAGACAAGTCGTTCTCCAATAAGGTTGGCGTGCGCCATTATGGGGGGCGCGCTCCGAAAAGATAGCGACGCAGTAGACATATTCAGAGTGACAGCACTTACTCGACCAGCCGCCTGAACCGGCCTTCGCGAGGACCAGCGATTCATCAACGCCCTGACGAACGACCTATGCCAGCCACACGGACTGAACCCCGTCCGGTGGACATTCCCGGCTCCGCTTCGAACGTTTGCCGCCGTGGTGTATCTCGGCGGGGGTTTGGGACTACCCGGACGACTCTTCGCGCAGCCCCTTCAGGAGCCCGACGCACATGATCAGGAGTACGACGCCGAAGGGCAGGCCGACCGAGATCGTCAGTGCCTGCAGCGAGGCCATGCCGCCGCCGAGGAGCAATGCCACGGCGACGAGACCCGCGAGGACACACCAGAAGACGCGCTGTGCGACCGGTGCGTCCAGCTTGCCGCCGGCGGTGATGATATCCATGACCAGGGAACCGGAGTCCGCCGACGTGATGAAGAAGATCGCGATCAGGAAGACGCTGACCGTGGATACGATGCCGGTCAGCGGCAGCTGTTCGAGCATCTTGAACAGCGCGAGTTCCGGAACCGACTCGGCGACGCCCATGTAACCGCCGGCGAAGTACTGGTCGATTGCCGTGCCGCCGAAGGTCGACATCCAGACGATGCCGATGATGGTCGGGATGATCAGCACCCAGGTGATGAATTCCCGCACGGTTCGCCCGTAGCTGACGCGGGCGATGAACATCCCGACGAACGGAGACCAGGCGATCCACCACGCCCAGTAGAAGGTCGTCCAGTCGTGCAGGAACTGCGTGTCCTCCCGGCCGACCCAGTTGCTCAGCCGTGGCAGGAAGGCGAGGTAGTCGAAAACCGCGCCGCCGATCGTCGCGAATATGAGCGCGGTGGGACCGGCGATCACGACGAAGAGCCAGAGCATGGCGGCCATGCCCATGTTGATCTCACTCAGGCGCTTGACGCCCTTGTCGAGTCCCGCGACGACCGAGACGAGCGCGATGCTGATGATCACTCCGATCAGTACGACCTTGGTCGTATTCGTAATGGGAATCCCGAACAGGTAGTGGAGGCCCGCCGCGATCTGCTCGGCACCGTAGCCCAGCGATACCGCGAGACCGAACAGCGTCGACAGCACGGCGACGATGTCGACGAAGTGACCGAAAGGCCCCCAGACTGCCGGCCCGAACAGCGGGAAAAACGCGGAGCGCAGCGTGAGCGGCATGCCGCGGTTGAAACAGAAGAAGGCCAGCGATAGCCCGACCACGGCGTAAATTGCCCATGCGTGCAGCCCCCAGTGCAGGATGGCCGTGGACATGCCGACGGCCCGCGCCGTTTCGGCATCGGCGGGATCGATCCCGAGCGGCGGATTCAGCGTGTGGGTCAGGGGTTCGAGTACGCCGAAGAACATCAGCCCGATGCCAACCCCGGCGGCGAACAGCATCGCGAGCCATCCCGGGTAGCCGTAACGGGCGACCGCGTCGTTACCGCCGAGTCGAATGCGCCCGAGCGGGGACACGGCGAGCGCCAGGCAGAAAACGATAAAGATGTTTGCGGCGATAAGGAAAAACCAGTCGAACGACGATGTCACCCAGACCCTGAGGTTGGCGAATGCAACCGTCGCCTGCTCCCGGAACAGCAGTGCACCCAGCACCAGCAGGACGGAGAGAACCGCCGAAACGATGAACACGGGATTATGAATATCGAGGCCCATCACCTCGATGTTCTTCTCACCGATCTCGTGACCGATATCTTCCTGCGGCTGTGTTTCAGGCGCGGCCTGTTCCCTCTCTGTCACTGTTGTCACCTCAGGTCATCGCGGGTGCGCTCAAAAATGCGGTCGCTGTCGCTCATGCCTCGGCCGGATCGTCGATGCCGTAGCGCCGGCGCACGCTCTCGCCGAGCGCCGTCTTGACCGGGCCCAGCCACGGCTCGTAGTTCTTCCAGTAGTCGAGCCCAGACTTGAAGATCGGCTGGCGGACCTGCTCCGAGCTCGGCGTGCGGACCGAGCGCTCGGTGCGATGGAACTCGACGCAGGCGGCTTCGAAGTCGAGTCCGCAATAGTCGAGAATCCGGCGTACCTGGGTCTCGAGGTCCGCCACGACGTCCTCGTACTGCACCGGCAAGACCCGGCCGGGCAGAACCTCGTCCCAGTGATCCATCAGCTCGACGTAATCGCGGTAGTAGCGGCCGATGTCCTCGAGTCCGTAGGTGAACTCCTGGCCTTCGGCGAACAGCTGCTTGTAGCCGCTGAAGCAGCAGGCCATCGGGTGCCGGCGCGCGTCGATGATCTTCGCATTCGGGAGGATGAGATGTATCAGGCCGATATGCCGGAAGTTGTTCGGCATCTTGTCGACGAACAGCGGCGCACCGTCCCGATGGATGCGCGTGTCCTCGATGTACTGTCGACCGAATGCCTCGAGTTCCTCGGCAGACAGCTCTGTGAGCACGGCCGGGTAACCGCTCGTGCCGGTCTTGCTGCGGCGGCGCCGGAGCTGCTGTGACAGCGACAGGATGTTCGGCAGTTCGAGCGTGCCGTCGACCTTCGAATGAGAAGACAGGATCTGTTCGAGCAGCGTCGAGCCCGCACGCGGCAGGCCGACGACGAAGATCGGGTCCGGAGCCGCGTGCCCGGAGCCCTCGCGCTCCCTGAAGAACTCGGCCGTGCAGACCTCGCGCTGCGCGGCGAGGTCCGCCGTGATCTTGTCCGCATCGTAGCGGCTCTGCGCTTTCTTGAGCTGGTTGCCGCGCCGGTAGTAGTCGAACGACGTGGCGAAATCTTCCTCGTCCTCGAAGGCCTTGCCGAGTGCGAAGCTCAGGTGGACGCGATCCGCGTGCGAGAGGTTGGGGTTTTGCTCCTGTTCGAGCATCCGCGTTATCTCGTCGGCGCCGAAGGAGTAGACCTTGAGGTTCGCGAGCGAGTAGTAGGCCTCGCCGTGCGTCGGCGAGCTGTCGATCGCAGCGCGATACGCCGTGACCGCGTCGTCGTAGTCGCCCCGCGTCTTGTAGGCATGCCCCTTGGAGGTCAGCGTGCCGGGGTCGCCGGGCAGCGTTTCGAGGACCTTGTCGAAATACTCGAGCGCGGTGTCGTAGTCCCCGGTCTGCATGTTCTCGATCGCATACATCGACTGGAACTGCGGGTTCGCGGGTGAGGTGTCGAGCAGTTTGCGCGCCTCGTCGAGGGCCCGGGCGAATTTCTGTCGCTTCCGGAGCGTCTGCACGTAATCGATGCGGACGCGGAGATTGTCGGGTTCCAGGGTGGCGGCCGCTTCGAGCAGCTTCTCGGCGTCGTCGAGGACGCCGAGTCGGAGACCGATGTCGGCAAGAAGCCGCATCGCTTCCACGTGGTGTGGCACCTTCTGCAGGAACTGTCGGCAGAGATCCTCGGCCTTCAGCAGCTTGCCCTGCGATACCAGGTCGATGACCCCGACCAGCGGCCGCGGCAGGCCAGCCAGGAAATCGAGCTGGGACTGCAGCTGACGCGCCTCGGCGTCCCGGCCCCGGGCGGTGAGGATAGTGACCTGGCCGCGCCAGCTGGCTTCGAGCGCCGGGTTATAGCGGCAGGCTCTCGCATAGGCGACGAGTGCTTCGTCTGGCTTGCCCATGTCGCGGTAGGCGTGGCCTTCTTCCTGGAAGGCGCGGCCGTGTTCCGGGGCGATCGCCTTGAGCGAGTCGAGGTCGGCCAGGGCGCCCTCGAAGTCGCTTGTGTAGCGCCGGCAGACGGCCCGCATGTACAGGGCATCCGGGTCGCCCGGATTCGCGCCGACCCACGCATTGAGGTCGTTGAGCGCCTCCTCGAAGCGCTTGCCAACGATCTTTTCCTGGATCGCGTTGAGGTCCGGAATCGGGGTCGTCGCTGCCACGTCGTGATCACACAATGAAAAGCGGCGCCCCTCGAAAGCAAGGGGCGCCGGCGTTACGTAACGATCCTGCGTTCAGCGGGATCAGAAGTTGAACGACGCGCGAACACCGAACGTCAATGGCTGCGCGTACGTCACCTGCGTGCGGTCGAACACGAAGTTCCGGGCGACCTCGGCGCGCTCATCCGTGATGTTGTTGATGAACAGCTCCGCCGACCACGTACCGGCCGACAGGCCCGCCGTGACCGAAGCCATGGTCCAGCTGTCGATCTCGTCGCGGTTGATCCGGATCACGTCGCTGTAGGACTTCGACGCCCAGGAGACCATCGGCATGACGTGCGCCATCAGGCGGCCCATCGGCCACTCGTAGCGAGCACGCAGCGTGCCCTGGAAGCTCGGCGCGAACGCCAGTTCGTCCCCGGCCTGAACGTCATTGGTCGGTGTCAGGACTTCGGTGATCTCGGTGTCGAGGAACGAGAAGGCGCCGGTGAACGTCCAGCGATCGGACCAGCCGGGCAGCCACGTGAAGTCGCCTTCGAGGCCCATCACTTCAGCATTCGCCGCGTTATCCGAGAAGAACAGGTTCGTGATGCTCGGGTCGAAGATCGTGGTCTGCAGCCGCTCGATGTCGACGAAGAACGCCGATGCATTGAGCTGGAACGTGCTGTCGAAGAACATCGACTTCGTGCCGATCTCGAAGTTGGTCACGTCGTCCGTGTCGAGCGCGAACGGGACCGTGTAGCCACCCGGACCGGATGCGCCGCCCGGGCGGTTCAGGAGTCCCGGCCGGAAGCCCTCGGACAGCGTCGCGTACCACATCTGGCTGACATTCGGCCGCCAGGTACCGGTGATCTTGAAGATCGTGCCGTCGGCAGACGCCGTATCCGGGTTGCCGGCCGGGTTGTCCGGTGCGTACTGCGCCGAGATGTTGGTGCCGAATGCCTGCGCGTCCTCGGTCTGGCCAAAGTTGAAGAACGAGGAGTTGGCGCTGCCTTCGAAGTCGACCTCGATGTCGTACCAGCGGCCGCCGATCGTCACGGCGAACTTCTCGTTGAAGTCGTAGGTGAACTCGCCGAACACGCCGAGCTGTTCATCCGTTCGCAGCACGTCGTTGCGGAAGATGACGGCTTCCGGGAACGGGCCCGGGTCGGAGAAGTAGCCGGGGAAGGCATTGTTGATGATGCCCGTGGGTTCCGTGTTGGTCAGCGGGTAGTTGGGCGCGAAGCCGGTTTCGCCGTTGAAGGCGACGGCATCGACGGAGCCGGGATACGTGAAGTCGTTGAGTTCCTTCAGTTCCAGGTCCTGGTAGAAGACACCGCCCGTGAAGCGCAGCGCCTTGGCCTGGTCCGTCGTGAAGCGCAGTTCATGCGTGATCGACTCGAGCTTCGACTGGCTGTCGACGAACAGGTTGGGCGACTGACAGGTGCCGGACGGGGCCGCGTCGCCCGGGTAGGTCACCGAGCCGTCGCAGATGTAGTAGGGCAGGTACTGGCCGACGAACAGGTAGTCGGTGTAATCGACTACCTGGTCGGTATCGCGATCCGTGAAGGCGCCCGTGTACAGCACCTCGAGTTCACCGAACATCGCGGACGCCGTCCACGCCGTGTTGCTGAAGGAGTCCTCGAGCCTGTCCGGCGAGAAGCGCTGAACCTCGAGATCGCCGAGATTCGGGTCCGCGAAGAAGACGCCGTCCGAGTCCAGGTCCTGCGACGTGTGCTGCAGGTCGAGGCGCAGGCGCTCGCTGACGTCCCAGCGGAAGCTGACGCGGCCACCCGTGTAGGTGGTCTCGTTGAAGTCTTCCTCGACGAGGTCCTCGTTGGTGGCCTCGAGGAAGGTCACGCCGGAGAGATCGGCGGTCGACTGGAAGCCGGCGCGCTGCGCGCTGACCGGTACGCCGTTGGCACGGACCGTGCCCTCGGGCCGGAAGCGGGCGCTGCTCTCCGCGGTGCGCGAGCCGGCGACGTTGTCGATCCAGCCTTCCTTCGTGTCCGTGTAGAGGACGGCGCGGGCCGCGAACGTGTCGCTGAAGGGCATGTTCAGCATGACCTCGAGGTTACCGAGCGCACCGCCGTCGCTGATCGTGCCGGCGCCGACGTTGACGCGGCCGTAGAACTCGCCGAATTCCGGCTTGTTCGTGATCAGGCGGACGTTACCGGCCTGCGAACTCGAACCGAAGAGCGTGCCCTGCGGGCCGGACAGCACCTCGATACGCTGGAGGTCGGCGGCGTAGACGTCGAGATTACGGCCGGGCTGTGCCAGCGGCTGTTCGTCGAGATAGAACGCGACGTTCGGGGTGAGGCCGGCGACACCCGCCGTCGTGAGGTTCGGCGTCGTCGAGGCGATGCCCCGGATGTAGATCGTATTCTGCCCGGGACCGCTACCGCCGGCCGTTACGGTCGGCAACTGCAGGACGTAATCGGCGAAGTTCGTGATGCCGAGATCCTTGATAGCGTCGGCCCCGAGGGCCGTCACGGCGATCGGGACATCCTGGAGCGATTCCTCGACCTTGGTCGCAGTAACGGTGATTTCTTCGATCTTGCGCTTGGGCTTCTGTTCCTGAGCCAGCGCGGGATAGGCAGCCAGAGCTGCCGCGACGGCAGCAGATAGCGCCGTGCGTTTCGGACTAAAGCCAGACGGCATGGGAATTCCTCTTTTGGTTTTAGTTTGTACGTTTAACGCAACAACTATAACAGCTTCTGTGTCGAATGTTGACCGTGAGCGACACCGGCATGTCGTGGATAGGCAAGATTCAGCGGCCTGGAGACCGAAATCGGCAAAATTTGTTTCAAAATTACAACAAAAAGACGGGTATTCGGTGCGCTCTCGCATGTCGTTTCTCGCCATACCGGTGTCGCACCGGGGCAATGCATAGTCCCGTCATCTGCCGCACACTGGGATCAGGTCGGGTGCCCGCGGCCCGACAACGCTTGGTTATTGCCTGCGATCCCGGGGGGGCGGACGGCACATGGTGGAACGAGCACGACGCAGACGCGGTTCCGGCCGCGAGGCCAAGCGAGCGGCGCGGCGGCAGGCAAGCGCCGAGATCGCGGCCTGGATCGATCGCAAGGTCCCGTATTTCGAGGTACTGGACGAAGAGGCGCTCGAACTGATCGAGCACAACGCCGAGACCGTGCTCGAGGAGATTGGCGTCGAGTTTCGGGACTTCCCGCGTGCGCTCGAACTCTGGAAAGACGCCGGTGCCGATGTCGACGGCGAGCGCGTGCGCTTCCCGCGCGGAATGTGTCGTTCGATCGTCCAGGCCTCGGCACCCCGGGAATATACCCAGCACGCCCGCAACCCGGACCGCAGCACGATCATCGGTGGCGATCGTACGGTGTTCGTACCCGCCTACGGGTCACCCTTCGTTCGCGACCTCGATCACGGCCGCCGCTACGCGACACTCGAGGATTTCCGTAATTTCGTGAAGCTCGCCTACATGAGCCCGGGGCTGCATCACTCCGGCGGGACGATCTGCGAGCCGGTCGACATTCCCGTCAACAAGCGCCACTTCGACATGGTGTACAGCCATATCAAGTACAGCGACAAGCCGTTCATGGGGTCGGTGACCCACCCGGAGCGGGCCCGGGACACGATCGAAATGGCGAAGCTCGTCTTCGGCGAGGAGTTCCTCGATCAGAACACGGTGCTGACCAGCCTCATCAACGCCAATTCGCCGCTGACCTTCGACGATACGATGCTCGGCTCGGCGACGGTCTACGCCGAGCATAACCAGGCGACGGTCATCTCCCCCTTCCTGCTCGCGGGCGCCATGTCGCCGGTGACGGTGGCCGGTACGGTGACACAGATTCTCGCCGAGGCGCTGGCCGGCATGGCGTACATCCAGCTCGTGCGGCCGGGTGCGCCGGTCGTGTTCGGCACCTTCGCGGCGGCCGTGTCCATGCAGTCCGGCGCCCCGACTTTCGGCACGCCAGAGCCGAGCCTGATCCTCTACGGCGCGGCCCAGCTGGCCCGGCGGCTCGGCGTGCCGTTCCGAAGCGGTGGCGGCCTCTGTGCATCGAAGATTCCGGACGCCCAGGCAGCCTACGAATCGGCCAACACGTTGCAGACCTCGGCGCTCGCCGGGGTGAACTTCATGCTGCACGCGGCGGGCTGGCTCGAAGGCGGTCTCGCAATGGGCTACGAGAAATTCGTCCTCGACGCCGACCAGGCGAGCATCCTGGGCGTCATGCTGCGCGGCATCGACATGTCGGAAAACGGTCAGGCCATGGACGCACTCCGCGAGGTCGGCCCGGGACAGCACTTCCTGGGCTCCGCGCATACCCGGGCGAATTTCGAGCGCGCCTTCTATCGCTCCGTCGTCGCCGACAACAACAGTTTCGAGCAGTGGGAGCAGGACGGGTCGCTGGACGCCGCACAGCGCGCCAACACGATCTGGAAGCGCATGCTCGAGGAATACGAAGCGCCGCCACTCGATCCGGCGATCGACGAGGCGCTCTTGGCCTACATCGATCGACGCAAGTCGGAATTCGCGGACCGGGATTATTGAGATGAGCGACGAGCACGATACTCACGAAGACGACGAAGATATCGTCCTGTCCGAGCTGAGCGACGATGAACTCGTCGAGCAGATGCATGACGATCTCTACGACGGTCTCAAGGAGGAAATCGTCGAGGGCACGTCGATCCTGCTCGAGCGGGGCTGGACCGCCGAGAAGGTTCTGAACGAGTCACTGGTCGAGGCGATGCGGATCGTGGGCGTCGATTTTCGCGACGGCATACTGTTCGTGCCCGAGGTGTTGCTTGCGGCGAATGCGATGAAGGGCGGCATGGAGCTCCTGCGGCCGCTGCTCGCCGAGACCGGCGTGAAGCCGATCGGCAAGATGGTGATCGGGACGGTCAAGGGTGACATCCACGATATCGGCAAGAACCTCGTCTCGATGATGATGGAAGGTGCCGGCTTCGAGGTCGTCGACATCGGCATCAACAACGCCGTCGAGGACTATTTCCAGGCGCTGGAGGAGCACAAGCCCGACATCCTCGGCATGTCCGCGCTGCTGACGACGACGATGCCTTACATGAAGGTCGTGATCGACGAGATGGTCAGCCAGGGCATCCGCGACGACTACATCGTGCTCGTCGGCGGTGCGCCGCTGAACGAGGAGTTCGGTCGGGCCGTCGGTGCCGACGGTTACTGTCGCGATGCCGCGCAGGCCGCGGACATGGCGCCTCAGCTGATCCGCGAACGCCGGGAGGCGACCGGTGCGTGATGAGGTGCTCGTGATTGCCTGCGGCGCGGTCGCGCGCGAGCTGGCCGAGCTGAAGCGGACCTGCGGCTGGGAGCACCTGCGTCTCAAGTGTCTCGATGCGCGCCTCCACAACACGCCCGGCGTCATTCCGCAGGCGGTCGAGGAGGCGATCCGCGAGCACGCAGCCGGCTTCGAGCACGTCTTCGTGGCCTATGCGGACTGCGGCACGGGCGGCGGTCTCGATCGCGTCCTCGAGGCCGAAGGTATCGAGCGTCTTCCCGGTGCGCACTGTTACGAGTTTCTGGCAGGGTCGCGGCGCTTCGCCGCGCTCGCCGAGGCGGAGCCCGGCACGTTCTACCTGACGGATTTTCTCGCGCGCAATTTCGACCGCCTGGTGATCCGGCCGCTCGGTCTCGACGTCAACCCGGAGCTACTTAAGGCGTACTTCGGCAACTACCGGCGGCTGGTCTACCTGTCGCAGTCACTGGATGCGACGCTCTTCGAGGCGGCGCGTGACGCGGCCGAGCGGCTGGAGCTCGCGTTCGAACACATCCACTGCGGGCTCGACGAACTGGAGTCGGCGATGGCCGAACGGGTTCTGAGGTGGGGTGGTGATCAGGAAGATTTTCGTCTACTGGCGTGACATCCCCGCCCAGGTGATCGTGCAGCGCGGCCGCGCGCGCGAAAAGGCCATGTTGAGTCCGCGTTTCCAGGAAGCGATCGACCGGGCCGCGATGCGGGCAGGCAAGGGCAGCAGCGACGCCTACATCGCCGAATGGCGGCGAGAGGCGACCACTGCCGACACCGATGCAGACATCAAGTCCGTCGCCGCTGCCGAGGCGCAGCGACTCGAAACGGCGTTCTCCGACGAAGCCCTCGAACGGCTCGTCAAGAACCACGGCGTCGCGCGGGAGTAGGTGGCCGTGTACCGGATGCGGCAATGGTCGGTGCAGAACGCACGATGGCTGAAGAAGCTCTATGCGGCCGTCGAGTCGGTACTGGTGCGCCTCGACCCGGTGTTCCGGCGTGTCGGTTACGCGCGGCTCGACCGGCCGTTCACGGCCTTCGAAAAGGTGACCAAGGGTCTCCTGCTCGACTCGCAGAACTGCGGCCAGTGCATCGTCGGTTTCACGGGGCTTTCCTGCCCGATGAACTGCCCGAAGAAGATGCGGAACGGGCCTTGCGGCGGTGTGCGCGCCGACGGTCGCTGCGAGGTGAAGCCCGACATGACCTGCGTCTGGGTGCTGGCCTGGGAGGGCAACAAGCGGCTTCGTGAGGATGGCTATCCGCTGCAGGTCGTCCAGCCCCCGGTCGATCACCGACTGCTCGGGACGTCGGCATGGCTGCGGGAAGTCCGCGCGAGGACGGAGGAACGGCGCCGTGACTTTTGACGACGAACCGCTGGTGCCGGGCGACCCGCTGCCGATACTGCCCGGACATACGTCTCCAGGCCGGCTCGAACGCGTCCTGCGCGGCGGCGGTTTCGCGGTGACAGCGGAAATATCGCCGCCCGATTCTGCCGATCCCAACGAGGTGTACGAGCGGGCGGCGCTGTTCGACGGCTACGTCGACGCCATCAACGCGACGGACGGTTCCGGTGCGCACTGTCACATGTCGAGCGTCGGCATGTGTGCGCTGCTGACCCGGCGCGGCTATGCGATGGTCATGCAGATTTCGGCACGCGACCGCAACCGCATCGCCATCCAGGGCGACGTGCTCGGTGCGGCGGCGATGGGGGTCTACAACATCCTTTGCCTGACGGGTGACGGTGTCGATGTCGGCGATCATCCCGAGGCGAAGCCCGTGTTCGACGTGGACTGCATGTCGATGCTGACGATGGTCCGCGGTATGCGGGACCGCGGCCAGTTCCTGAGCGGCCGCACGTTGACGTCGCCGCCACCGGTGTTTCTTGGTGGCGCAGCCAACCCCTTCGCGCCGCCGCTCGATTACCGACCGCTGCGGCTCGCGAAAAAGATCGCGGCGGGCGCGCAGTTCGTGCAGACGCAATACTGTTTCGATCTCGACCTCTTCCGCGAATACATGGCGACGGTCCGGGACCTCGGCCTGCACGAGAAGGTGTTCGTGCTCGCCGGCGTCGGTCCGCTGGCGTCGGCGAAGTCCGCCGAGTGGATTCGCAGCAACGTGCCCGGCGTGCACATTCCCGATGCCGTGATCCGGCGCCTGCGCGCTGCGGAGAACCAGCGGGAGGAGGGCGTGCAGATCTGCATCGACATGATCCAGGCGATCCGCGAGATCGAGGGCGTGCACGGAATCCACATCATGGCGTTTCGCCAGGAGCACCGCGTCGGCGAAATCGTCGAGCGCTCGGGCGTGCTGGGCGGCCGCCGGCCCTGGCGGCCGACACGGGAATGGGAAGACATAGCGCCGGTCAGTGCCTGATGCCGGTGAATTGCACGAGAGCGCGGGAGACACACGCATGACAGAGACAGTTCTGAGCTCGGCGACGAAGGAAGTCCGTATCGGTTTCGAGCGGCCGTTCGTCATCATCGGCGAGCGGATCAATCCGACCGGCCGCAAGATTCTCGCCGAGGAGATGGCCCGGGGCGACTACAGCCGCGTCGAGGCGGATGCGATCGCCCAGGTCGAGGCCGGCGCGCACATGCTCGACGTGAACGCGGGCATCCCGCTGGCCGACGAGCCCGCGATCCTCGCGGACTGCGTGAAGCTCGTGCAGTCGATCACCGACGTGCCGCTCTCGATCGACTCGTCGATCGTCGCGGCGCTCGAGGCGGGCCTTGCGGTTTACCAGGGCAAGGCGCTGGTCAACTCCGTGACGGGCGAGGAGGAGCGGCTCGAGGCCGTGCTGCCGCTGATCAGGAAATACGGAGCGGCGGTCGTCGCAATCTCCAACGACGAGACCGGTATCTCCGAGGACCCGGACGTGCGTTTCGAGGTCGCGAAGAAGATCGTCGAGCGCGCTGCCGACCACGGTATCCCGCGTGAAGACGTCGTCGTCGATCCGCTGGTCATGCCGATCGGCGCGATCAACGCCGCTGGCCGGCAGGTGATGCATATCGTTCGCCGCCTGCACGACGAGCTCGAGGTGAATACGACCTGCGGCGCGTCGAATGTCAGCTTCGGGCTGCCGAACCGCAACGGCATCAACGCGGCCTTCCTCACGATGGCGATCGGTTCGGGCCTGACCTCGGCGATCACGAGCCCGCTGCATCCCGAGGTCATGCAGGCGGTGCTCGGTGCGGACGTCATGATGGGGCACGATCCGGATTGCACCCTCTGGATCCGGAAGTACCGTGAACCCTCGGCCGACGGCGAGACGCGGGGACGCGGGGGACGCCGGCGGCGCCGGCGCGCAGGTCAGTAAGAGCTGTTCGTGAGCGCACGTGACGCCAGGATCGTCTTCACGCCGTCCGGGCGGCGGGGCACGTTTCCGCACGGGACGTCGCTCCTCGATGCCGCGCGCAGCATCGGCGTGGACGTGGACTCCGTATGCGGTGGCCGCGGCCTGTGCGGCCGCTGCCGCATCGTCTGCGCGGAGGGAGACTTCAGCAAGCACGCGATCGAATCGCGCGCCGACCACCTGTCGCCGCTGAACGAGGTCGAGCAACGATTCAGCGAGCGCCGCCGGCCGCTCGAGCCGAACCATCGCCTCGGTTGCCAGGCGCTCGTCCGGGGCGACCTCGTGATCGACGTGCCGCCCGAGAGCCAGATGCACCGGCAGATCGTGCGCAAGAGCGCGGAATACCGCGACATCACGCTCGAGCCGGCAACGCGGCTGTATCACGTCGAGGTCCAGCCCGCCGACCTGCTGGAACCTACCGGCGACCTCGAGAGACTCTACGATGCGCTGGCCTGGGAGTGGCAGCTCGCGGATCTCGACTGCGATGCCGTCGTCCTGACCGGGCTGCAGAAGGTGCTGCGGGACGGCCAGTGGCGCGTCACCGTCGCCGTGCACAAGGAGCGGAGCGTCATCGGCGTGTGGCCCGGACTGAAATACGCCGCATACGGGCTGGCCGTGGATATCGGCTCGACGACGATCGCGGCCCACCTCGTCAACCTGACGACCGGTGAGATCGTCGCGACCGGCGGCATCATGAACCCGCAGATTCGCTTCGGCGAGGACCTGATGAGCCGCGTGTCCTACGTGCTGATGCATCCCGAGGGGGCCCTCGAAATGACGCAGGTCGTTCGGGCCGGTATCAACGAGCTTATCGCGGACGTGTCACGCGAGGGGGGCATCGAGTCCAGCGAGATCGTCGAGCTGACGATCGCCGGCAACCCGATCATGCACCATCTCTTCCTCGGCATCAGCCCGGTCGAACTGGGCGGCGCGCCGTTCGCGCTGGCGATCGATCGCGCCCTCGACCTCAAGGCGCGAGACGTGGGCATTGCCGCGAACCCCGGGGCGAACGTCTACGTTCTGCCTTGCATTGCGGGCCACGTCGGTGCCGATGCGGCGGCCATGGTGCTCGCCGAAGAGCCGCACCTGCTGGATGACATATCGCTGGTCGTCGACGTCGGCACCAATGCCGAGATCGTCCTCGGCAACCGCGACAGGCTGCTGGCATGCTCGAGCCCGACGGGGCCGGCGTTCGAGGGTGCCCAGATATCCTGTGGCCAGCGCGCGGCGGCCGGCGCGATCGAGCGCGTCCGCATCGACCGCGAGACGCTCGAGGTTCGGTTTCGCGTCATCGGCTCGGACCTCTGGTCGGACGACCCCGACTTCAACGCGGCGACGCAGGCATTCGGTATCACCGGTATCTGCGGCTCGGGCATCATCGAGGCGATCGCCGAGATGTACCTCGCGGGCATCATCAGTCCGGACGGCGTCATCGACGGCGCGCTGGCCGACAGGAGTCCACGCGTCATCGCCGACAACCGTACCTGGTCCTTCGTCCTCCACGACGGTCAGCAGCGCATCACCGTGACCCAGAACGATGTCCGGCAGATACAGCTCGCGAAGGCCGCACTGTACGCGGGGGTCCGGCTGCTCATGGATCGTGCGGGCATCGACAGGGTCGACCGTGTCCGTCTCGCCGGGGCGTTCGGCACGCACATCGACACGAAATACGCGATGGTGCTCGGCCTCGTGCCCGACTGCGATCTCGACAGGGTCGAGTCGGCCGGCAATGCGGCCGGTACCGGCGCGACGATCGCTTTGCTCAACATCAGTGCGCGAGCCGAGATCGAGGCGACCGTCCGCGGTATCGAGAAGGTCGAGACCGCGGTCGAGCCGAAATTCCAGGAATATTTCGTCGATGCCATGGCGATACCGAATCGTGTCGACGAGTTTCCGAAGCTCTTCTCCGTCGTGGAGAGACCGGTAGCGAACACCGACGGCAGGCCGTCTGACAGCGGCGCCGGCAGGAGCCGCCGCCGGCGCCGCGCCAACCCGTAACGAGACAGGAACGAAACGCATGAAATCCAAGGCGAAAGTTGTGGTCATAGGGGGCGGCGTCGTCGGCGTCAGCGCGCTCTATCACCTGGCCAAAAAGGGTTGGGGCGACGAGGTCGTGCTGATCGAAAAAGCCGAACTGACCTCGGGCTCGACCTGGCACGCAGCCGGGCTCCTGCCGCTGTTCAACATGAGTTATTCCGTCGGCCAGGTGCACAAGTATTCGGTGAAGCTCTACAACGAGCTCGAGGCCGAAACCGGCCAGACGGTCGGCTTCAGCCGGGTCGGTAACCTGCGTCTCGCGATGAACGACGATCGCATGGACGAGTACTACCAGTACGCGGCGACCGCGAAGACGATCGGTGTCGACGTCCGCTTCCTGACGCCGGCCGAGATACTGGAACTCTGGCCGCTGTGCGACATCGACGGCCTCGTCGGCGGCATCTTCCACCCCGAGGACGGGTACATCCAGCCGGCCGATCTTACGCAGGCGCTGGCGAAGGGCGCCCGGGCGCGCGGCGCGACGATCTACCGCCACACCGCCGTGCTCGGCATCGAGCAGGCGACGTCCGGCGGCTGGGTCGTGCATACCGACAAGGGCGACATCACCTCTGATCATGTCGTCTCGGCAACCGGTAACTATGCCCGCCAGACGGGCGAGATGATCGGGCTCGATATCCCGGTCATGCCGGTCGAACACCAGTACATCGTGACGGAACCGCATCCCGATATCGTCAGGCGCAGGCAGGAGGGGAAGCCGGAGCTTGCCGTTTTGCGGGAGTCCGACGGCTCGTGGTACCTGCGCGAGGAAAACGGCGGCTTCATCCTGGGTCCCTACGAGAAGGGCGCACCGGCCTGTTACGTCGACGGGCCGGACCCGGACGCCGAGTACGAGCTGTTCCAGGAAGACATCGATCGCCTGGTCCCGCATATCGAGGCGGCAATGGCGCGGGTACCGGCGTTCGGCGAAGTCGGGATGAAAAAGGTCTACAACGGGGCGATTGCCTATACGCCCGACGGCAACCCTGTCATCGGCCCGGCCTGGGACGTTGACAACTTCTGGCTGTCGGAGGGGCACAGTTTCGGCATCACGGCCGCGGGCGGTGCGGGCTGGCAGCTCGCCGAGTGGATCGTCGAGGGCGAACCCACGATCGACATGCTCGGCGTCGATCCGCGGCGCTTCGGCGACTACGCGACCCGGTCCTACCTTATCGAGAAGAACGAGGAGGCGTACGCGCACGTCTTTGTCACGCACTACCCGGACGAGGAACGCCCGGCATGCCGGCCGCTGCGGACCGCGCCGTGCTACGAGCGCATGCAGGAACGCGGCGCGGTGTTCGGCCAGAAATTCGGCTGGGAACGCCCGAACTTCTTCGCGACCGACGGTATGCCGCAGGAAGACGACTGGTCGTTCCGCCGCTCGCGCTGGTTCGAGGCGATCCGGAAGGAGGTCGATAACGTGACGAACAACGTCGGCCTGCTGGACATGACGGCGTTCGCGAAATGCCGTGTCTCCGGTCCCGGCGCCGAGGCTTTCCTCGACGGTTTCGTCGCCAATGCGCTGCCGGCGAAAGCCGGCGGCATCGCGCTTGCACACGCGCTGAATGCGAACGGCGGCATACACTCGGAGTTCACGATTCGCCGCGAAGCCACCGACTCGTTTTACCTGGTCTCCGCCGGCGCGCTGCAGCGACTCGACCACGACTATATTCGCCGTCATATGCCGCGCGACGGCTCGGTGCAGTTCACGAACCTGACGGGCGCAACGGGCGTGCTGGTGCTCGCCGGGCCCAAGGCGCGAACGCTGCTCGAACGCGTGACGCGGGCGGACCTGTCGAACGAGGCATTCTGCTGGCTGACGGCCCGGGATATCGTCGTTGGCATGGCGCCCGTCAACGCGATGCGCGTCAACTTCGTCGGCGAACTGGGCTGGGAGCTGCATCATCCGATCGAATACCAGAACCACATCTTCGACGCGCTGTTCGAAGCCGGAGAAGACCTGGGCCTTGCGCCGTTCGGCATTCGAGCCATGGAGACGATGCGCATCGAGAAGTCCTACCGAATGGTCGGCACCGAGCTTTCGATCGAGTACTCGGCGTACGAGTCGGCGATGGATCGTTTCGTCAAGCCCGACAAGGGCGATTTCCTCGGCCGCGATGCGCTGCTCGCATCCAGGGAGAGGGGCCTCGATAACCTGCTGGTCACGCTCGAGGTCCACGATGTCGACGATGCCGACGCGCTCGGCAACAACGCGCTATTGAAGGACGGCAGGCTCGTCGGCCGGGCGACCGGCGGCAGCTATGGCTTCCGCGTCGGCAAGTCGCTGGCACTCGGGATGTTGAAACCGGAATTCGCCGAACCGGGCACCGGGGTCGAGATCGAGATACTGGGCAAGACCTATGCTGCGACGGTCATCCCGGACAGCCCCTTCGATCCCGGGAACGAGCGCCTGCGGGACGTGAACGGGGCCAATGGCTGAGGCGCCCGGCGACAGCGGACCCGGTGCTGACGTGATACCGTTTGTCGGCGCCGAAGCGACAGCATTGTGACAATGAAAAAATACTCGGCATTCAGCCTGGTCAGGAACGCCCTGACGCACAACCGCCACTGGCGCGAGGCCTGGCGTTCACCGGAGCCCGGGAAACACTACGACGTCATCATCGTAGGCGGCGGCGGTCACGGTCTCGCGACGGCCTACTATCTTGCGAAGGAGCACGGCTTGAGGAACGTCGCCGTGCTCGAGAAGGGCTGGATCGGCGGCGGTAACACGGGGCGCAACACGACGATCGTCCGCTCCAACTACCTCTGGACCGAGGCATCACTCCTGTACGAGAAGTCCATGCAGCTCTGGGAGGGACTGAGCCAGGAGCTCAATTACAACGTGATGTTCAGCCAGCGCGGTGTCTACAACCTCGGCCATACGCTGCAGGACATGCGCGACATCGAACGTCGCGTCAATGCGAACCGGCTGAACGGCATCGATGCGGAAATCGTCGATGCGGCCGCGATCAGCAAGGCTATTCCGCATCTCAACACCTCTCCCGACGCACGCTACCCGATCCTCGGTGCGTCGCTGCAGCGTCGCGCCGGCGTCGCGCGGCACGATGCCGTTGCCTGGGGGTTCGCACGCGCCGCCGATGCGCTGGGCGTCGATATCATCGAGCAGTGTGAGGTGACGGGTATCGAGACGAGCGGCGGCAAGGTCACGGGCGTCGATACGACGCGCGGGCGGATCGGTGCCGGCCGGGTCGGTGTCGTCGTCGCCGGCAATGCCAGTGTGGTGGCAGGCATGGCCGGGCTGCGGCTGCCGGTCGAGAGTCACCCGCTGCAGGCGTTCGTCTCGGAGCCGCTGAAGCCCGTACTGGACACGGTCGTCATGTCGGGCGCCGTGCACGGCTACATCAGCCAGTCCGACAAGGGCGAACTCGTGATCGGCGCGGGCATCGATGCGTACAACGGATACGGCCAGCGCGGCAGCTTTCCGACGATCGAGCACACGATGCAGGCGATCATCGAGCTGTTCCCGATTTTCAGCCGGGTGCGCATGCTGAGGCTGTGGGGCGGCATCGTCGATGTCTGTCCCGACGCCTGTCCGATCCTGTCGAAGACGCCGGTTGACGGTTTGTATTTCAACTGTGGATGGGGGACCGGCGGCTTCAAGGCGACGCCGGGTTCCGGGTGGGTATTCGCACACACGATCGCCCACGATGAGCCGCACGCGCTGAATGCGCCGTTCGGTCTCGAGCGCTTTACCACGGGTGCCCTGATCGACGAACACGGCGCGGCCGCCGTGGCGCACTGACGGAGACTGAGGATGCTGTTGATCGAATGTCCCTGGTGCGGCGAGCGCGCGGAAACCGAGTTCAGCTACGGCGGCGAGGCCGGCATCGCGCGGCCGGCAGATCCCGACGCGCTGTCGGATGCCGAGTGGGCGGACTACCTGTTCTACCGGACGAATCCGCGCGGGCTGCACCGGGAGTTGTGGAACCATACGCAGGGCTGCCGACGCTGGTTCGGCGTGGAGCGCGATACCGTGACCTACCGTATCGAGAAGAGCTTCGTGCTTCCGCGCGGCGAGGAGGCGTCCTAGTGTCTTGTACGGCACGCTGAAATTATGCGCATTAACCGGACAGGACACTAGCCATGCCGTCACGACGCCTCGACAAGGGCGGGCGCATCGATCGATCGCATGCGCTCGACTTCAGCTTCAACGGCCGGTCGCTGACCGGGTTCCGTGGCGATACGCTCGCCTCGGCGCTGCTCGCCAATGACGTGAGCCTGGTCAGCCGCAGCTTCAAGCTGCACCGTCCGCGCGGCATCGTCGGCAGCGGGGCGGAGGAACCCAACGCGATCTTCGAAGTCGGCGAGGACGATCGCTATCAGCCCAACGCCCGCGCGACCCAGGTCGAACTCTACGCGGGCCTCGTCGCGCGCTCGACGAAAGGCTGGCCGAGCCTGGGTTTCGATCTCGCCGCGATCAACAATGTCTTCTCGCGGGCGTTCGGTGCCGGCTTCTACTACAAGACCTTCATGTACCCGAGGGCCTGGTGGGAACACTACGAACGCTTCATTCGCCGTTCGGCGGGCTTTGCGCGGGCCCCGTCCGCCGTCGACCCCGACGCGTACGAGCACGTCAACGCGCATTGCGACGTGCTGGTCGCGGGCGGCGGGCCCGCCGGGCTGATGGCGGCGCTGGTGGCCGCCGCCGCCGGCGCGCGGGTAATGATTGCGGATGAGCAGAACGAGTTCGGCGGCAGCCTGCTCGCGTCCAGCGAGTCGATCGACGGCAATCCGGCCGTCGACTGGGTCGGGCGCGCGGTCACGGTCCTCGGTGACAACCCGAACGTGACGCTGCTGCCGCGTTCGACCGTGTTCGGCTATCACGATCACAACTTCCTGACGATCGCCGAGCGCTGCACCGACCACCTTGATCACGTCGGCCCCGGGCAGATTCGCGAACGCCTCTGGCGCATTCGCGCCCGCCAGGTCGTACTCGCCCAGGGTGCGTTCGAGCGGCCGCTGGCCTTCTGCAACAACGACCGCCCCGGCGTGATGACGGCGTCGGCCGTATCCACCTACGTGCGGCGTTACGCCGTGCTGCCCGGCGAACGAGCCGTGGTATTCACGAATAACGACTCGGCTTACATGGCTGCGATCGACCTCGCGGACGCCGGTGCCTCGGTCGTCGTCGTCGACAGCCGCAAGGGCGGCGCCGGGGCAATCGGCAAGAGGGCCGAGGCGGCGGGTGCCTCGGTGCTCGCGGGACACCTCGTCACGGACGTCAGGGGCAACCGGCGGGTGCACGGCGTCAAGGTGGCGCGCTGGGACGGCAACCCGAACACGACCGTCGACAACACGATCCGGATCGACTGCGACCTGGTCGCGATGTCGGGCGGCTGGAGCCCGGCGGTGCACCTGCATTCGCATGCCGGGGGCAGGAACCGCTGGGATGACGAGCGGCTTTGCTTCGTGCCGGGTGACATGCCGCAGCAGGCCGTCTCGGCCGGGGCCGGCAACGGCAAGTGGAGCCTGGCCGAGTGTCTCGACGACGGGCTCGCCGCCGGCCGCGAGGTCGTCGCGAGGCTGGACCTGCCGGTACCGGACGTTGCGAGGCCGGCGGTGGAGCCGGAGGTGACCCGCCCGGTCGAGGCGCTCTGGCGCGTGCCGGCCGGCAAGGATCCGGATCGCTGCCCGAAGCAGTTCCTCGATTACCAGAACGACACGAGCGTTGCCGACGTTCGTCTTGCGGTCCGCGAGGGCTACCGCAACGTCGAGCACGTGAAGCGTTACACCGCGCTCGGCTTCGGCACGGACCAGGGCAAGCTCGGTAACATTAACGGGATGGCCGTGCTCGCCGAGACGCTCGGCAAGCCCATCCCTGAAGTCGGGACGACGACGTTCCGGCCCGCCTACACGCCGGTCGCCTTCGGCGTCGGC
>JAZBNZ010000196.1:0-8567 GCA_036350895.1 Woeseiaceae bacterium
ACGCTGAGCGCAACACCCGACAACCGACGGAGGCATTCATGGCACACATCGTTATCACCGGCTGTAATCGCGGCATCGGGCTCGAACTCGTCCGCCAGTACATGGCACGCGGTGACAGCGTCACGGCGGTCTGTCGCCACGCCGGTCCGGAACTCGAAGCCACCGGCGCAACAATCCTCGAGGGGATCGACATCGCCACCGACGAAGGCGTCGCCCGCCTGGCCGAGGCCCTCGGCGATACGCCGATCGACGTCCTGCTCAACAACGCCGGCATCCTGAGGAGCGACACGTTCGACACGCTCGACTTCGACGCGATGCTCGAGCAGTACAAGGTCAATACGCTCGGGCCCCTGCGCGTCACCCGCGCGCTCAGCGACAAGCTTCCTGCCGGCAGCAAGATCGCGATTGTCAGCAGCCGCGTCGGCTCGATCGAGGACAACGGCTCCGGCAACAATTACGGCTATCGCGCGTCGAAGACCGCCGTAAACCAGGTCGGCATGAACCTGAAGCACGATTTCGAGGATCGCGGCGTCGCGGTGGCGCTACTGCACCCGGGCCTCGTCGCCACCGACATGACCGGCGGCACGGGCATCGCCCCCGCGGATGCGGCGCGCGGCCTTATCGACCGCATCGACGAACTGACGCTCGCGACCTCGGGCGGTTTCTGGCACGCCGAGGGCTACCGCCTGCCCTGGTAAGCCCGCGCGAAGACGGCGGGGAGAACGTTACCCGGGCACTATTCCGCCCCGTGACTCGGGAGTATGATCCGCGGATTATTGTTTAAAGGATCGCCCATACACCGTGAGTAAACACAAACAGGACTGGCTCGACGAATTGCCGGAAGCCTTCAAGGCCTACACCCGTGGCCAGCTCGTCGACGAAGTCGAGTGCATCGTGCCGGATCTCGCCGGCACTTCCCGCGGCAAGGCCATGCCCGCGAAGAAATTCAGCCCCGAGTACGAAACCCGCCTGCCGGTGTCGATCTTCTATCAGACCATTACCGGTACCGACGTCGAGATGGACATCGTCAACCAGTGGGCCGAGAGCGATCTCGTGCTGCGGCCCGACATGTCGACCGCCAAGGCCGTGCCCTGGGCGAAGGAGCCGACGCTGCAGGTGATCCATGACATCTACGTCCGGGACGACGAGCCGCTCGAGATCGCTCCCCGCCAGGTCCTCAAGAATGTCGTCAGCCTGTTCACGGAACGCGGCTGGTCCCCGGTCGTCGCGCCCGAGCTCGAGTTCTACCTGATCAAACCCAACACGGACCCGAACGAACCGATCGAGGCACCGCTCGGCCGCACCGGCCGGCGCGGCACCAGCAAGCAGTCCTACTCCATGTCGGCCGTGGACGACTACGGTCCGGTCATCGACACGATCTACCAGTTCGCCGAGGACGCCGGTCTCCCGATCGACACGGTCATCCAGGAAGACGGCGCCGGGCAGGTCGAGATCAACCTGACCCACGGCGACCCGCTGCTGCTGGCGGACCAGGTCTTCTATTTCAAACGCATCATCCGGGAGGCCGCGCTCAACCACGAGATCTTCGCGACGTTCATGGCCAAGCCGATGCGAGACCAGCCGGGCTCGGCGATGCACGTACACCAGAGCATCGTCGATTCGACAACCGGCGCGAACCTGTTCAGCAACCCCGACGGTTCCGAGAGCGATTTCTTCCGGCATTTTATCGGCGGCACCCAGATCTATTTGCCGCAGGCGCTGCCGCTGATCGCCCCCTACGTGAACAGCTACCGACGCTTCCTCGACGACGAGTCCAGCGCGCCGACCAATTTCGCGTGGGGTTACGACAATCGCGCGACCGGCCTTAGAGTGCCGAACGCGCGGCCCGAGAACCGGCGTCTCGAGAACCGCGTCGTCGGTGTGGATGCCAACCCCTACCTGGCGATTGCCGTGGGACTGGCCTGTGGTTACCTCGGCATCGTCGACGCCGTCGTACCTGGGCCCGCCGAACCGGGCGAACCGGGCGAGGACGCCTACCCGATCCCGACGACGATCGACGAGGCGCTGACGCTGTTCGAGGACGCCGAGCGGCTCCACGAGGTTCTCGGCAGGGACTTCTGCATGATCTACGCCGCGATCAAGCGCGAGGAGATGCGCCAGTTCCACCGCGAGATCAGCCCCTGGGAGCGGCAACACCTGCTCCTCAATGTCTAGTAGCGGAACGCCCGACACCGGGTACGAGCAGGCGGTCAGCAGCGTACCCGGCCGGTGTGGTGGCTTCGATGTTTCCCGCAGCGACCCATAGGCCGATCGCCGTGGCGGGTCGGATGCGTCCTGCATCCTGATCGTCACGGCTGCCCGGCAGCGTGAACGCTAACCGCCGATCACTTCCGTATCACCCATCCACGGCTTGAGAACGTCGGGCACCCGGATGCTGCCGTCTTCTTGCTGATAGTTCTCCATCACGGCGATCAACGCGCGACCGGCGGCGACGCCCGAACCGTTCAGCGTATGAATGAGCTCCGGCTTGCCGGTTTCGGGATTGCGTACACGCGCTTTCATCCGCCGGGCCTGGAAGTCGCCGCAATTGCTGCAGCTCGAGATCTCACGGTACTTGTTCTGCCCCGGCAGCCAGACCTCCAGGTCATAGGTCTTGGTCGCCCCGAAGCCGATATCGCCCGCACACAGGCTGACGACCCGGTACGGCAGTTCGAGCCGCTGAAGAATCGTCTCCGCGTGACTCGTCAGTTCCTCGAGCGCCGCCTCCGACTGGCTCGCGGGCACGAGATGGACCAGCTCGACCTTTTCGAACTGATGCTGGCGGATCATGCCGCGCGTATCCTGGCCGTAGGAGCCGGCCTCCGAGCGAAAGCAAGGCGTGTGTGCCGTCAGGCGCAGCGGCAGCTGGTCGGCGTCGAAGATCGTATCGCGGGCGAGATTGGTCAGCGGAACCTCGGCCGTCGGAATCAGATAGAACGGCGTCTCGTCGGTGGTCTTGAACAGGTCGGCCTCGAACTTCGGCAGCTGTCCGGTGCCGGTCAGCGCGGCGGCCTGGACAAGGTACGGCACATAGGTTTCCTGGTAGCCGTGCTCGCTGGTATGTACGTCCAGCATGAACTGCACGAGCGCTCGCTGCAGACGCGCGAGGCCGCCGCGCATGACCGCGAAACGCGAGCCCGAAATCCTGGCGGCCGCATCGAAATCGAGCAGCCCCAGGTCCGCACCGAGCGAGACGTGATCCCTGGGGTCGAAGGGAAAGGCCGCGGGCTCCGACCAGCGCCGAACCTCGACGTTGTCGTGCTCGCTGCTACCGTCGGGCACATCGTCGGCCACCAGGTTCGGCAGTCCCAGTTCGATATCCCGCAGCGCTTCGAGGACCTCCTCCAGGCCGGCCTCGGCCTCATCGAGACGATCGCCGAAGGACTTGACGGCAGCCAGCAGCGGCTCGATGTCCTCGCCGCGTGCCTTGGCCTGCCCGATCTGCTTCGCGCTCGCGTTCTTTTCGCTCTTGAGGGTTTCGGTCTCGATCTGCAGCGCCTTGCGCTTTTCCTCGAGCGCGAGATAGGCATCGGCATCGAAGTCGAAGCCACGACGGGCGAGATTGGCGGCAACCTCGGCGGTCGACGCTCGCAGGAGTTTGGGATCAATCATTGTCGGTTGTCCTGGCGTGCCTGGCGTTTTTCTTGCGGAGTTCGTCGAGCCTGTCGGCAATGCGCTGCTCGAGACCGCGTGGCACGGGATGATAATACCTGCGCGGCGACATGTCCTCGGGGAAATACGAAACACCGGCGGCGAACGCATCGTCCTCGTCGTGCGCGTAGCGATAACCCTCCCCGTGACCGAGCGATTTCGCGAGCCGGGTCGGGGCGTTGCGGAGATGCAGCGGAACCTCGAGCGTCCCGGACTCCGCCGCGTCACGCTGCGCTGCCTTAAAGGCGGTGTACACGGCATTGCTCTTCGGCACCACGGCGAGGTAAGTGACGCAGTGCGCCAGCGCCAGTTCGCCCTCGGGCGCGCCGAGGCGCTCCAGCGTCTGCCAGGCATCGAGCGCGAGGCTCAGGGCGCGCGGGTCCGCGTTGCCGATGTCTTCGGAGGCCACCCGGATCATTCGCCGGGCGACATACAGCGGGTCGCAACCGCCATCGAGCATCCGCGCGAGCCAGTACAGCGACGCGTCGGGATCCGAGCCGCGTATCGACTTGTGCAGCGCCGAAATCTGGTCGTAGAAGATGTCGCCCTGCTTGTCGAAACGGCGCGGTGAACCGGCCGCGACTTCGCGCGCAATGCTCTCGTCGATGCTGTCGCCCGCTGCGAGATCGGCGGCGATCTCCAGCAGGTTGAGGCCGCGCCGGGCGTCGCCGTCGGCGGCCGCGGCCAGGAGCCGGATCGCCGCGTCGTCGGCTGCGCAGGTGCCGGCGAGTCCGCGCTCGGCGTCGAGGGCCTCGCGCAGGATGTCCACAATGGCGTCCTCGCTCAGCGCGCGCAGGACGTAGACACGGGCGCGCGAGAGTAGCGCGTTGTTCAGTTCGAACGACGGGTTCTCGGTCGTCGCGCCGATGAACAGCAGCGTGCCGTCCTCGATATACGGCAGGAACGCATCCTGCTGCGCCTTGTTGAAGCGGTGAACCTCGTCCAAGAACAGCACGGTCCGGCGGCCGCTGGAATGCCGTACCTGTTCCGCCTCGGCGATCGCCGCGCGCACGTCCTTGACGCCCGCCATCACGGCCGACAGGGCAATGAAATGCGCATCCGCGGTGGCCGTGACGAGACGTGCCAGCGTCGTCTTGCCGGTACCGGGCGGCCCCCAGAGGATCATCGAGTGCACGCGGCCGGAGCGCAGCGCGTGTGCCAGGGGCTGGCCCTCCCCGGTCAGGTGCGACTGGCCGTGAAATTCGTCGAGTGAGCGCGGCCGCATGCGATCGGCCAGCGGCCGGCTGGGCTCGTTCGCGTCGGCGAAGAGATCAGTCAACGGTGTCCTCCCGACGGCGCGCTGCCCATCGGCGCTCGAAGTGGCGGCACCAGCTGCCCAGTCCGGCCAGGGCCAGTCCCAGCCCGGTGACGATACCGACCGCGTCTGCGACGAGATCCATCCACTCCGCCGACCGGTAACCCACCATCCGCTGGCAAAGCTCGATCAGGATGCCGAAACCCAGCAGACCGACACCGACGCGCCAGTACTGGTCCCGCCGGTACAGCCCGCCGAACCAGATGGCCAGAACGAGAAACGCGACGAAGTGGTAGCCCTTGTCGATGTGTGCGAGCCAGCGCGACAGCGTTATCCTGTCCGACCAGAACCAGATCGCGGGCATCAGCGTCGCGGCAAGAACCGCGAGCAACAGGACTGCGCTTGCCGCACGCCAGAAGCGTGCGTAGCGAAGCTCGAGCATCAGGAGGTCTCTTCGGCCGCGGGAGTCCCGACGATATCGACATCGTCCGGGGGCGTAAACTCGAATCGCGCCGGATCGAGATCGAGGTTGTACTCGACGTCGGACAACTCGACGACGGTCTGCTGCTCGAGCGAGTCGAGAAACACCATCCGGGCGAGCTTGCCGTCTTCGAAACCGAGCACGACGCGCCGGAAACCGCTCTCGGAGTCCGCCGGCGTCATGCGAACCCAGGTAATCCCGTCGTCGACGCTGGACGCCTCGATCGTGAAATCCTCGAGGGCCCCTGAATCACCGCCAAGCAGCAGTGCCGGCGTATTGCTGAGCGCGTCGGCCTGCGGCTTCACGGTCACCTGCGCCAGGTCCACGTCGTAACTCCAGACGTTGACGCCGTCCGCGATCACCCACTGCTCGTAAGGGTCGTCGGTCGCCCAGCGGAATCGGCCCGGCCGTTCGATCTCGATAGTGCCACTCGAGGCGTCGACCAGCACGCCATTGGCGTCCAGCACGGACTGCTGGAAACGCCCGCGGAGCGTCGTCACCTTGGTCACGAAGTCGCGGACCAGCCCGGCGCCGGGATCCGCCTCGTCGACGGCGGCCGTTGCCGGGAAGGCGACGGCAATCGCGGCGAATGCCAGCCAGCGAAGCAGACGGCGTCGCATTCAGCCCTCCTCCGCCGGCGGCGGCACGAGAATTTCCCGCGAGCCGTTGGGCTGCAGCGGACCCACGAGGCCCGCGGCTTCCATCGATTCCACCATTCGCGCCGCGCGGTTGTAGCCGATCTTCAGGCGTCGCTGGACACCCGAGATAGAGGCCTTGCGGGTTTCGAGCACGACCTGCACTGCCTGGTCGTAGAGCGGGTCCTGCTCGGCGTCGGCACCGTCGCCCGCGGGCTGATCCAGCCCGGTCAGGCCCGGCGTGGGGCTCGACGGACCGTCGAGAATCTCCTCGATGTACTGGGGCGTGCCCGCGCCCTTCAGGTTCCTGACGACCGTGTGCACCTCGTGGTCGGCGACGAAGGCGCCGTGCACGCGTACCGGCAGCGACGTCCCCGGCGGCAGGTAGAGCATGTCGCCGTGGCCCAGCAGGTTCTCGGCACCCATCTGGTCGAGGATCGTCCGGGAATCGACCTTGGCGGACACCTGGAAGGCGATACGCGTCGGGACGTTCGCCTTGATGAGGCCGGTGATCACGTCCACCGACGGCCGCTGGGTCGCGAGGATCATGTGGATCCCGGACGCGCGGGCCTTCTGGGCGAGGCGCGCAATGAGCTCCTCGACCTTCTTGCCGACGATCATCATCATGTCGGCCAGCTCGTCGATGACGACGACGATGAACGGCAGCGGCTTGAGCGTCGGGTGCTCGACGGGCTTGTCCGGATCCTCGAGTTCCGGCGGTTTCCAGATCGGGTCCTTGATCGGCTCGCCCGCCTGCTCCGCGTCGCGCACCTTGCGGTTGTAACCGCCGATGTTGCGCACGCCGAGGGCAGCCATGAGCTGGTAACGACGATCCATCTCGGCAACGCACCAGCGCAGCGAGTTTGCCGCTTCTTTCATGTCCGTCACGACGGGGCACAGGAGGTGCGGGATGCCTTCGTACACGCTGAGCTCGAGCATCTTCGGGTCGATCATGATCATCCGGACGTGCTCGGCCTGGGCCTTGTACAGAATCGAGAGGATCATCGCGTTGATGCCGACCGATTTCCCGGAACCCGTGGTGCCGGCAATCAGGAGGTGCGGCATGCGCGCGAGATCGGCGACGACGGAGTTGCCGCCGATGTCCTTGCCGAGTGCCAGCGTCAGCGGCGAATTCTGCTTGTCGTAGGCTTCCGACTTGAGGATCTCGCCGAGCGTCACGATCTGGCGGTCCTCGTTCGGTATCTCGAGACCGACGTAGGATTTGCCGGGGATCACCTCGACGACGCGGACGCTGACGACCGACAGCGAACGGGCGATGTCCTTGGCGAGGTTCGCGATCTGGCTCACCTTGACGCCCGGCGCGGGATCCAGCTCGAAGCGGGTAATGACCGGTCCCGGCGATACCGACTTCACCTCGACCTCGACGCCGAAATCACGCAGCTTGAGCTCGACGAGGCGCGACATGGCCTCGAGCGTATCGGCGGAGTAGCCCTTTTCCTGTTTCGGCGGGTCATCGAGCAGGGACAGGGGCGGCAGCGCACCGGCGGCCGGCGGCTCGAACAGCGGCACCTGGCGCTCCTTCTCGGCGCGCACGCTCGGCGCCAGTGAGCTCAGCACGGGTTCGATGCGCGGCTTCGACTTGACGGCCTTGCGCTCTCTCTCGACCTTCTGGACGTCGGCGCGCAGCGCCTGCTGGCGCTGGAGCTCACGGCGGTCCTTCAGCTCGTCGCGCCACGCGGTCACGCGCGCGAGCAGGGCCTCGAAGGCCTTGAGGCAGGTCCGCCCGATCGCGTCCATGACCGTGAACCAGGAGATTCCGAGAAACAGCGAGATCGAGGCGACCCAGGTGAAGAACAGCAGCACCGTGGCGCCGAGCGGCTTCATGAGTGCCGCGAGACCGTGGCCTGTCATCTGGCCGACGATACCCCCGGCCGTCTCGTTGAAGCCCGCCGGCGAGAAATGCAGCGTGGACAGCGCGCAGCTCGTCACCAGCGTCAGGAGAAAACCGCCGAAGCGCAGCGCGAAATCCGTGCGCGTCAGGGGCTGATGCGTCTTCTGCTCCCGGTACAGCATCCACCCCAGGTAGAAGACCATCACGGTGAACAGGTAGGCCGGCAGCCCGAAGAGGTTGAACAGCATGTCGGCGGTCAGCGCGCCCACGCGACCGACGCCGTTGCTGACGTTGCCGACGGAGGTGGCCTGCGAGAAACCCGGGTCGTCCGGGCTGTAGGTGAACAGCGCGAACCAAAGTATCAGCGCGATCGCGCCGAAGACGTACAGCGCACCTTCACGCAGCGCACGGCTCACGGGCGCGGACAGCGCGGCGGCGGGTTGTGCAGCTTTGCGAGTCTTGGCCATGTTCAAGTGATTTCAGGCAAATGATTGCAATTGCCTGATGTTAATACATTAATGAAGCTCAATGTGAAGCTGGGGAACGCGATCATGCGCCGAGCGCCCGGCCGCCGGCTCGTCGGCACTCGCCCCACCGGGCGGATGCTCGCGCGCACCGATTCGCCTACACTAGGCCGTGAGGCTCTCGCGAGCCTTGATTCCTGACAGGCAGAACGCATTTCATTTTGTCCCC
>JAZBNZ010000197.1:0-12351 GCA_036350895.1 Woeseiaceae bacterium
GAGCCAGGCGCCGATGATGCGCTGGCTGACCGCTTCGCCCGGATGGAAAGCGATGTCCTGGCGCATGTAACACAGGTAAGGGGCGACGAGTGTCAGCCGCGTGGCACCGAGGTCGTACGCGCCGCCGGCGGCGAGTTCCAGTTCGACCAGGCGCGCGTTGGGCCGATCGAGACTCGTGAAGAACAGGACGTCGGCAGGCAGCGTGTCCGGCAGGCGGACCAGGCTCTCGCCGTCGGGAAAATGATGAATGTCGACCATCGCGAAATCCGTATCGGCCGCATCGGCAAAGCGGCGCGCCTCTTCCCGGTAGTCGGGAAAGCCGAGGACGAGGGGTTTTCCTGCAGCGGCGTTCATGGCGTCAACGTGTAGCCGGTCGTCTCGGCCGCGTCACAGGCGAAGGCGAAGTCAGATTCGAATTCCGCGTGGATCGCGTACAGCGGTTCGCCCGCCGCGACGCTGTCGCCGACTTTGCGGTACAGGTCCACGCCGGCGCCCTTGTCCATCGGCGCGCCCGCGAGCCGGGCGATGCGCGCCATCTGCAGGTTGTCGATCGCTGCAACGGTGCCGTCGTGCGCGGCAGCGATAGTCTGCTTGAGGCGCCCCGGTTCGAACACGCGCTGCTGCGCGCCCTGGGCATCGATGATGGCCCGCATCTTCTCGAGCGCACGCCCCGAGTCGAGGATGTCGCGTGCGAGCGAGTAGCCTTTCCCGCCTCGGACGTCCGGATCGAACTCGAGAATCCGGCTCGCGAGCTGCAGCGCCTTTTCCCGCAGATCCCTTGGCTGGTCCGGGTCGTTCTCGAGCACCTGCATCACGTCGCGCGCCTCGAGCACGGGTCCGATGCCGCGACCGATCGGTTCGCGGCCGTCCGTCACGATGACCTCGAGCTCCAGGCCGACCCGGTCACCGACGAATTCGAAGAGCTTTCTGAGCCGCAGTGCATCCTGTTGCGTGCGCACCTTGGCCGTCGGCCCCATCGGGATGTCGATCAACAGGTGGGTCGCCCCGGCAGCCAGTTTTTTCGCGAGGATCGAGGCGACCATCTGACCCGGCGAATCCAGCGACAGCGGGCGCTCGACCGAGATCAGGATGTCATCGACGGGGGCGAGGCGCGCCGTGCCGCCCCATGCCAGGCAGCCGCGGTGCGCACGCACGATCTCGTGCAGCCGCTCGGGCGGCAACTCGACCGCGGCGAGAACTTCCATCGTGTCGGCCGTCCCGGCGGGCGAGGTAATGGCCCGGCTCGAGGTCTTGGGAATGAACATGCCGTGCGCCGCGACGATCGGCACGACCAGCATGCTCGTCCGGTTTCCCGGGATACCCCCAATGCAGTGCTTGTCCGCGACGAGCGACTCCTCCCAGTCGAGCCGCTCGCCGCTCTCGGCCATCGCGCGGGTCAGCTGGAGGACCTCTTCCCGCTCCATGCCGGTTTCGGTGCAGGCGACGAGGAAAGCGGCCATCTCGATCTTCGCGTAGCGATGCTCGACGATGTCGCGCGTGATGGCCTGGTAGTCGGCATAATCCAGGCGTTCACCGGCGATCTTGCGGTGTACCGCGTGCAGTGACTGCGGCGGCCTCGCGTGCGCCACCGTCAGCTCACTGCCCTCGACGAGGCCGAACTGCTGGAAAGCCTCCTGGCTCAGGCCGAGCTCGCCGGGTGCGGTGATGTCCGCGTCGTCGACGACGTTCAGCGACGCCAGTATCGATTCGCCGCCGGGCACGGCGGTGATTTCGACCTTCGCGAGCGCCTGGAAACCTTCGCTTCGATACACCTGGCAGTCCCGGTGCAGGTAAGCGACGTTCTCCTTGTACGTGTCGATCGCGACGCGTCGGAGTCGAAGCGTGTCTGTCCTCGTGTCGTCCATCGGCAAGCCCTGCCCTTGCGGCGCGTCCCCGACCCGTCAGCCGCGTCGATCCGCTCGAATATCCGGCACCTGAATCAGGTCGGGCGGCACTTCCCTGAACGACTTCCCGGCAACGCGCCTCTGGAATCGTTCACTCATAACAAGTACCTACGCGCGCCAACTGATCGGTTCAATCCGTATCGACCGCAGCGTGCGACGGGGACAGTTTACTTTACTCCTCTCGTGCAGCCCTCCGCGGGACGGGTAAACTGTCCCCGAAATATGCTCGATGCCTTGTCTGTGCCCGAGGTATTCGTGCTATGTTGCAAGCGATCCTGGGCGCGAGTCGTGGCAAGGCAAGATTCCGGTCCGGGCACTACGCATCACCGAATACCGTGTCCGGCTTTGCTGAAGTCATCGAAGCTGTAAAGGCAGAAAGAGCATGTTCAACGCTCACACACGAAAGGTCGCAACGAAAGCGGCGCGAGATGCCCTGAAGTCCGTTGAGTCGGTGGGCAAAGTGAACCTTTATTGCATCGGCGATCCTGACGACTCGCCGCGTCGCGAATGGTGGTTCGTCGCAGAAGACACCGACTCGCCCGAAGAACGTCACGTGGTCGAAATTACCGAAGACCTGAACCATGTCCGGGTCTACAGGCATTTTGAATCGCTGAAGATCGCAGACGACTAGAAGCGTAATCCGGTCCGTCCCCCGGAATATCGGCCTGTCACCGAACTCGAAGTTCCCCGTGACGGGGCAGAACATCGATAGGTCCTCACAAAAGAGATGCTCGACCTCTGCTCTGAGATTCCTCACCCGGGCCCAGGAACCGGCCAGAAGATGACGTCGCAGTGCCTGATTATTGGCACTTCCTGATCGCCTCACTCACCTCAAGGCGGAAATCCTCAACATAAAGCGCCGTCCCCGTCTCTCGCCACCAACGGGAACCCGCGTCCGTTCCGAGTAGTTGCTTCAGGTAAGGCGCCATTAGAATGACGGCCGAATCGGGGTCGAGAGCTGAATAGCCGAGTTGCAGGCTTTGTTGCGCCGTAAGATTTTCCAAAGTGGCGATAAACATGTTTACGAAAGATGTAAATCGCGTCTCTTCGGTCGGCGTCAGTTGCTCCCCCGCCAGGGCGCGCGTATAGATATCCGCTAATCCGCCGTCGCTCGCAAGATGTGACCACACACCACTGAACGCCGTATTGATCTGATGAATCGAATTTGCCTGGGCGAATTCATTGGATCGGGTCAATGCCTGATTGTTTTGCCTGATCTGCTGTGCGAGGTAAAAAAGCGTCGCGATGACTGTACCGGCACCCAGTATCTCCCCAACGGCTCCTATTGCGTCCCAATTGATGACATGCACCTCTTTATTCGATTATCGCGCGGCCACGGATACAGACACTACCTGGAACAGGCTCAGGCAATACGCTGCGTAAGACAGACCAGGTTGCCGCAGGTATCGTCGAACATCACGACCCTGACATTACCCATGTCCTGAGGATCGCCCCTGAAATCGACACCGAGCGCCCTGAGTTGCTCAACCTCGCGGTCCAGGTCGGCGCTTTCGAAAGAAGTGACGGGGATGCCGGCCTCGTACAGCGCCTTGTAGAAGTCCCTTGCAGGCTCGAATCCCAGCGGCTCGAGCAGCAACTCGACACCCTCCGGACCTTCAGGCGAAACCACGGTTAGCCACCGATGCTCACCCATAGGCACGTCTTCCTTCTTCTCGAAGCCGAGCTTCTCGGTATAAAAAGAGAGTGCCCTCTCCTGATCCCGGACCGGGATGCTGGTCAGATTGATTTGCATCACGACTCCTTATCGCTGGAATCCAACGCCGCGGACTATTCGTTGCCGGTACGGAACCGCGATTGTGAGACCTCGGTTGCGCGACCTCGGCTACTCCGAAGCGCGAACCACAGTTCTTACGGCTCGAGCCTCTTCACCCCAGGGCGCAATGTTGGTCATCTGCAGCACGAGAGTACCGTCAGGACGCTCCGCCAGCTTGATTCGCCAGTGCCAGTCGGGCCCTGTACCGGCCGTGTAGCTGTACTCGGCAGCGATGAGGCTGCCATGCCCGGAAACGAGAGCCAGCGCCACACCTTCGGGCTGATGCCAGCTGTCCTTCCAGTGTAGCGCTTCGCCGTTCCAGCGAAGTTCGCCAGACTGCTCAGCGCCCTTGTATGCCCAGGTGTAGACAATCTCGTCGGCGCCCACGCTCAGAGTAGCATCACTGACTTCGGCTTCGTTGCCCATCGGGTCGGTCCACAGCTCGGACTTGCCTGACCAGGTTGTGCCCTGGTGATCACCAACCCATGACTGGAATTCGTTCATTCCTAAATCCTCCATTGCAACCAGCTCCAGCGGGCTGGCCACCGTGACAACCGCCCCAAGCACCATCGCCTTCGCCGTATTCCCCATCCCGCATCCTCCCTCGACTGGATATGACGTTGTGGACCGCGAGGGCGTAGCCGGCCCACCAAATGACAAGCTTAATACTACAAGCCTTGCGACTACCTTTATGCATCGGCTCAATCAAGGGGCACGAAACGCACTATAGCGCTCGAATCTCAAGCGATTGGTCCGTTATTCTGAATAAAGGATACGACAAAAGGAGATCGTGGAGCACGATGGGCAAGAGCACGCGGAGCCGAACCACCTGCTCGAACCGAGACGGCCGACAGGGAGCTGAACGAGCGGCTGCAAAACGTCGCATGGCCGCCGGGCGAGCGATCTGAGGCTGGTGCTGGAAGCAGGCGTCGAACCACCACCGCAACACAGCCGACCGGGCGGTACGACGCCAATGACAAGCCGTGACCAAGCCTGTCCGGGGCTCCTGGCTCGTCTCAAACACAAAGGGCCCCATCGCGGGGCCCTTCGGGTTTGGTGCCGGCACCAGGAGTCGAACCACCACCGCGACTCAGCCGACCGGACGGCACGACGCCAATGACATACCGTGAACAGGCCTTCCCGGGGTTCCTGGCTCGTCTCAAACGCGAAGGGCCCCTTCACGGGGCCCTTCGTGTTTGGTGCCGGCACCAGGAGTCGAACCCGGGACCTACTGATTACAAATCAGTTGCTCTACCAGCTGAGCTATGCCGGCGTAATCTGTTCGGGCGCGCATTATTCGTTCTCGCCGCGCCCATGGCAAGGCGTGACCGCTCGATTCTTCAGTCGGGACAACTCGACACCTCCCGCATCCGGACTTTCTCCTCGCCATAGCGTTCGATCATCGCGCCGGCGCCGCGGCCCGGCGGCAGCGCAACGTCCACGAAGTAGTAGACGCCGTCGGCGGTCCTCGGCGTGATCTCTGCGGGATAGCCGAGCGACTGCGCCAGCGCCCGGACGCGCTCGGCGCCGTCGCGGTTACCGAAAACGCCCAGCGAGATCTTGAGGCCCTCGTCGTCGGTCGTCACGAGATAGGCCTCGGGTATGCCCCCTTCGCGCAGGGCTGCGACGGTGGCGTTACCCGCCTCACGATCCGGGATGTCGCGTACCTGCACCCAGTGACCGACGAAGATCTCGCCACGTTCCATTCGCTGTGCGGTCTTCATGCCCTCCGAACTGTATCGCGACTGCGCACCGTCCGCGTCGACACCCTGCCGGAACGGCCCGAGCGTCACGCAGGTGCGGCCCAATGCGAACGACAACTCGGCGCCGGCGGATGCGGGTGCCTCATCACCGGCGGGCGTCGATTCGACCTCCGCACTCTCTTCCTCGGCCACCGCAACGCGCTCCGCTTCGGCGGACGCCTCCTCCCCTTCGTCTGCGTCCACCATGTCCTGCGCATCGACCGCGGCCGTCTCGACCGGCTCTTCCTGTTCGGCCACGACCAGCGGCGGGCCCAGGTCGCTTTCCTCGAGTATCGCGACTCCCGGCTCGTTCGCGTTGTCATCCTGGAAGTATTCCCAAAGGAAATACAGGATGTTGGCGAGCAGTAGCAATAGCAGCAGGTTTCTCATCGAGTGGTTTCCAGGAGGCTTGCAAGCCCTGCAAGGACGAGATCGGGGCGATGCACGGGGGCGTCGGGCAGGGCTTCAAGGATGGCCGAGGCATCGCCACCGGTCAAGACAACGACCGGGTCATAAGCATTTGATCGCAAGACAGTAATTGCGCGCTCGATCGCGCCCGCGATCGCGTTGCCAGCCCCCTCCGCCACATTGCTCTCGGTCGTCCGCCCGAACATCTCGAGGCCGCGGGGCACCGATCCGCCGATCAGCTCGAACACCGGGATATCGCTCGTTGCGGAGCCGAGGGCGCCGGCCATCAGCCGGAAGCCGGGCAGGATCTGCCCGCCGAGGTGCTGTCCTTTAGCATCGACGGCATCGATCGTCACCGCCGTCCCCGCGTCGACGACCAAGAGGGCTGCCCGAAACTCGTTCCATGCCCCGATCATGGCCACCCAGCGGTCGACGCCCATGCTGCGAACGTCCTCGTAGCCGTTACGAATGCCGCCCGCGGACGCCTCCGTCCGCGCGAAACGGACCTCGCAAGCGCAGTGCGAAGACAGTACCCCGGCCAGCCGCGTTGCAAAGCGCCGTCCGGCGACCGAGCTGACGAACACGCCGTCTACGTCGGCCGGCAAGCGAGTGGTAATGCTCGCGACGCCCCGCTCGGCGATGTCCGCCTGCATCAGGTGCCCGGTCTCGTGTATCTCGCCGCCCTCCAGCACGCCCCACTTGAGACGGGTGTTACCCGCGTCGATAAGCAGCACCCGCCGCATCATGAGTCTGCCAGGATGATGGTTCCGGCCGTCACCGATCGTGTCCCGGACGCCGTCCGGAGGAGCAGCGCACCGCCCTCGTCCACGCCGTCGGCAATGCCCTGCTCCGTCCCGGCGGGCGACTCGATGCGGATGGCCCGGCCGGCGAGCCAGTCCACCCTGCGCCAGCGCTCCACGAAACCCGCGAACCCGGAAGCTTCGTAAGCGAGGAAGACCGAGGTCATCGCATCGGTCACGGCGATCGCGAGATCGGTACGATCCGGCGACGGTCCGCCGAAGTCCTCCAGCGCGACACCGCGCTGCGCCCAGCCGGACTGCGCAAGGTCGCGCGTCGCGGCGTCCATCGCGATGTTGATCCCGACACCCGCCGTGAGGACCAGCGTCCCGTTCGTCATTCGCGTTTCGGTGAGGAGGCCGCCGAGCTTGCCGTCGAGCGCCACGAGGTCGTTCGGCCATTTGAGCTCGACCGCATCGAAACCGCAGCGCGCCAGGGCCTCGATCACCCCGACCCCGAGCGCGAGCGTCAGCGCCGACAGGTCATCGCGCATGCCGATCAGCGTGTAGGCAACGGACTGGTAAAGCCCCTGCCCCGCGGGTGAAACCCACTCGCGATTCAGCCGGCCGCGTCCGGCGGTCTGGCTGTCGGCAATAGCGACGCGCAGGCACCCGGCAGGCGGCGCCGGCACCGAGCCCAGGTAGGTGTTGGTCGAGTCTATCGACTCGAAAACCTCGAGTCCCGTCAGGCGTTCCCGGGTCAGTGGGGACAGGCCGGTAGACAGCCGGTCCGGGTCAAGAGCCGTCATGGCTGGGCCGCGGCTTGAACAGCATCACCTTCGGGTTGCGATTCTCGGTACGTGTCCGCATGCGAACGATGTTCGAGCGATGGCAGTAAACGAGGAAAACGGCCATGAATGCCGTGTAGGCGAACAGCGGCACGTCGTCCGGCAGCCGGGTTGCCGCCAGCCAGACGGGCAGCGCCGCGGTTGCCGACATTGTCGACAGGCCGACGAACCCGCTCAGCACCAGCACGATGGTGAATACGAGAAAGACCGGCACCAGAAGAACGGGGGCCAGCACGAGCAAGGTACCGATCAGCGTCGCGGCACCCTTGCCACCGCGGAAGCGGTGATAAACCGGCCAGACGTGGCCGATGACCGCGGCAGCGGCGCAGGCCACGACGAGCCAGTCTCGCGATACCGCGGGGTCGAAGCCGACAAACGGGATATCGAGCCCGGGAACGACGCCGGCCGCCAGGACTCCCTTGCCGACATCGATCACGACGACGCCCAGCGCAAACCAGAAACCCTGCGTTCTCAGCGCATTCGTACCACCGGCATTCCCGCTGCCCATCTCGCGGATGTCGACGCCGCCGCGCAAATAGCCGACGAGCATCGAGCCCATCAGGGAGCCCATGAGATAGCTGATAAGGAACTTGATGCCGAGTTCGAGCATGAACGATTTGTTTTGCGGGAGCGGCCCTGCATTGTAGCATCGGGCATCGCGTCTGCCCTTCCCCGAATGTCCACAGTCATCCCGCTCATCGTTAACCCCAGCGCGCGCCGCGGGCGGGCCGGTCGACGTGCGCGGCGAATACGCGAACTGTTCGCGGAGAACGGCGTCGCGACGAGGCTGCAGCAGAGCCGCGGACCGGGCGATGTCGCCGACCTCGTCGAGTCCCTGGCGCGGGACGGGGCACCGCGGATCATCGTCGCCGGCGGCGACGGCACGATCCACGAAGCCGTCAACGGCCTGATGCGTTCGGCGTCCACCGTCGCCCTCGGCCTGGTCCCTGCCGGCTCCGGCAACGACTTCGCGAAGGCCTGCGGCATCGACCCGGACTGGCAAACGGCCGCAAGCCGGCTCGCCGAACGGATCGCAGGCGACGTCGACCCGACCCGTGTCGACCTGGGCCGCTGCAACGACGTGTACTTCGCCAACGGTGTCGGTATCGGTTTCGACGCCGTCGTCTCCCATCATGCTGACGGCATCCGGCTGCCGCTCGGCAGCCTGGTCTACATGATCGGCCTGCTGCGCGCGCTCGCGGCGGGGGTCGTCACGCCGGTACTCTCGATCGAGGCCGACGGCTTCAGCTACAAGGGTCGCGCCACGCTCGTCAACGTCGCCAGCGGTCCCTGGGTGGGTGGGCAGTTCCGGATCGCCCCGGACGCCAAAAACGACGACGGTACGTTCGACCTCGTGCTCGCCGAACCGCTGACGCGGCGCCGGATAATCACGCTCGTCGGCCCTCTCAAGAACGGTACACATCTCGGCGAGCAGGAAATCCGGCATGCCCAGGTGACCCGCGTCGTCGTCGAGAGCGAGGCGCCGATACCCTCTCACATCGACGGCGAGGTGCAGCCGCCTGCACGGCGATTCGAAATCGAGTGCCTCCCCGGCGCGCTGCGCCTCCTATGACCGGCGGGTAGCGCCGAGGTAGATCGCGAACAGCGCGAGCGCTGCCCCGGCGAGTTCGGTGGGCGTCATCGGACGGTCGAAGAACAGGATGTCCCAGCCGAAACTCAGCGCAGGCTGCAACAGCAGAGCAATACCGCCCTCGGTCGGCGACACTTCGGGAAGGCTGCTCGCAATGAACAGCCAGCCGAGGCAATGCGACAGGACCCCGTAGGCGACCAGCCAGCCGGCATCTGCCGCCGTCGTCAGCGCGAGTGACTCCCCTTCGAGCAGCGCCGTCACGCCGAGGATGGCCGCAGTGACGAGCGACACGACCGCAACCTCCCGCGACGGCAAGCGGTGCGTAGAACCCGCTCGCGACGCCCGGAGCGAGAGCAGGTAGCCCGAGTAGGACAGCGCCGTCAGGAGCCCGAATGCAATTCCCCACCGGTAGTCCGCACTGAGCTCGCTGAAATCGAAACCGACGATCATGCCGAGTCCCAGGAGCGCGATCGGCACGGCAATCACCTGGATCCGCGTGGGTGCCTCGCGCAGGACGACGGCGCCGGCGACCATCATGACGAAGACCTGGAAGTTGGCGAGCAGCGTGGCGAGGCCCGGGCCGACGTACTGGATACTGCGGTGCCAGAACCACAGGTCCAGCGAGAAGAAGACCGCTGCCAGGAACAGGATGGTCCAGACCCGGCGACTGAGCTCGAGGCGCCGCCCCGTCACCAGCAGGAACGCGGCCAGGGCACCACCGCCGATCAGCACCCGGTAGAAGCCGCTGGTGGTCGGCGATACCGTCACGAGCTTGACCCAGACCGGGGAGAGACTGATCAGCGCCGCGCCGACGAACAGCCGGACCCGCGGTTCCGCGAAGAGCCGCGTGGCGAGAGACCGCACCTTACTTGCCGAGGAAACGCTGGCGACGGGCGACGGCCTCGTCGGCCGCATCTGCTGCGAGCTCCAGGTAAACGGTGCTTTCCGGCGCCGGGCCGAAAACGAGGGGGAGCATGAGTAATTCGTCACCCCGGAAGACGGTAAGCTCGACCGCGTCGCGGACGCGGTAACGACGGATCATCGTGTCGAAGCCGCCCGGGCCAATCCGGAGCCCGTCCAGCGCGACGAGCTCGTCCCCCGGTGAAACGCCGGCCTCTTCCGCGGGGCTGTCATTCGCAACCGCAGTGACGATCGTCTTCTCGCCACGGGTCGTTACGCTCGCGCCAAACCACAGGTCGACCGTGTTCCCGGCCGGCTTGCCACCCTTGTCGCGGGTGCCGGAAGAGGCACGGTAGCGAACGTGGATTGCGTGCCGCTCCAGCAGGGCGTCGAGCGGCAGCTCGCCCGTGCCGCGCACCGCCGCGTCGAAGAAATCGGTGAGCTCGATGCCGGTAACCTCGCTGGCGACGGTCTCGAACTCACGTTCCGCCATGCCGCGGCCGGTCTCGCCGAAGCGGCGCCAGCATTCGCGCATGACGTCGTCGAGCGAGACCTTGCCGTCCGTTTCGTCCCGCAGCTTGAGATCCAGCGACAGCGCAATCAGCGCACCCTTCGCGTAGTAGCTGACGATGGCATTGCCGGAGTTGGCATCCTGCTTGTAGAACTTGGTCCAGGCATCGAAACTCGACTCCTCGACCGACTGCCTCAGCCGCCCCCGACCCCGCCTGATGCGCGTCATGACGCGGCCGATGAGTTCGAGATAGCTGTCGACGTCGATCAGGCCGGCGCGGAGCAGCGCCAGGTCGTCATAGTAGGAAGTGATGCCCTCGAAGACCCAGAGCAACCCGGTGTGCGATTCACTGGCGAGATCGTAGGGGCGGAACACCGCTGGCTTCATGCGCTTGATGTTCCACAAGTGGAAATACTCGTGGCTGATGAGCCCGAGCAGGTCGCGATAGTCCTCGGTGACGGCTTCCTGGCCGCGGACCGGCAAGTTGTTGCGCGAGATCACCATGGCCGCCGACCACGCGTGCTCGAGGCCGCCATAGCCCTCGCCCGGCGTATGCAGCAGGAACAGGTAGCGGTCGAGATCTACTGGCGGCGGCAATAACGACATGTGCGTCGCGCAGATTTTCTCGATGTCGTGGCAGAAACGCGGCATGTCCGCGGCGTGGCGGCCTCGAATCGCGATCGTGTGCGGAATGCCGTTGACGTCGAACTCGCCGATCGTGAACTCGCCCATCTCGACCGGGTGGTCGATCAGCTCGGCATAGCCGGAAGCCCGGTAGGTACCGAAGCCGTACATCGAGGCGGAGTCCCGCTCCATCGACGTCGCGACGCGCCAGTGCTTGCCGTACGGCTTCGGCGGCCGCTCGATATCGACCGTGCACGGTACATCATCCTTGCCGACCACCTCGAGGAACACGCAGGTGCCGTTGAAAAAGCCGTGGCTCGCATCGAGATGTGCGCCGCGCACGCTCTCGTCGAAGGCGAATACTTCCATGACGACGGTCAGCGGCCGGCCCACCGGCTGGGCACGCCAGCGATTCTTGTCGAGCTTCGTGAGCGGAACTGCCAGCCCGTCGGACTCGGCACGGATGGAGACCACGTTGCGCGCGTAGTCACGGATCATGTAACTGCCCGGGATCCACGCGGGCATCGTGAACTCCTGGCCGTCAGCCGCCGGCTCCTCCACGGTCAGCGTGACCTCGAATACGTGCGCGGCCGGTTTCGCCGGGCAGATTCGATATGCGATCGGTGCAGACACGGCGACTCAGGAAACGACCGGCTCGGTCAGCTTGAGGGTCAGGCACTTGGCAGAACCGCCGGCCTTCAGGAACTCCGACAGCTCGATCTCGTTCACCTCGAAACCGGCAAGCATCAGCCGCGCCTGCAGCGCCCGGCTCGCCCGGTGCAGGAACACCTGGTCCCCGACGTTCACCGCGTTGCAGGCGAAGTGCCCGGCATCGAGGGTGTCCACGATGATGCGCTTGTGCGGCGGCACGCGCGATTCGATCGCGATGCGGGAATCGTAGTCGAACGCCGGCGGGTGATACATGAGGAACCCGTCCGTCAGCGGACAGAAGCACGTGTCGATGTGATAGAAGCGCTCGTCGGTGAGCCGTATCGAGACGACCTCGAGGTCGAAGAAGCGGGCAATCTCCTCGTGCGCCTCGATCTCGGTGCGGAAACCGTACCCGGTCCAAAGCCACGGGCCGCGCCGGTCCCGCAGGCAGTCTCCCGCGCCCTCGAAACCGATCTTTTCGTCGAGTGCCAGCAGCTCGAAGCCGTTATCGCGGAACCATGCCTTGAAGTAGGGCTCTTCGGGACGGCGCTCCTTCGGCATGAAGTGGCTCGCGACGGCCTTGTTGCCGTATACCGCGCCGGCATTGGCCGTGAACACCATGTCGGGCAGCTTCGGCTGCGGCTCGATGATTTCGACGTCC
>JAZBNZ010000198.1:0-3407 GCA_036350895.1 Woeseiaceae bacterium
AGCACCGTGACCGTGACGGTCTCGGACAGTGAGGCCAGCGCGAGCACGAGCTTCGGCTGGTCGGTGACGAGTCCCAACAACGCCCCGACGATCACCAACCCCGGCAACCAGACGACGGAGACCGGCGTGTCGGTGAACCTCGCGATCGCGGCGAACGACGCCGACGGTGACACGCTGACCTACAGTGCGACCGGCCTGCCGGCCGGCCTGGGCATCGACGCGGCGAGTGGCGTAATCAGCGGAGCCCCGACGACAGCCGGCCCCAGCACGGTGACAGTGACGGTCTCCGACGGCGAGGCGAGTACCAGCGCGAGCTTCACGTGGACGGTGGTGTTCGTCGATACAACGGCGCCTTCAATACCTGGAAATCCTGACGCCTCGACGTCAGGCGGCATTGTTCAGCTGAGCTGGGCGCCCTCGACGGACGATGTAGGTGTTACCGGCTATATCGTCTATCGCTCTGACAGAGGTAATTCAAGCCCAGTCGAAATTGGCAGGACGGCGTCGACGTCGTTCAGTGATTCGTCGGCGCCTCGCGGAGGCCAGTACTTCTACAGCGTTAGAGCCTATGACGCGGCTGGCAACGTGAGTGAGTTTTCGAACTCGGTCAAGGTCAGGCTTTGAGTACTCGCAGCAGGGCGCAAGAATAAAACGGAGCTAAATTCCTTGGTCAGTTGACGAGGCGCTGACGATGCACTGAGGCTGAAGCCGGATCGCGATGCTGCGTTCAGGCTTTGTAGAATATCGGTGTCAATGGTTCGGGCGGTCTCAGGACCGGTAGGTCCGCGACCTGTTCCACGGTGCGGGTGACTGGATCAGATACCCGCAACCGGGTGCCGGAGGTAGCGCATTCGACGATGACTATCGCGAGGGCGATATTCCGATCGAGCCTCGGCGAGTAAACTTCGGACGTGACGTTGCCGAGCTGCCCGTCGTCACGGCGTATTCGGGCAGGGCGCCGCAGAGCATTGTCCGCGCAAGGCTCGCCACACCGCCAGTTAATAAAGAGGGGCCCTTGTGGCCCCTTTTTGTTTACTTGATGGGGGGCTGGAAGAGAACCCGACCAGCTTCGACAAAGCGCGTACGCGTTTTGGACGCCGCAGGCGCCCCGCGAGGGTTTGGATCGACGTGAGGCGATTCGAACCAGAAAGACGCAACTGCGCTGGTACCCCGCAGCCCTGAGCGGCACCGTACCGACCGGCTATTCTGAGAACCAGCCCGCTTGTTATGCCACGGAGGGAGGTACAGAATGGGCGTAGACTTTCATCTTGCGGCTGAACTCGCTGTCCTGGAGGGAGTCAAAGTTTTGTAAGGCCTGTTATGACTCGCGCTTCCTTTTCTGATCGTCGCCTTCCGCGTGTCTTCGTGAGTGCCCTGCTGTGTCTGCTGACGCTGCCCGGATTATCGGGCTGCGGCGGCGGTGGTGGAGATGGGCCGACCCCGGCGCCGGCACTCGTCGTGAACAGCCTCGGGGACGATGCGTCCCCGGCCACCGGCGTCACGACGCTGCGTACGGCTCTCGCTTCCGCAGCATCGGGTCAGAGAATCACGTTCGATCCAGCGCTCGACGGTGGCACGATCGATCTGCGCCTGGTCGGTGAAGAACATACGGCCCTCACCGGCGAGGTGATGGGCTTCGACGAAGCGAACAACATTTCCTACCTCGTCGGCTATTTCGTACGCGACTACGGTCGGTCCGCACTCTTCGCAGGCAAGAACGTGGTCATCGACGCATCGGCTCTTCCCAACGGCATAACGATCAACTGGGCAGGCGACGATGCCGCAAGAGTCCTCGCGGTGGCGGGCAATCTCACCCTGACCAACGTCGCCATAACCGGCGGGAACAGCGTCTTCGCCGAGGCTGCTGATGTCGGTCAGCACCCTGATGATGGTCAGGCCTCGACGCTTGCGCGCGGTGCGGGTCTCGCCGTGTGGGGCATTGCGACACTTAGCGACTGCGCGATCTACAACAATCATGCGATCGGCGACGATACCGATACGTCACGCGACGGCGGCGCGTACGGCGGTGGCGTCTATGCCGACACGGTCGTCATCGACAACTGCGTCGTCAGCGGCAACTCGGTCTACGGCGGTGGAGCGGCCGGGGGCGGCGTGTTCTCCGTCGGCGGCCGCGATACCGGCGTGAAGGTCTCGTCGATCAGCCAGTCGGCGATCAGCGAAAACCGGATCAGCGGTCTGTTCGCCTACGGTGGCGGCGTGTATTCCGATGGGGGCGGTATCGGTTCGTCGACGAGGATCCACATCGAGAACAGTACCGTCGCCAGGAACCTCGTCGAACCGTTAGCGCTGCCGCCGTTCCTGTTCGATCTGCTGGATCTCGGTTACTGGCGAGGCGGTGGCCTGTACATGTCCAACGGCTATATGCAGGTGCAAAGCAGCACGATTGTCGAGAACCAGGTGTTCGGCAAGCCGCGAACCACGGAGTTGGACAAACCCAACCTGGCGGGCGGGATCGCCGCGACGATCGGGAACGCGCATGCCGTGGAAGACATGCTGATCGGCCAGTCGATCGTCGTCGGGAACACCGTGCACGAGATCGACGGCATCGATCCCGGCGGCTACACGGTCGGGCGCATCTATCCGCAGGACGTCTTCACCGGATCCGTATTCGAGTTCCGCAGCCTCGGCTACAACCGCTTCGGAGCGATCGATTTCAGCCAGGTACTGGTGCCCGTCGGCGAGCCTGGCTGGGCGTCGATCTCACGCAAGCATTATCCGCAGGTGAATGATCTCGACGGGGTGGCTGCCGGGGACGTGCTCGGCATGGCGACGCTGTCCGGCTCGATTGATGCTGCCGGCGTCCAGGCAGACGCCTTCGCCGTGCTTCATTACGAACCCGCGGGGCAAGCACTGGACCAGCTTCCCGCGGGGAGCTACGACGTCCGCGAGGTGCTGGGTGAACTGGATGGCGCGCAATGGGAAGGCACGAGCCCGCGCTTTCTGCCATTGGTACTGGAGCGGATCCAGGCAGTCTACGGCCAACCCGACTTCGAGGGCGAGTTCAGGGCCTATTTCGAAGCGTATCTCTCCGACATCGACCCGGACACCGCCGGCGCGCAGCAATATCTCAATTGCAATAATGTCTGGATAGGTACCCTGGAGCAGGCGTACTGGTGCGGCCCCGCACAGACATGGCCTCAGCACGCGTACAACCACGCGTATATCGAGTTCTGGCATCACCTCGACCGGGCGCTGGCAAACGAAATTGCCGCGGTGAACGTCGACCAGTTGCCCGACCTGGGCGGCGCAGCGCGCTTGAACGATGTTGCCTGGTCGTCGCTATTCGGCCTCGGTCACAGCGACTTCGGTGATATCAGCGTGCACCTCTTCGAAAACACGCTTGACGTTGATCCACCGGCCATCGACCAGTTGCGCAACCCGAGGCC
>JAZBNZ010000199.1:0-5102 GCA_036350895.1 Woeseiaceae bacterium
AACATCAACGCGATCCTCGACAAGGCCGAGGACCCTGAAAAAATCGTACGGCTGATGATCCAGGAGATGGAAGACACGCTGGTCGAGGTTCGATCCGCGGCCGCCCGCTCCATTGCTGACAAGAAGGATCTCAATCGCAAGCTGGAGCAACTCGAGGGAGAAATCGATGACTGGGACAACAAGGCCGAACTCGCGATGCGCAAGGGCCGCGAAGACCTCGCCAAGGCCGCGCTGGTCGAGAAGTCCCGCGTCACCGCCGCGGCGGAGATGGTGCGCAGCGACTACGCGGCCATTGACGAGGGCCTGACGAAACTGAACGATGACATCGCCCGACTCGAGAGCAAGCTGAACGACGCGAAGGCGCGGCAGAAATCGCTGCTGGCCAGGCACAAGACCGCAAACAGCCGCCTCGCCGCGCGCAAGCGCATTCACGACTACAAGATCGACGATGCAATGGTGCGCTTCGAGGCCTACACGCAGCGGATCGACGACGTCGAAGGCAGGGTCGAAGCCTATGACCTGGGTCTGCCGAAAGATCTTGACCACGCGTTCGCCAATCTCGAGGCCGAGGAGTCGGTTTCCAGGGAACTGGATGAACTCAAACGTCGCGTTGCCGGCGAGCAGCATGACGGTCACCGGGAGGGATCGTGATCGGCGAACTTGCCTTAATCGCAGCCGTACTGCTCGTAACGATAGGGCTGCCGCTTTACATCGTGCTGAACTTCATCACGCGATGGAAACAGACCCGCGAGATTTCACGGGACGACGAGCAGATGCTCGAAGATTTGTGGGCGCTGTCGCAGCGCCTCGAGGAGCGCCTCGAAACGCTGGAAAAAATCCTCGATGACGACCATCCGAGCTGGAGGGAGAAATGACGCACCGCACCTGGAACATGGACCACGGCCCGTTGCGCGGTTTCTATCGTGACCGGGAGAACGGCTGGATCTTCGGCGTCTGTGCCGGCATCGCCGACCGCTACAATCTTAAGCTCGGCGCAGTGCGCGCCGTTGCCGTGATCTGCCTGATTCTGTTCTTCTGGGCGACGGCACTCGTCTACATTCTCGCGGCCGTGCTGGTTCGTGAGAAGCCGCTCGTATATGCGGGCCGGAGCAACGAGTACGATTTCTGGCGCCGTCGCTCCGATCACTGGAGGCATCAATGAACAGTTACGACACTGCCGATAGCCGTCGTTTCTACCGCAGCCCCGACAAGCGCGTGCTGGGCGGCGTCTGCGGCGGGCTCGCCGAGTATTTCGGATTCAACCTCAAGGTGACGCGCCTCCTGGCCGTGATCGCGCTGTTCATGGCGCCGCCGTTCGCGATCGTGTCCTACCTTGCGGCGGTGGTACTCATACCCGTCGCACCGATGCCGCGGCAGGAGCGAGAGTACGACGCGGACTTCCGCCGCTCGATGCGGTCGTCACCGGCCCAGGCCATGAGTGACGCGCGTCGGCGCTTCCAGGCGCTCGATCGCCGGCTGGCGAGGCTCGAGAAGTACGTGACCTCCTCGCGCTACTCGCTCGACCATGAATTCCGGAATCTCGATCGATAGACTACGAACTGCACGCCAGAGGGGTTATTCATGACATCAAGCGGAATAGTGCTGATCGTGCTGATCGCCTGCGTGACCGGCGTGGTCATGCATTACATCAGCGAGAAGAACAAGAATGCCGATCGCGAGGATGCACCCGGTATGGACGACATGCTCGGCCAGCTGGAGGCGATCGAAGCGCGCGTGCGCGTGCTCGAGCGCATCATCACCGAGAACAGGTTCGACCTGAAGCGCGAGATCGACAGGCTTTGACGTGAGGACGGCAAGCGCACATCAGTTGCTGGAGGCGACCGGATATGCGGCGGGACATCTCGCCTTGCTGGGTCCGATCGAGAACGATACGGGTGTGCCGGTGCGGTTCACGGCGCCCACGGCGTCTGTGCCCCTGGCGGCGTTGCCCGCGGATCTCAGGGTCGATGCCGCACTGGTAGCGGCCGGCGTCGAGGATGCGCTGGATACGGTCGTGCCCCTGCTCGCGCGCCTGCGCGACGTCCACGCCGCGTGCGTCGTTTTCCAGGACACGGCGGAGATCGCGACACCCGGCGACATGCTGGCACTCGGGTTCGAGGCCAAAAAAAGCCCGTCGGTCGACGGGCTCTTGTATGTCCGGGATCCTGCCGAGGCCGAGCGGCCCCGCGAGTGGAACAACTCGCGTAACTGGGCGAACCCCGATAATTTTTCCAGGTACCGCTGGTAGCGGCGGCGACTAGTCGTCGGAGCGCGCTTTTGCGTTGTAGCTGCGTACCTGCTGGTTGAACATTTCCCCGACGAGCGCTTTCTCCTCGTTGGCGGCCGCGAAGCGCTTGTCGAGCATCTGGGCGCGTCGCTGCATATCCTCCGGTGAAACCTGTTCCATCGCGGCGACCGCCTCCGCTTCGGCCTGCTCGATACAGCTCAGGTAGGCGTCGACCTCCGCGAGGTAGTTCTTGACCGCCGAGGCGGCAGCCAGCATATCTTCCTTCGTGGCGGTGGTGCCGTCAGGAATTTCCGGCCGCTCCGGGTAATCGCAGGCGAGGGCCGACTGGCCGACGAGGAGCAGGCTTGCAGCCAGCAGGGATTTAAAAAACGTGTTCATTTGAGCGTAGTCTCTCGCCGAAGCCTTGCGGCCGTGGCCTGTCAGTCAAACGGCTGCCTATTTAAGCATGATGGCCGCGGTGGAGTGAAGTCATGCCGCAACGCCCCGCCGGCTTATGTCATGCATCGGCTGTAATGTCAGTGACTTACGCTAAAAACAGCGCGCGGTACTGGTCGGTGCCCTCCGCCTGGGCGAGCAGGAGATCGAGGTAACTGTCGGCGTCCATCGGGTCGCCGAACAACAGGCCCTGAGCGTATGTGCAGCCGAGGCCCTGCAGGAAATTCAGCTGATCCTCGCTTTCGACACCTTCAGCGACGACGTCCATGTTCAGGTTCTGGCCCATCTGCACGATGGTGCCGACGATAGTCGCGTCGTCCGCGTTCGTCGTCGCATGGCGAACGAAGGACTTGTCGATCTTCAGCGTGCTGATCGGGAACTGCTGCAGCGCGCTCAGCGACGAGTATCCGGTACCGAAGTCATCGATCGCCAGGTGCAGTCCCAGCGCATAGAGCTGGTCGAGGAGCTTGATCGTGCGTTCCGGCTCCTCCATCAGCGTGGTCTCGGTAATCTCGAGTTCCAGCGACGTCGGTGAGACCTCGTGGCTTCGGAGGATCGAGCTGATGCGCCGGATGAAATTCGCCTGCCGCAGTTGCTTCAGCGACAGGTTGACGGACACCCGGCCGGGCGACGACACGGACCGTTGCCAGATGCGGAAGTCCTCGCACACCTTGTCGAGTACCCACTCACCGATCTCGATGATGAGACTCGTCTCCTCGGCGAGCGGTATGAAGTCGGACGGCAGGACCAGCCCGCGTTCCGGCAGCTCCCAGCGAACCAGTGCCTCCGCACCGAAGACCTCGCCCGTTTCGAGGTTGTACTTGGGCTGATAGTGGACCAGCAGCTCGTCACGCTCGAACGCGCGCTTCAGGCGGCTCTTGGTCATCAGGCGCTCGACGGCTGCCTCGTTCATCTTCGCGTCGTAGCGTGCGCACTGGTTCCCGCCGGATTTCTTCGCGTGGTACAGCGCGGCATCCGCGTTGCGGATAAGGTCGATCACGTTGGCCGCGTCGCTCGGGTAGTAAGCCATGCCGACGCTGGCAGTCATGAAGACTTCGTGGCCCTGCACGAACAGCGGATCCGCAAGCCGGGTAAGCAAACGGTCCGCGAGCTTTTGCGTATCCGCGAGACCCGTGCCTTCAGGCCCCAGTCCGGCAATGATGATCGCGAACTCGTCACCCGCAAGGCGGCCGACGACGGTGTTTTCCGGGACGACGGCGCTGATCCGTTCGGCGACGGTTTCGAGCGTCGTGTCACCGGCGAGGTGCCCGAAGGTGTCGTTGATTTCCTTGAATCGATCGATGTCGATATAGAACAGGCAGAGCGGCTTCTGATCCCGCCGCGATCGCGCGATCGCGCGCTGCAGAAGATGCTGGAACTGCATGCGGTTCGGGATTTTCGTCAGGGCGTCGATGCGGGCGAGATAGCGGATGCGTTTTTCGGCCCGCAGTCTTTCGGTCGTGTTCTGCGCGGCGTAGATTCTCTCCCCGGACTCGCTTCCGGAGCGGTCGAGTATCGAGCAGGTGTACGAGACCGGGATCGATTCACCGAACTTGCTGAGGAAGAACGAGTCGCGCGGCGTCCCGGATGCGGGTACGTCCATCAGCGACTTGCTCTTGCTCATGTCGACGATGTGATCGACCGACATGCCCAGCAGCTCATCGGGCTCGTAGCCCAGAAGATGTGTCGTCGCTTTATTGATGCGCGTGATGCAGGCGTCCGCATCGGTGACGATGATTGCGTCGTTCATGCTCGAGAAAATACTGTCGACGTAGTTTCTCGAAATCGTCGTCTCGCGCAGTCGGTCCCGCATCGTGTTGAAGACCGCGGCGAGTTCGCCCAGGTCGTCACCGCCATTCTCGGGCAGCCGATCGCCGAAATCCGAATCGCCGAGCTTGACCGCCTGTTCCTTCAGATCCGAGATACGTCGGCTCGTGTTGCGCGCCAGCAGCCAGACCAGGAGGCCACACAGCACGAGCACGATGGCGGACGCGCCGCCGACCATGACGACGCTGTCGCGCCGCGTCCTCGCTTCCGCCCGCGCGATTCGCGCTTCGAACATCGCCGACTCGATACGGAGTTCCTCGAGCGTGAACGTCCCCAGCAATACGCCCGGTTCCGCGTTGGCGAACTCGACGTCGTAATCGAGCAGGAGGTATTCTTCCAGCCACTGCACGCCGTCCGGCAGTGTTCCGGGCGGCAGGTAGCCCTCCGTAATGCTGCGCCTGCGGTCCTGGTAACGAATGCCTGCCAGCGAGGCGTTGCGGTTCATCGCGCGTTCGATCAGTGCTGCGATCGCGGCGTCGCCGGCGTCGGGGCCGATCGCGATGATCTCGTCGGCGAGACTATGCATGTCGGAGCGCGCACGGCGCTCGAAACTCTGGGCGAGGAATTCCTGGTGCTGTGCGGACGAGGTGGA
>JAZBNZ010000200.1:0-2650 GCA_036350895.1 Woeseiaceae bacterium
AGCTGTTCGCAATCCAGGAGCATATCGCCCGTGAAGTCGTCGATTCGATGGACCTTCGCCTCCCCGCAAGCCTTGGCGACCGGCTTTCGCAGCAGCCGGCGGCCGACGTTGAAGCCTGGCAATACCTCGTGCAGGCCCGGCATGCCGCGTTGCGCTGGCGCAAAGACGCCATCGACGAGGCAGTCGTCTTGCTGCACCGCGGCATCGCCGTCGCCGGCGAGGACGCGCGGCTTTACACCGCGCTCGGCAGGACCCACCTGCATTACCGCGAGGCCGGCATCGACCTTGGCGAAGCGCCGCTTCGAGAAGCCGAGGCCAACCTGCACAAGGCGTTTGCGCTGGAGCCGGAACTCGCTGCCGGTCATCAGCTCAACGGCTGGTTGCACTACTCGCGGGGCGAGATAGGGCCTGCGGTCGCCGCGCTCAAGACGGCCCTCGAGTCCGAACCCGCCGACCCCGACACACTGTCGCTGCTCGCATACTGCTACCTGATCTCCGGCCGCGGCGCCGAGGCGAGGCCCCTGATCGACCAGCTCCTGTCCATCGACCCGCTGACGCCGCTGGTACGCTGCATGCCCGGCTGGGCAGCTGCGCTGGAGGGCAACTTCGAAGCGGCCATTGCGCCCTATCGCGAGATGTTCGAGATGGACCCGGACAACCCCATGGCGCGGTTGTTTTACGTGTACATACTGACCAGCGCAGATCGCGGCCACGAAGCCCTGGAGATCGCAGAGGCCACACCCCCGTCAGCCCTGGAGACGCCGCCCGGACGGGTGATCGCGATGTTCGCCTCGGCGATCGCCGGACGGGAGCCGGTTGCGCTCCTGGACACCGACAAGAAGGCGCTGGCGCAGGCGACCGACCTGTTCCCCCGATTCCTGGCCCAGGCATATGCGTTAGCCGGCGACGCCGCGAGCGCGGTCGAGTGGATAGCTCTCGCCGTCGACAAAGGCTTCATCAATTACCCGTACCTTGCGGAGCACGATCCGGTGCTGGCGCCGCTGGTGGGTAACCCGGCTTATGATCGGGTCCTGGCCGACGCACGCCGGCGCTGGGAGGCGTTCCCGGCCTGACGCGGCCTCGAACTGCTCCCGGTACTCCGTTCACATCCCGTTGATCGAATCGCCTTGTTGAATCGATCAACGGCTATCGGGCTTTGCTTACGTCAACGAGCGTCCTCTGCTTCGTTCAGAAACTGCCGTATGACCTCGGAGTACTCTTCGGGCTCGTCCAGCATGGTCATGTGTGCGCTGTTCTCGAAAATACGAATCTCGGCGCCAGGCACGAGACCCTGGAAATGCCGGACGGTTGCGGGGGTCGCTTCGTCGTAGCGACCGGTCGTGAACAGTACGGGCAGATCGAGCTCGGCCAGTTCGGCTTCCCGGTCGTATCCCTGCAAGGTACCGGTGGCGGTGAACTCGCTCGGCCCCCACATGTAGTGATACAGATCCGTGTTGAATCCCTCGAACGCCGCCAAGAGGTCCGGCGACCACGGCTCGGAGCGGCTCAGGTACAAGCCGTAGTAAGCCATCACCGCATCCTGGTACTCGGGCGCGTCCGTCGTGCCCTCGGCCTCGTGGCGCTCGATGAGTGCCCGGGTTTCCTCCGGCAGGGCCTTCAGCAACTCTCTCGCATCCTGCGTCCAGCGGCTGATGTTCAGCGCCGGGCTGGCGAAGGTCAGGCTCTTCACGCCTTGCGGCCGGGTCAGCATGTAGTCCATCGCGAGCATCGACCCCCACGAATGACCGAGTATATGCACCTCCTCGAGCCCCAGCGCTTCGCGGACCTGGCCGAGTTCCTTGACGAAACGCTCGACCGTCCACAGCGCGGGATCCTGGGGTGCCGGCGAGCGGCCCGCACCCAGTTGATCGTAAAAAATCACCGGCCGGTCTACGGCGACTCGCTCCAGCGGCTTAAGGTAGTGACTCGGTGCGCCCGGGCCGCCATGCAGCAGTAGCAGCGGCGTCGCGGTGCCGGAGCCCACGATTTCGTACCAGACTTTACCGCCGTCGACCTCGACGAAACCTTGCCCCGGCTCGAGTCCGGCATCCGAACAGGCCGTCAGCAATGCAAGGCCGGTGACTAACGCAACGGGTCTGATCATTCTTTTCATTCCAACTCCGATGTCATGCTTACGATGCCGATCCTGGGCCAGGCCTGGCTACGCTGTGCGCCGCCTCGACAGACAAGTGTCCGTGCCGGACGCCGGGACCCCGAGCAACGATACGGCCGTTATGCAGTGTAACGAAAAGCCGTTGAGCCTGCTGCGAACCGGCGTTTCCTGACGCCAGGAATGCGTGGCACCACATCCGCTCCGACGTCGAATGCTAGAATACCGTCATGTCCGATCTTGCCGACAAAGTCGCCGGTCGCCGCGTCATCCTCGGATTGTCCGGGGGCGTCGATTCGGCCGTGGCAGCCTTCCTGCTCAGGGAGGCCGGCGCCGACGTGCACGCGCTGCACATGACCAACTGGGAAGACGACGACGGCTATTGCACGGCCGCAGAGGACCTGCAGGATGCGCGGCGGGTCGCCGACCACCTCGGCGTCCCCCTGCATCACGTCAATTTCGCCCGCGAGTATCGCGACCGCGTATTCGACTATTTCCTCGATGAATACCGCGCCGGCCGAACCCCGAATCCCGACGTAC
>JAZBNZ010000201.1:0-10714 GCA_036350895.1 Woeseiaceae bacterium
AGCGTCCAGACCTGGTCGCCGGAGTGCCAGTCGGCGGCCACGAGGCGCTGGTGATAGCGAATTCGACCCTCGATGTCGTGTTCGGCGGCGGTCTCGTGCAGGTAGTCGAGGATGGCCGGTCCGTCGGCGATCGCTTTCGGATTCGTCCAGGGTTTGAAGTGATAGCCGAGCGTATGCATGTCGCTGTCGGAACGAATGCCGGGATACCGGAACAGGTCCCAGGTACCGCCCAGGCGCTCCCGGCTTTCGAGCAGGAGGACGTCCAGGTCCGGGAACGCGTCGAGCAGGTGACAGGCGGTGCCGATGCCGGAGAGACCGGCGCCGATGATCACCGTGTCATGGTATTCGCTCGTCATTGCGCGGCAGTGGCATCGGCTCGCGGCAGCGAGAAGTGCAGTACCAGCGCGCCGAGCAGCGCGGCCAGCGCCGATGCGATGAGCACGCCGACCTTCGCCTGGTTGATCAGCGTCTCCGACGCATAGGCGAGCTCGCTGATGAAGATGGCCATCGTGAAGCCGATACCCGCCAGGCAGCCGGCGCCGAGCAGCATCGGCAGCGTGAGCCCGCCGAGATCGGGCTTCGCAATCCGGATGACGAGCCAGCTCGTCAGCAGGACGCCGAGAGGCTTGCCGAGCACCAGGCCGACGATGACGCCGAGGCTGACGGCGGTCGGGAAGCCCTGGAAGGTCTCCGCACCGAACACGACGCCGGCACTGAACAGTGCGAACAGCGGCAGGATCACGAAGCCCATCAGCGGATGCAGGCGATGCTCCATCGCGATACCGGGCGGGATGGCCTCCTCGACGGTGATGCCGAGCTGGTTCAGCCGGTTGCGGCGCTTCGAGTCGTGAATCAGCGCGTCCAGCGAATTATCGGGGCCGTCGATTTCCTTGAGCAGGTTCGACGTCGTCGCGATGAACTGGCCGGGGTCTATGGCGGGCCGGACCGGTACGACGAGAGCCACCATCACACCGGCGATCGTCGCGTGCACGCCGGACAGCAGCACGGCGACCCAGATCAGGAACGCCAGGAGCGAGTAGGCCCAGGTGGCGCGGACACCGGCGCGGTTCATCCACACCATCAGGACCAGCGGCGCGCCGGACAGCAGCAGCATGCCGACGCTCAGGTCGGGCGTGTAGAAGACCGCGATTGCCGCCACCGCGATCAGGTCGTCGGCGATCGCGAGTGCGGTCAGGAAGATCTTCAGTTCGAGCGGGACGCGCTTGCCGAACATGGCCAGGATGCCGAGCGCGAATGCTATGTCGGTCGCCATCGGGATGCCCCAGCCGCTGAGCGCGCCCGAGTCGAGGTTGAAAGCGACGTAAGCCAGTGCCGGCAATATGGCCCCGCCGACGGCGGCGAGCACCGGCAGGACCGCCTTGTCGAGCGTCGACAGCTCGCCGACGACGATCTCGCGCTTGATCTCGAGGCCGACGACGAAAAAGAAGATCGCCATCAGGCCGTCCTTGATCCAGTGCGACAGCGTCATCTTGAATTCGACTTCGCCGAACTTGATGCCGACGTAGGTGTGCGAGATGTCGTAGTAGAGCTGGCCCCACTGGGAATTCGCCCAGCCCAGCGCAACGATCGTCGTCGCGATCAGGATCAGGGCACCGAAGACCTGCGAATGCAGGAAACGCTGGAACATGTTCTTGTTGGAGATATCTGCTGCCATGTCTGCTGCCTTCGCGCGCCCGGTCGTGCTGGCGCAGAGATTGGAATTATACGCACTCGAAACGACTCCCGGCTCGCCCGGGACTGCGCTAGACTGACAAAATAGACCGCCCGCGTAAATCCAGGAAGCAACGCGCATGAAAAAAACCTTCTCATTGTCCCGCGTCGCCACGGTACTGCTGGCGAGTCTCGTTCTCTCGGGCTGTGCGAGCGGCCCCAATGTCATCTCCAACAAGGCACCGGGTTTTGCGATCGCCGACTACCGGACCTTCGGCTTCATGGAGCCGCTGTCGACCGATCGCGACGGCGTCCGTACGCTGCTCAGCCAGCGCCTCGTGGACGCGGCTACCCGCGAACTGGAAGCAAAGGGCCTCGTCTATTCGGCAGAGCAACCGGACCTGCGGGTCAATTTCCTCGTCTCCACCCGCGAGACGCTATCCAGCCGGCCTTCGTCCGGCGTCAACGTGGGCGTTCGTGCCGGGCGTTACGGGACCTGGGGCGGCTACAGCGTCGGCGTCGGGACCAGCACGGCCGACGTGGTCCAGCGCACCGAGGGCACACTCGCCATCGATATCATCGATGCATCCCGGAACACGCTGGTCTGGGAGGGTGCGTTGAGCGGCCGCGTCACGGACAAGGTCCGCGAGAACCTCGGCCCCGCGGTCGACAAGGCCGTGGTCGATATCCTCTCCGAGTTTCCGTGATTTGGCCCGGGGACGGACCGGCCAGGCGCTCGCGACTTCCTTGAGAAGTCCTTTCGTGAGCCGGAGCGTCGAATTTCTGGACGGGATCGGACGATGTTTCCGTACCGGCTTGCCGTAACGCTGTTGCTTGCACTCGGTGCCGTCGCGGCGTCCGCTGACGAGTACACGGTCACTATCAGCGTCGAACCCGCAAGGGCAGGCCGATGGAACGTCGAATATGCGCTTTCGTCACCGGTCGATGCGCTGATTTTCGCGCGCGGCAACGGCGATTACCGGCGCGCAACCTGGACGCTGCCACGCGGCTTTCGGATGGAGCGACTGGGCGCTACCGACCGCGTGAGTCGAAAGAACGGCAAGCCCTTCAGCAGGCTGAAGGCCACCATCGAGACTCATACCGAGCGCATTCCGAATGACTACACGCCGTTCATCCGCTTCAGCGATGGCTCCGAGGCGATGTTCACGGGCCAGTTCATCGTTGGCGTGCCCGAGTCGGGTAACGCGGGCGACTATCTCGACGGCGCCGATGACGCCAACACGCTCTGGCCTGCCGAGGCGACCATCGTGCTCGATCCGGGGCGCTTCGGCGCCATGATCGTCGGCGCCCGGGTCGAATCCGGGCCGCAGCCTATCGCCATCGGAGAGGGCGAATACGTCTACTTCGGTTCGGCGGAGGCGCTCGAGACACCGCACCTCGTGTCCGTCATGGATGCTGCCGCGCCGACGTGGCTGCGTGACCTGCTCTACGAGTCGATGGCGTTGACGTTCCAGTACTACGAAGAGCATCTCGGCGCACTCGCGGGCGGCAAGCCCTTCATGTTGACCAGCTTCACGCCGCTGGACGGCCGGCGTATCAGTTTCACGGGCGGTGTGATCGGTTCACAGATTGCCATCCAGCTGGCACTCGGCGACGGCATCCAGGATACGCCGTCCGAGCGTGAATTCATGGCGCAGTTTTTTGCGCACGAATCAGCGCACCTTTGGAACAACGGGCAGGTTATCGCTGCGGACGGCACCGAGTCATGGCTGCACGAGGGCAGCGCCGAGGCGATGGGCTGGCTCGCCCTCGCAGACCTCGGTATCCACAGCGATGCGGCTGCCCTCGCGCTGTTCGAGCGCGCGGCGAACGAATGCGTCCGCTTTCTCGGCAACGGGTCACTGCGTTCCGCCGCTCGTCGCGACGAGTTCCAGGCCTACTACGAGTGCGGGGCGACGATCGCACTGGCAACGCACGGCCTGATGCGGCAGCAGGGAGAGGACCTGTTCGCTCTCTGGCGGCGGTTGATCGCGGACAGCCTCGCCGCGCAGTCGACCTACGGGGCAGAGGATTACTATCGCCATGTGAACGCCGTCTCGCCACGGGTCGCCGACGCGATCCGCGCCGTGGCGGACGCTGTGGCCGAAGAGCCGTCCGCGGCGGTCAGGAACCTGCTAGAGGCAGGCGGCGTCGTCGTTTACGAGGACGCCGACGGCGCATTACGGCTGGACCGGTTGCCGTAGTCCGCGGGTCCTTGCGCTCAGGCAGCGTGCACCTGGACGGTCCGGCCGATGTCGTCGAGGATGCGTCGCAACTCGTCGTAATCCGGGTGCCGGACGCGCATCCACGCGTTGGCCATGTAGCCGGCCTCGACGCCCTGCGTTGGCGTACCCGGGTCGGGCAGGTGCGCCCTGACGATGCACTCGCCGTAGCGCTGGTTGATCTCGTCCAGGCCTGAATAGCCGGTAATTTGGCCGTCCCGGTCGGGGCGCAGCGCGATCATGCCGGCCGCGAAGCGGCGCGACGGTCGGCCGGTGACCCGGCGGTGGCAGACGGCGGTTGCCCACTCGTAGTAGATGTCGAATTCGTTCGCGGCGTTGTAGACGTCCCACTGGCCGACGCCGGGCGGGCGGCAGCCGATTTCCGAGAACTTGAGACCTTTCGGACCGAAGAACCATTCCATGTGCGTGGCCGACGTGCCGATCTCAAGAATGCGAATGACGTCGCGGGTCATCGCGCGGACTTCTGCATAGCCCGGTGCGTCGATACGATTCGTCGTGACCATCTGCGGCGATATCCAGCGTTCGCGCATCGCCTCGAGCACGTTGGGGTAGTAGTGGGTGATGAACTCGTGCGCCACTTCCCCGTCCACAGTGATCGTGTCGATATAGCCCTCGTGGCCCTCGATGAATTCCTCGATGGCGACGGGAACGCCTGCGCCGAGGCCGGACTCGGCGATCACGCGCTCGAGCTCCGCATCGTCCGTTACCCGGTAGGTGCCGGCGGCGCCAGCGCCATCCGGTGGCTTGACGATCAGCGGATAGCCGACACTCGCCGCGAATGCCCGCGCGTCCGCGGCGGATTCCGCACGCGTCGACTGTGCACAGGGGATACCGGCCTGCCGCAGTGCTGCCTTCATCGCGGGCTTGTCGCGACACAGCCATGCCGTTCGGGTCGAGGTGCCCGGAATGCCGGTCGCTTCGCGGACGCGGGCCGCCGGCATGATATGCGCTTCGATCGTCGCCTCCAGGCGGTCTACCCACAGCTTGTCCTGGATTGCCCGCACGGTCGCGAGCAGCGATGACTCGTTGACGACGGAGTCGATCTGCACGTACTCGCCGAGCCATTGCTTAAGCTCGTCGTCGAGATACGCGACGGGGCGCTCGCCGATGCCGATGACGTTGGCGCCGGCCGCGCTGAGCGCGCGCACGAACTCGCGCTGGTTGTTCGGGAATGCCGGCTCGATGAAGATGACGTTCATGCTGTTTGCCTCAGGGCTTCGAACAATTCGACGTAGCGAGCTCCCTGGGTGTCCCAGGAGAAATCCTGGCGCATGCCGTTGGCCACGATCGTCTGCCAAAGCGCCGGGTTGCCATAGAGCTCGAGCGCGCGATCCAGCGCCCGGTAGAGCCCTTCGGCGTTGTAGTCACGGAACAGGATCCCGGTACCGCGTCCGGTCGACGGATCCACCTGCTGCACCGAGTCGGCGAGTCCGCCGGTTTCGCGCACGATCGGCACGGTGCCGTACTTGAGGCTGTACATCTGGTTGAGCCCGCAGGGCTCGTAGAGCGACGGCATCAGGAACATGTCGGCGCCGGCTTCGATCCAGTGCGCGAGCTCGTTGGAGAAACCCTGGTAGTAGCTGGCCCGCCCCGGGAACCGGTCCTTGAGCCAGTTGAAGAAGTCTTCGTATCGCCGTTCGCCGCTGCCGAGCACCGCGATCGCGAAGTCCCGTTGCTCGAGCATGGCCGGGAGTACCTGCTCGACCAGCTCGATGCCCTTCTGGCCGACGAGGCGGCTGACGATCCCGACGAGCGGACGCCCTTCGTCGACGTCGAGGCCCGTTTCCTCCATCAGGCGCCGCTTGCAGGTACGCTTGCCGCGCATGTCTTCGGGTGAGTAAGTCTGTGGGATCAGCGCGTCCGTCGCCGGGTTCCACTCGGCGTAGTCGACGCCGTTCAGGATGCCGAACAATGAACCGGCACGATCGCGCAGCAGGTTGTTGAGACCCATGCCGAAATCGTCGCCGAGGATCTCGCGCGCGTAGGTCGGGCTGACGGTCGTGATCGCGTCGGCGTACATCACCCCGGTCTTCAGGAAGTTGACGACGCCGTCCTTGAGGTCGTCCTGGTGCAGGTGATGCCCGGCGTCACCCAGTTCGAGACGGTCGAGAATCCACGACGGGAACATGCCCTGGTAGCCGATGTTGTGGATCGTCAGCACCGACCGGGTCCTCGCGAACAGACGGTCCCAGGAAAACACCGTCTTGAGGTAGAGCGGAATCAGCGCCGTCTGCCAGTCGTGGCAGGAAAAGATATCCGGCGCGAAACCCATGCGCTGGCACATGTCGATCGCCGCGCGCGACAGCAGCACGAAGCGCAGGTATTCGTCGTGGTCGTCGGTATAGATCGTGTCGCGATCGAACAGGGCCGGGCACCGCAGCAGGTAGACGGGCAGCGTCGTGCCCGGCAGGACGGTCCGGTCTATGCCGTAGTGGATTTCGTCGTGGCCGAGGCGCATGCCGATGTCCGCCATCCCGGGGACGGGTTCGATATCGAGCCCCAGCGACTCGACCTGCCGGTAGCGCGGCAGGAGAACCCGCACGTCATGGCCGCTGTCGTGGAGATAGGCGGACAGCGCCGCGGACACGTCGGCGAGTCCGCCCGTCTTCGCCAGCGGCGCGAGTTCGGAGCTCGCGAGGCAGACCTTGAGGCGTGTCTCAGGCGTACTCATCGAGGTACTTCGGCAGCATCACGCGCCAGGTCTCCCAGTCGTGATCCCAGTCGGGTCCCCAGGAGTCGACGCGGTTCGGAATGCCCTTGGCGCCGAGGAGATTGGCGAGATTCCAGGATTCGCCGATGTTCTCCCAGCGGCCTTCGCCGCTCGCCAGGAGTATCGAGCGGGTCTTCAGCAGCGCGAGCTGGTCGCCTTCGAGATCCGGCAGGTAATGGAGCGGCGAAGAAAAATAGAAGTCGGCGGGCATCGTGCCGCCCAGGTACTTCGAGAGGTCGAAGGTCCCGCTCATCGCGATCGCCATCCGGTACGCGTCCGGGTGGCGGCAGACCGTCGCCACCGCGTTGAACGCGCCGATCGAGGCGCCCGCGGTAATGATTCCGATGTCGTCCGCGCGGCAGTCGGCCCGGATGGCCGGCGTCACTTCGCTGTAGATAAAGTCGTCGAAGCGATTCTGGAACAGCGCGCAGAATTCCGGTGAATGCCGCCCGGAAAACCAGACGCGGCCCGCGACGCTGTCCGTCGAGTACACCTTGATGCGGCCGGCGTCGATCAGTTCGCCGAGTGCGCCGACCAGGTGAAAGCGCTCGATTTCCTCGGCGTCGCCTCCGGCGGTGGGAAACAGCAGTACCGGGGTCCCGTAGTGGCCCCAGCGGACGAGCGGCATCTCCTGCTCCAACCGGGGCGAGTACCAGCGAGTGACTTCCTTGTCCATGTTCAGCCCTGTGCTTCGAGCCTGCGCCATTCCTGGATACGGTTCCAGAACAGTTCCGTGAATTCGTCCTGCTCGTGCTCCGGATAAAGCGCTTCCACCTTCTGGCGGATTGCATCGCGGACGGTGTCCGAGCCGAAGAAGGCATGGGCCACCTCGTCGAGGTGACCGAGATGCCGCTCGCAGAATTCCGTGAACTGCTCGACTTCAAAATAGGTCTCGGCGAGCTTTGCGTAGGCGTCGAGCTTGTCTTCGAAGGGCAGGTCGCGGCCCGCAATCCGGAAATAGTCTTCCCAGTTCAGGTTCGCGTGCATCGAACGATCGGTAGCGGCGCAATAGATCGACCACTTCACATTCGACTTGATCAGCCAGGGGAAGTGAAAATGCAGCGATGTGACCTGTGAGTCCGGGCAGGCATTCGCAAAGTCGATCGGCTGCCACAGGCCGTTCGAGCGCAGCGCTTCGCAGGAGTTGAAGTCCCAGCCGAAGAAGGCGTTGATCACCATTGTCATCTTCGACAGCGTGGCCTTGTCGGCGTCCGACAGGAAGTCCGTGTCCATGCGGTAGCGATCGTGCAGCGGCGCCGACGGGTCGTAGTTGACGTAGCGGAACTGCGGGCCAAGGCCGACGCAGCGCACGAAGGCATCGTTCGGAATGACGCCCTTTTGCAGGTGCATGACCCGGGTTCCGCTCTCGTCGTAGGCCTTGTGCAGGGACTCGCCGTCATGGATGGCCGTGACGCCGACCCACGCGCCGCCGTCGTAGGGCTTCATGAACAGCGGGTAGCCGATCTTCTCGCCGATCTCGTCGAGGTCGAACAGCTTTGCGTACCTGCTGAGCGTCGAGTGGAGGTCCGGCGATTCTACGTAGGCCTTCGGCGGCACGAGCCAGGTATCCGGAACCGGGAAGCCGAGCCGCATCATCGCGCAGTACGACGTGTGCTTCTCCATAGCCTGCAGCGACCAGGGGTTGTTGAAGACGTAGAGATCGTCGGTGAGGATCGCCTTTTTGATCCACTCGCGGGAGGTGTGGTACCAGTGCGTCAGCCGGTCGATGACGACGTCGTACTTGCAGGGCTGGCGGAGGTCGAAAGGCTCGATTGCCACGCGTTCGACCGCGAATCGCTGCGTCACACCGTCGACCGGGATCGCGAGGTCCAGCTCCCGGATCAGTGCTTCGTAGCAAATCGGCCAGCAGATGTCGGCTCCCAGGGACAGGCCGATATGGCGGATTTTTTCTGGCATGGGCAGGCTTCCCTACGATGTCGTTCGACTATAGAAGGTCGCCGACGCTATTGATATACCCCTATTCATAGACCATCCACTGCGGGCCGGGGAAGAGCCAGGAGAGCCCGTTCCTGAGCCGGTCGCGCCAGTTCTCCCAGTTGTGTGCATCGCGTGCCTCCTCGAAGCGCACCTCGATGCCTTCGGCCTGCAGCTTTGGCACGAGAGAGCGATTCTCGTAGATCAGCGACTCGTAGATGCCGCAGCTCATGTAGATGCGGTCGGCCGGGTTGCCGGGAGCCTCGCGGAATTCGTTCATGAAGCGGACGACCGGGTCGAACACGGCGCCGCGTTGGTGGCGTCCGATGTCGCTGAAGGCGAAGGAGCCGGACTGCAGCAGGAGCTTGCCCCAGACGTCCGGGTAGCGCCATGCGGCGTGGAGCGACGCGACGCCCCCGAAGCTGGCCCCCATGACGCCGCGCGCCTCCGGGGCGTCGATCAGCGGGTAGGCGTCGGCCATTGCCGGCAGCAGCTCCTCGGCGAGGAAGCGCGCGTGGCGGTCGTCGCCGGCGTATTCCCGCAGGCGGTCCGGCGACTGGGTCATAGCGACGATCAGCGGCGGAATTTCCAGCGCGTGAATCAGGTTGTCGAGCACCGTCTGCAGTGCGGCATAGCCGAGGTAATCGTTGCCATCGTGCACCACGAGGAGCGAGTGGCGGCGATTGTCGCGGTACCTCGCCGGCAGATAGACCTGCACGTCGCGGCTGCCGAGGAAGGCCTTGCTGTCGACCGTCAGCGACTCGACGCGGCCGGGACGACTGTCCGGTTTCGGATTCGTCCAGTACGGGCGCTTGTAGCCCCATGCCTGGCAGACGGAATTCGCGCCGAAAGGATCGTGCGCGAGCACCGGGTTGAGCGGATCGACGATCAGCTCGTGATGTTCGCCGTGAACGACCTCGAGCTTGTATTCGATCCGCGATCCCTTCGGCAGCTCTATCGTGGCCGCCCACAGGTCGGTGTCCGCGAGCGGCTGCAACGGCTGCGCCGTGTCCAGCCCGGAGATCCAGCAGCGCAGGTAAACGGCGTCGGCATGCCCCCGGAACACGAAGGTCACGTCCTGCTCGTCGACCAGCGGGAAGCGGTTGCCGTGGACGAAGGCGTCGATCTCGGCCGGTCCGGGCGCGCCCTTTTTGAACAGCCGTCTCAGCTCCGTATTCACGCGGCCCGCAACCGCCTGAAGCGGCCCTCTCTCGTCAAACGCTCTGCCGCGTCTGCGCGCCGGGGCAGACCGCCGCGAAACTCGACGGATGCGCCGCTGTCGAGGGCGACGCAGGCATCCGGCGCGAAGCGTCTCGACAGGAAACCGACCCGCAGGCGGTCGTGCTTGCGAAGCCGCCGCTCCGGATCCGGGAAGAACAAATGGCCGTCAATGAGCCCCAGCCCTTTGCCCAGCAACTCGGCGTCGCGCCTGCCCTGCGGCATGCGGTCATGGAAGAGCACGATCCGCCTGGCGAGCGCCATCGCCCCGGCCGACCAGGCGATCACGGGTTTCGCGGCCAGGAGGTCGGCAAGCCCGAAGAGCCGCATCCGGTTCAGCAGCACGATGACGTTACCGCCGGTGATCAGTACGCCGTCGGCCGCCTCGATCTCGGCGGCGATCTCGGCGCGGTGCGGCGCGAGCGCGGGAGACCCGGCGGCCGGGTACGCCGCCTCGAAAGTTGCGTGCGCCAGCTCCGTACGCCGCAGGTGGTGGCGGTCCAGCGCCCTGAGTTGGGCGATCGCGTGCCGCTGTTCGGCGGCGAGGACCTCGGCGTCGCCCTCGGCGCGGAGCGTCTCCCGGGCGGCGATAGCGAGCTGCCGTAGCCGCAGGCGGTAGAACCGCTGCTGCTCCTGGAGCCGCTCCTGCCGTGCCCGGTAAGCGGACTCGATGTCCGGGTTCGCGGCGAAAACGGCCTCTGTGCGGTGATACAGGCCGAGGTCGCTGAGCGGCAGGCCGAGGATGCCGCGGACGTCGTCGATATCGCCTTCGGCCTCCTGCCAGCCGGCGGATATCACGGCGAGAGAGGCCGGAGCGAGACCCGATGCCTCGATCGCTGCGGGCAGGTTGATCGTCGGTCGCTGCGGGCCCAGCAGCAGGCGGAGCGGTTTCTCGTTATTCATGTTGCGTCGCCGCGTTCGCGGACCTGCGCTCGAA
>JAZBNZ010000202.1:0-6434 GCA_036350895.1 Woeseiaceae bacterium
GCGTGCGGATCGACCAGCATGTTGAACTCGGCGGACGGCGACCGGTTGCCGCTCTCCCGCATCGCGCCGCCCATCAGCACGATCTGCTCGATGCGCGCGAGGATCGCGGGCTCACGCCGGATGGCCGTCGCGATGTTCGTCAGCGGCCCGGTCGGGACCAGCGTAACGGATGCCTCGTCGGCCGCCAGCAGCGTGTCGACGATGAAGTCGACGGCATGCTTTTTCGCGAGCGGGGTCGCCGGCTCGAAAACGTCGACACCGTCGATACCCGTCTTGCCGTGAATGTATTCTGCCGTCTCGAGCGCGTAACACAGCGGCCGGTCACAGCCACCATGCACGGGCACGTCCGCGGCGCCAGCGATATCGCACATCATTCGTGCGTTGCGCTGCGTGAGCTCGAGCGGCACGTTGCCGGCCACGGTGGTTACGCCGAGAATTTCCAGCGCATCGGTCGATGCGAAGGCGAGAAACAGGGCGACCGCGTCGTCCTGTCCCGGATCGCAGTCGATGATGATCCTGCGGGCCGCCACGTCAGAACGAAATCAGGAGACCCGCGAGTGCCGCACTCATCAGGTTGGAGAGCGAGCCCGCCGCAACCGCCCGGAGGCCGAAACGGGCGATGAGCTCGCGCTTCTCCGGCACCAGCACGCCGAGCCCGCCTAAAAGGATCGCGATCGACGACAGGTTGGCGAAACCGCAGAGCGTAAACGTCGAGATCGCCCGGGTGCGCTCGCTCATCCCGGCAAGGTAGTCGTTCAGGTGCGTAAAGGCGACGAACTCGTTCAGGATCAGCTTCTCGCCGAACAACGAGCCGGCCGCCTGCGCCTCCTCCCAGGGGACGCTGAGGAGAAACATCAGCGGTGCGAACAGCTTGCCCAGGATCAGCTGCAGCGTGATGCCCTCAATGCCGACGAGGCCGAACAGGCCGCCTACCAGACCGTTGAACAGCGCGATCAGCGCGACGAATGCGATCAGCATCGCGGCGATATTGACGGCGAGCCGCAGGCCGTCGGCCGCACCCACCGCCGCCGCGAGGATCACGTTCTCGTGCTGGCTCTTCTCCATCAGCAGCTGCTCGCGCTCAAGGCTCACGTCGGCCGGCGCGTCGGGCATCATCAGCTTGGCCATCAGCAACCCGCCGGGCGCCGCCATGAAACTGGCCGCGAGGAGATACTTGAGTTCGGCGCCCATCAGCATGTACGCCGCCAGCACGGTGCCGGCGACCGACGCGAGCCCGGATGTCATCACCGCGAACATTTGCGGCTCGGTCAATCCCTTGAGGTATGGCCTGACGACCAGCGGGGCCTCCGTCTGGCCCACGAAGATGTTGGCGGCGGCATTCATCGACTCGACGGCGCCAGTGCCGATGATCCGGTGCAGCGCACCGCCGACGAGCCGGACCACCCACTCCATGATGCGCAGGTGATAGAGCACCGACATCAGCGCCGAGAAGAAGATGATGATCGGCAGCACGTTGACGGCGAAGCTGAAGCCGACGATCTCGGCATCCGCCAGCGGCCCGAACACCATGTCGATGCCGGCCTGGGAAAAGCCGATGACGGCCAGCACGCCCCGGGACAGCTGGTCGATCGCAATTCGGCCGGCGTCGAAGTAGAGCACGAACGCCGCGACCAGCACCTGCAGCGCAAACGCCGCGCCGACGATGCGCAGGTTGATCGCGCGGCGATCGGTCGACAGCAGCACGGCCAGGCCGAGGATGGTTGCGACTCCGATGAGCCCGATGAGCGTGGTCGGCATGGAACCCCCGAGTGCCGGTTAGCATTGTTGTCGAGGCGGAGGATACCGCAAGGCTCAGGTATCGCCCTCAAGAATATCGTAGATGACCGGCCGGATCGGCGGCGCGCTGTCGGCGAGCGTACAGGCCGCGAGTAACGCCGCCGCCGCACGATCGGCATCGGCCTCGCTCGCAGCGTGGACGATGGCCAGCGGCGTGCCGCCATCGAGCGTCGTGCCGATCGGCACGATCGCGTCGAAGCCGACCGCGAGATCGAGCGTATCGCCGACCTGCCGGCGCCCCCCGCCGAGTTCGATGATCGCGTTGCCGACCGCCCGCGTATCCACGGCGGCCAGCACGCCGTCGGCGTGAACGGGGCGCGTGACGGGTGCGACGGGCAGATGCCCGGCGTAGCGCTCGACGAAATCGCCGGGGCCACCCATCTCCCGGACCATGCGCCCGAAACGTTCCGCTGCCGCGCCCGACGCAACGGCGTCGTCACACCTCGCCCGCGCGACGTCCCGGTCCGCCTCGACGCCCGAGATGACGAGCATCTCGGCGCTGAGCGACAGGACGACCTTGTCGAGCCGCGGCTCGCGGCGCTCGTTCCGGAGATAGCGCATGCACTCGGCGATCTCGAGCGCATTGCCCGCCGACCTGCCGAGCACCTCGTTCATGTCGGTCAGGAGCGCGTGCGTGGGCAGACCGGCCTCCCCCGCGGTGCGGATGATGCTCGTCGCCAGCGCCCTCGCCTTCTCCTCGGACTCCATGAATGCGCCCGAACCGACCTTCACGTCCATGACCAGGCTGCCGAGGCCGGCGGCGATCTTTTTCGACAGGATCGACGCCGTGATCAGCGGAATCGACTCGACCGTCCCGGTCACGTCGCGGATCGCGTAGAAGCGGCGATCCGCCGGCGCGAGGTCGTCGGTCTGGCCGATGATCGCGCAGCCCGCGGCCCTGACGACGCGCCGGAAGGTGTCGAAATCGGGCGTCGACCGATACCCAGGGATCGACTCGACCTTGTCGGTCGTGCCGCCCGTGTGACCGAGGCCACGTCCCGAGATCATCGGCACGTAGGCACCGCAGGCGGCGACGATCGGCGCGAGCAGGAACGAGACCTTGTCGCCGACGCCGCCGGTCGAGTGCTTGTCGACGACGGGCCCGTCGAGGCCGGCGTCCGACCAGTCGAGCACGGTGCCCGAGTTCGCCATCGCGATCGTCAGCGTCGCCGCCTCCTCGAAGCTCATCGAGTTGAGGAAGATGGCCATCGCCAGTGCCGACACCTGCTCGGCCGGGATGCTCGCGTCGGCGAGACCGGCGACGAGCACGTCGATCTGCTCGCGACTCAGCTCACCGCCGTCGCGCTTGGTGCGGATGACGTCGGTGAACAGCATTCAGGCAAAGCCTCTCAGTTCCAGGTCGGGACGCCGCTGCAACCAGTTGTCGGCCGGGTAGTGGCAGGTCTTGTCGATGACGTGCAGCGTGTAGGCGTGACGCGACCTGGACGACCGGTTCGGACCGGACAGGTGCGGCGTCCGGCCGGTGAAGACGACCAGCGTGCCCTGCTTCGCCGGCACCGCAACCCGCAGATGCTCCGGCCACGGCGAGGGGTCGAGCGTCTCCGTCACGCTGCCACCGTCTTCGGTCCTGTGATTGCGCGCCCTGAGCGGCCCCTTGTGCTGGCCGGGAATGAACTGCATGCAGCCGTTCTCGAGGGTCGCGTCTTCCAGCGCGAACCAGAAGCCCGTGCAGGACTCCGGCTCGGTGTAGATGAAGGTCGAGTCCTGGTGACAGACCACTTCGCCGCCGATGTGCGGCGGCTTGAAAATGTACATCGACTGGATGATGCCGGGATCTTCGATGCCGAGGCTCTTCGCGACGCCGGCGAGCTCCGGCGTGCGCGAGAACGCGTCGAACACCGGGTCGAGATCGTGCATCGCGTGTCCCATCTTGTTGAGACAGTCGAGCTTCGGCGCCCGCAGGCGCCCCGCCGCGTCGAACGCATCCGTCTCGAGGAAGAAACGAATCTTGTCACCCGACTCCAGGAAGTACCGGTCCGCGAGCTGGGTTTCTTCCGTCGTCGAGAAGACGCTCCGCACCGAGTCCGGGTCGAAGCCGTCGACGAGCTCGCCGGCTCTCTGCTGCAGCGCGGCACAGGCTTCCGGCGCCACGAAGTCCTCCAGCACCAGGAAGCCGTTGGCCTCGAAGGCCGCAAGCATTGCCGCACTCAGGCGGCCGCCGGGCGGCGCCGCGAAGACCGGCAGCTCGTGAGTCGTTTCGGTAGTCATTGCATTCGCGACTTTACAAACCAATCGCCCCGAGCGCGAGTCCTGCCTGCAAACCGACGCCCCGACCGGGGTCACCGCGACCGGGATTCATGCATCGGCAGGGCCGGGCCGCGAGCGGCCAATGCTACAATCGTCGCCCGCAAAACAGGCACTAGGTATGAAATTCAACTTGTGGTCGGCGCTCGCTGCCATCGCGGCATTCAGCGCCTGCAGCGCCTCGGACAGCCAGGACAGCACGATCGATCTCATCGTCTACGGCGATGCCGTCGTCACGATGGATCCGGAAGCACGGGTCATCGAAAACGGCGCGGTGGCCGTCGACGACGGTATCATTCTCGCGGTCGGTTCGGCCGGCGACATCGACGAACGCTATTCCGCGGACGAGGTGCTCGACGGCGCGAATCGCGTCGTCATGCCCGGGCTCATCAACGGCCATTCGCACGCGGCAATGACGCTCTTGCGCGGCGTCGCCGACGACCTCGCCCTGATGGACTGGCTCGAGAACTACATCTTCCCGGCCGAGGTCGCCTTCGTCGACGCCGAGTTCGTCCGCATCGGTACCGAGCTCGCGTGCTGGGAGATGCTCCGCGGCGGCACGACGACCTTCGTCGACATGTACTACTACCCCGATGCGATCGCCGAAGTCGTCGAGTCCTGCGGCATGCGGGCACTGATCTCGGCCACGGTGATCGACCAGCGCAGCCCGGACGCCGAGAGTGCCGGCGACGGCCTCGACAAGGGCAAGGGTTTTATCGAGCGCTGGCAGGGCCGGCACCCGCGCATCACGCCGATCTTCGGGCCGCACGCCAACTACACGCTCGATGCGGCGCAGCTCGCCGCGACGCGCCGGGCAGCCAACGAGCTCGGCGTGCCGATCAGCATCCACCTGTCGGAGTCGCCCTACGAAGTGCAGTATTCGAAAGAGACCTACGGCACGACCAGTATCGAGATGCTGGAAGAAATCGGCTTCTTCGACGGCCCGACGATCGCCGCGCACGTCGTCTGGCCGACCGAGAGCGAGATCCCGATCCTGGCGGAACGCAAGGTCGGCGTCATCCACAACCCGACGTCGAACATGAAAATCGCCTCCGGGATCGCGCCGATCGCGACGATGCTGGCCGCCGGCGTCCGCGTCGGTATCGGCACCGACGGCGCCGCCAGCAACAATGATCTCGACCTCTGGGAAGAGATGCGCCTGGCGTCGTTCCTGCAAAAGGTCGACCGGATGGACCCCGAGGTCCTGCCCGCCGAAACCGTGCTGCGCATGGCGACGAGCGGCGGCGCCGAGGCGATCGGCCTCGGCGACACGATCGGTTCGCTGGAGCCCGGCAAGCGCGCGGACCTGATCCAGGTGGCCTTCGACGACGTGCATCACGTACCGACCTACGACGTGATGTCGCACCTCGTCTACGTGACCGACGAACAGGACGTCGCCGCGGTCGTCGTCGACGGAACGCTCCTGATGCGGGACGGGCAGTTCCTGACGATCGATACCGCGCGGGTCCGGGCGGAGGCGACCGCGCTCGCCAGCGCCATCGCCGCAGAACTCGACCAACGCAACCGCCAGGAGTAAGCCTTGCTCTCAAAAATTCTCGGATTCTTTGCAGGATTCATCGCCACGTTCGCGGCGATCTCGCTGGTCCAGGCACTCGGCCACGCCGTCATTCCGCCGCCTGCCGATCTCGATGTCACCGACCAGGCCGCGTTCGCCGAGTGGCTCGCGACCGTGCCGGCAGGCTCCTTCCTGTTCGTCCTGGCATCGTACTTCGCCGGCGCTTTCCTCGGGCCGTTCGTCGCAACCTGGCTCGGCGGCGGCAAGGGCCTCGTATTTACGTGGATCTTCGGTGCGCTCGTGCTCGCGGGGACGATCGCGACGGTCACGAGCATTCCGCATCCGCTCTGGTTCACGGTCGCTGCGCTCGTCGGGATACCGGTCGCCGCGTTCTACGGCGGCAGGCTCGCGCCGCGCCGCGTCTCGCCGCAAGCGAACGAGCCCCGGCCCGGCACCGGGGAGGCAGAGTGAAACCATGACGATCATCCAGGACCACCTCGACGGCAATCACTGCTACGGCTGCGGCAAGGAGAACCCGCACGGTCTGCACATCAAGAGCCACTGGGACGGCGAAACCTCGGTCTGCACCTACAGCCCGAAACCCCAGCAATGCGCCGGGCCGACGACGATCCTCTACGGCGGGCTCATTGCGAGCCTGATCGACTGCCACTCGGTCGGCACGGCGATCGCGCACTTTTACAACAGCGAGGGCCGCGGGGTCGGCGAGCCGCCGGAGATCTGGTGCGTGACGGGCCGGCTCACGGTCAACTACCTGAAGCCGACCCCGATCGACCAGCCGGTCGAACTCCGCGCCCGGATCGTCGACAGCTCGGACCGCAAGGCGATCGTCGAGACC
>JAZBNZ010000203.1:0-12366 GCA_036350895.1 Woeseiaceae bacterium
CCGAGACGACCGTCGTGAACTCCTACGTCCGGCCGCAGGTGTCCCGCTACGTCGCGAATCTGCAGTCTTCGCTCGAGGAACGCCTGCGGGAAGACGTCGCGCTTGCGATCCTGCGCTCGGACGGCGGTCTTGCCTCGGCACGCGCCGCGGGCGAGTCGCCGGTCAACCTGCTCCTGTCGGGGCCGGCCGGTGGTGTCGCCGGGGCTATCTACTTCTGCCAGCGCGGCGGCTTCGACAACATCCTGACCTTCGACATGGGCGGGACGTCCACCGACGTCGCGCTGATCCAGAACGGCGAGGCGCGGGTGCGCCGGGAAACACGCGTCGGTGATACCACCGTGCGGGCCCCGTCAGTCGACGTGCGCACGGTCGGCGCGGGCGGCGGTTCGATCGCCTTCGTGCCCGAGCTGACGAAGGCGCTCCGCGTCGGTCCGGATTCCGCGGGCGCGGAACCGGGTCCCGCGGCCTACATGAAGGGGGGTGAGCTGCCGACGGTTTGCGATGCCAACGTCGTGCTCGGCTACCTGCCGTCGGACGTGAAGCTCGGCGGCGCGATGACCATCAATCGCGATGCGGCCGTCAAGGCCGTGCAGACGGTCGCCGACGCAATGGATATCGATCTCATGGAAGCCGCGGAAGGGATCATCAAGATCGTGAACGAATCGATGCTCGGGGCCCTGCGGCTGGTGTCGGTCGAACAGGGCTACGATCCCCGCGATTTCGCACTCGTCGGTTTCGGCGGTGCCGGTCCGCTGCATGCCAATGCCCTCGGGATCCTGTCGGGAGCCTGGCCGGTCATCGTGCCGCCGGGTCCGGGCGTGCTGTGCGCCTACGGCGATGCGACCACGCAGGTCCAGGACGAGGCCTCGCAGACCTACGTGAAGCGTGTCGACGAGATCACCACCGATGATTTCATCGCGGCGCTCGAGGAGCTGCGCACACGCGCCGGCGAGTCTTTCGAGGCCGATGGTATCGGTACCGACGACCAGGAAGTGACCTACCAGGCCGACATCCGCTATGCCGGGCAGGCATTCCAGCTGTCGCTGAACGTGACCGGGGACCAACTCCGGTCAGAGGGGCTTGCCATCCTGACCGATGAATTCGATCGCCAGCACGAGCAGCTGTTTACGTTCGCCCACGGCAAGGATCACGAGATCGTGATGATCCGGGCGATCGTCAAGGCGAAGAGCAGTCTCAAGGCGGACCTCAAGGAAGTCTTCGAAGGCGAGACCGACCTCGAGGCCGCGAAGATCCACGACACCAGGTTCTACTTCGAACAGGCATGGCACGACGCGCCGATCCTGGACCGCGGCAAGCTCGGCGCCGGCGCCGTCGTCGACGGCCCGGCGATCATCCAGGAAATGGATTCGACGACGCTCGTGCTGCCCGGTCACTCGGCGACGGTCGACAAGGTCGGTAACCTGCTCATCAACCCGGTTTAATCGAGGAGTTTTCAATGCCAGCAAAGATCATCGAAACGAACTCCACGCCGTTCAACACTGTCGACGTCGACCCGGTCACGGTCGATATCATCGAGAATGCCCTGCGCAACGTCCGCGTCGAGATGGATGCCGTTCTGTTCCGGACGGCCATGAGCCCGGGCATCCGGGAGCAGGGCGACTGCTTCCCGATGGTGGCGAACAGGGACGGCAAGATGGTCGTCGGCCAGTTCGGCTCGTTCATCTACGGTTTCATGGAAGCCTATGACGGGGAGATCGAGGAGGGCGACATCATCCTGACGAACGACCCCTACATGTGCAACGCGGCGGTCTCGCACCTGCCCGACTGGATCGTCCTGGTGCCGATCTTCAAGGATGGTCGCCATATGGCATGGTCCGCGATGTTCGGCCACATGTCGGATAACGGCGGCATGGTCCCCGGCTCGATCCCGATAAAGGCGGAGACGATCTACCAGGAGGGCATCCGGATTCCGCCGACCAGGCTCTACAAGAAAGGCGTACTGCAGGAAGACGTGCTGGAGCTGATCCTGCACAACGTGCGGACCTCCGAGTGGAACCGGTTCGACCTCAACGCGCTCGTCGCGGCATGCCGCACGGCCGGCAAGCGCTGCGTCGAGATCGCGGAGCGTTTCGGCGACGACGTGTTCCAGACGACCATGCAGATCATGCTCGACCGTAACCTCGAGGCCATGCGCGCGATCATCAACATGATCGTCCCGGAAGAGCCGCAGTACTTCGAGGATTTCGTGTGTGACGACGGCGTCGGCAAGGGGCCGTACAAGATCGCCTGCAAGCTTTGGCGCGAGGGCGACGTGGCGATCTTCGACTTCGAAGGCACGGACCCGCAGGCGAAGAGTTCGATCAACTTCTACCTGAACGAGGAAATGTTCAAGATGTTCTTCGGCTCGTTCACGATCAACCTGTTCGATCCGGGCATCCTGTTCAACGACGGTTTCTACGAGCTCGTCGACGTCCGGATTCCCGACGGCAGCCTCCTGAAGCCGAAATTCCCGGCCGCCCTGTCGGGCCGCACGCACGCACTCGGCAGGATCTTCGACGTGATGGGCGGCGTTCTCGGCCAGGGCGCACCCGACGCGATGAACGCCGCCGGCTTCTCGGACAGCCCGCACCTGTTCTATTCCGGCTACGACAAGAACGGCGAGTGGTTCCAGCTGTTCCAGATCGGTTTCGGCGGCATCCCCGGGCGACCGGTCGGCGACGGTCCCGACGGCCACTCGCTGTGGCCGGGCTTCACCAACGTGCCGAACGAGTTCATCGAGGCGTACTTCCCGCTTCGGATCGTCCGCTACGAGCCGATCCCCGATTCCGGGGGCGCAGGGCTGCACCGTGGCGGTAACGGACTGTCGGTCGCTTACGAGTTCCTCGTCGACGGCGAGATCGCAATCCACGACGAGCGCTGGCTGACGTACCCGTGGGGCGTCCGCGGCGGCGAGCCGGGTATGCGGTCGACCAAGCGCCTGGTGCGCGCCGACGGCAGTGAGGAGTGGCTGCCCGCGAAGTGCGACGGCATCAAGGTCTCGGAAGGCGACGTGCTTTACTTCAATACCTGGGGCGGCGGCGGCTGGGGCGATGCGCTGGAGCGCGATCCCGAGCAGGTCCGCACCGACGTGATCCGGGGCCTGGTTACGTCGCAGGGTGCGCGTCGCTACGGGGTCGTCATCGACGGCGACGGCAAGATCGATACTGCCGCGACGGAGGCCCTGCGCGAAGAGATGGCGGCGTCGCGAGGCGAGACCGGGCTGTTCAACTTCGGCGGGACGATCGAGGAGATCAAGGCGCGCGCGCTAGAGGAGACGCACCTGCCGCCCCCGGAATCGCCGAATGCCTGACGTTGCGTGATCGGCTTGCTAGCTGTTCCCGGATCCGGCCGGGCGCGACGGCGCTGCGCTCGGGCCGGCGCCTGCGGGCGGTCGAGGCGGATACCTGCGTTGGCACGATAGCGGACGACGGGCGTATGCCGAGACGAGCCGACACGGTGCACTCGGGACGGGCGCTGTCGACAGCGCCCGTCTCGTCCTGTCGAATCGGCTAGTATTGCGCCGTGGCCACCGATATCCCGAATTCGCCAGAGGACGCCGGCTCGACCGCGGCCGCTTCCGCCAGCAGCGGCCGGGAGCTCGTGTTCGGTGCCAGCGGCTACATCGGCGGCCACCTGGTTCCCTACCTGCTCAGGCAGGGGCGGCGCGTGCGCGCGACCTCGCGGCACCCGGAGGTACTGCGGGCGCGCGGCTGGCAGGGTGTCGAGATCATGGCGGCCGACGCGCTCGACCCGCGGACGCTCGATGAGGTCCTCACCGGAGTCGACGTTGCCTATTACCTCGTGCACTCGATGGCGGCCGGGAAGGATTTTCCGGAGCTCGATGCCGAAGCGGCCGGGAACTTCGCCGATGCCGCCGCGCGTGCCGGTGTGCGGCGCATCGTCTATCTCGGCGGGCTGGTGCCGAAGGAAGTCCGGTCGGCGCATCTCAAGTCGCGGCAGGAGACCGGCGATATCCTGAGGAAGGGCACGGTGCCCGTCACCGAGATACGTGCGGGCATGATCATCGGACCCGGTTCTGCCGCCTGGGAGGTCATTCGCGATCTCGTCAATCACCTGCCGATGATGCTCACGCCCCGCTGGGTTCGGTCACGGTCCACGCCGATCGCGCTCGAGAACCTGCTGCGTTATCTCTCGGAGGTGGCCGGCTTCGGGGAGACGGCGGGTGAGGTCTACGACGTCGGTGGCACGGACGTGCTGACCTACGCGGAGATCATGCGTCGCTACGGCAAACTCGTGGACAAAAAGCCGCTGATCATACCGGTGCCGGTGCTGACGCCGCGGCTGTCATCGTACTGGCTTCGGCTCGTCACGACCGTGCCGACGAACGTGGCCCGGGCGCTGATCGACGGCCTGGCGCAGGACGTCATCGCCGACGACGATCGTCTCGCGAAACTGATCCCCCAGCCGCTCATGGGCTTCGACGAGGCGGCTCGCGAAGCGCTGGCGGCGGATCGTGAACACGCGGTCCCGGCGCGCTGGGTCGAGGGCTCGATCGCCTGCCGCGACTTCAACCCGAACTACGCCTATTACGCGATGAAACAGGGCCACGAGCGCGACACCGAGGCCTCGGCGCACGCGCTCTACCGGGTGATCCTGGGATTCGGCGAGCGCAACAATTTCTTCTCGGGGCCCATACTCTGGTGGTTGCGCCGCATCGGCGACTGGCTTATCGGCGGGCCGAGCTGCCGGCGTCGTCGCCGGCATCCCGAGGAGCTGCGGGTCGGGGACGTCGTCGATTCCTGGCGTGTCATCGCAATGGAACCCGACCGCAGCCTGACGTTCCTGATGGAGATGAAGGCGCCGGGCGCCGGCGTGCTCGAATACACGGTGACCGACCACGGCGATCGACGGACCGTCAAGGTGTGCGCCTACTGGCACCCTGCCGGCGTCTGGGGGCTGCTGTACTGGCATGCCCTCGTGCCCTTCCACGGCTTCATATTCCGCGGCGCCACGAAATACATCGTCGAGCGCGCAGAGGCGGCCGAATAGGGGGTCAGTCGTCGTGTGCCTTGCGGTCCTGGACGATCGCCTCGGCCTCGCCGAGACTGCCGACGAGTTCGACGTCCTCGATCTGGCACCGGGTGAGCGTCCCGGCATCGGCGAACGTCACGCTGCCGAAGTCGCTGGGACAGATCCGGCCGCCGGCATTGCTGAGAGCGATCGTCCGGGCGTAACGGATTCCGGGGCAGCGGGACCACAGCGTCAGGAGATACTGGCGTTTGCCGCTCACCTCGAGCCAGAGATGGTCGTCGTCGATGGCGTTCCAGTTGCGAACGGAGCGGATGCGGACGCAGTTGGCGCTCGGGTCGCTGGCGTAGGGATCCGTCGTCGTCTCGGTGGACGCGCAGCCGCCGGTCGTTACGAGGGCGGCAATGAGGAAACCGTAGCGTAATTTCATCACGCGCGGATTTTGCCATACTTCAGGACGCCTTTCGTCATCTACGGACAGCCACGGGCTGCCGATGCGGGCATAATTCGGCAGATTCACGGTGCCGGGTCGAGGAAAGGCCCGGCGCGGGTAGCAACCGAGCGGATAGCGAGACGGCGTATGTCCGAAGCAAACATTCTGATCGTGACGGCGGCATCGATCGCCTTCCTGCACACGGTGCTCGGCCCCGATCACTACCTCGTCTTCACGGCGCTCGGCAAGGCCCGGAACTGGAGCCTGGCAAAGACCCTCAGTGTCACCTTTTACTGCGGAATCGGGCATGTCCTCGGCTCGGTGGTGCTCGGCACCATTGGCATCGTGCTCGGGGCGGAACTGTCCCGGCTGGTCGAGATCGAGGGCCTGCGCGGTAATCTTGCCGGCTATGCCTTGCTGGCCTTCGGGCTGGTTTACATGGTCTGGGGCATCCGCAAGGCCGTCCGGAACCAGTCGCACAGTCACGTTCACGCGCACGAGGACGTCGTCCACGCGCACGAGCACGACCACCACGGTGCGCACGTCCATGTCCACGCGAAGCCCGGCCAGGCGTCGATAACGCCCTGGGCGCTGTTCATCGTGTTCGTGCTCGGACCGTGCGAGGCCCTGATCCCGCTGTTCATGTACCCGGCGGCGCAAAACAGCCCGGGGCTCGTGGTCACCGTCGCTGTGGTCTTCGGCGTCATAACCCTGTTGACGATGCTGCTGGGCGTCATCGTGACGACGGTCGGCCTCGAGCGGCTGCGACTGCCGTCGCCCGGGCGCTATGCGCACGCGGTGGCCGGGGCGTCCATCGTGCTGTGCGGCGTCGCCATGAGTTTCCTCGGGCTGTAGCTACGCGTTCCCCGGCCGGCTTGTCTGCGCCCGGGGCAGTCCGCTGCTCCTCACGAGTCCTGTTCCTCGTCGGTTTGCGCCGGTTCCGCTGACGGCTCCATAACCGCATCGGCGGGTTGAGCCGGCCAGCCCGAGCGCAGGTGCAGGTCCCGCTGCGGGAACGGTATCTCGATGCCGTACTCCCGGAGCTTGGTCTCGAGCTCCCACAGATAGGCCGCGCGGGTCCGCGTCGGCCGCCGCGCCCCCTGCCGGTTGACCCACACGAGGAGCAGGAAATTCAGGCTGTTATCGCCGTACTCGACCAGCCAGATGTCGGGTTCGCGTCCCGGCATGTGGGTCAGTGTGTACGGGACCTCCTGGGCCGCCTCCATTGCGGCCTTGCGCACCAGCTCCTTGTCGCTGCCGTAGGCGACGCCGAAGGGGATGCGGACGCGCAGTATCCTTTCGCCCAGCGTCCAGTTCGTGAGCCGCGTGGAGACGAACTCCGAATTCGGCACGACGATGTCGATGTTGTCGTTCGTGTTGATCAGTGTGCTGCGAACGTTGATCGCCTTGACGGTCCCGGTCAGCCCGGTATCCAGCTCGATGTAGTCGCCGACGCGCAGCGAGCGCTCGAACAGGATGATCAGTCCCGAGACGAAATTGTTGACGATCGACTGGAGCCCGAAACCGATACCGACGGACAGTGCACCGGCGACGAGTGCGAGTTTGCCGAAGTCGAGGCCGATCGAGGTCAGGGCGATGAATGCCGCGAGGATAATGATCGTGTAGTGCGTCAGCCGGCTGATCGTGTACAGCGATGCGGTGGTCCCGACCGACCGGTCGGGCGCGAGGCGCTGTATCAGCAGCCGGACGCCGCGCGACAGCAGGAAGGCGCCCAGGACGATGATCAGGGCTCTCAAGATGTCGCCGCCGGTGACCGGTGTCTCGCTGATCGAGAATATCGTCTCGCCGGCCAGGTCCGTGGTCCTGAGCCACGCGGTGCCGAGCGCACGCTTGACGGTCGACCACCAGGAACGCAGCGTGCCGGACTGCTCGGCGATCGCTTCGTCGACGACGCGGAGCAGGAGCGTCACGTCGGCGAGGCTGGCACCCAGGCGGGCGATAGCCGCCAGCGTACTCTGTGCGGTCCCGAGCCGCTGGTCGAGCAGCCGCCGGGCCTGGCGGCCGAGTCCGTCGCGATCGATACTCTGTACGGCGAGCAGTTCGTCTTCCGCTATCCGTTTCCACTCCGGGAGCTGCGTGGAAATCTCACGGTCGAGTTCCGACCAGGCAAGGGCGCGGCTCTCGACGTCGCTGTACTCGGTTCCGGTATCGATCTGCAGCTCGGTCCACCAGCGAATGGCCTCGGCGCGGGCGAGGGCGACCCGCGCCGACGCGAGGACGATTTCGGCGGCGAGTAGCTGCTGCTGCTGGAGCCGTTGCTCGGAGCGGCCCTCGATCGTGTCGAGTTCGAGTCCGCTCGCCGCGAGCTGGGCCTGGCGCTGTTTTTCCTCGGCGCTCTGGACATCGGCTTCCCGTTCCGCAACGTCGGCGATGAGCTCGGCCAGCGATTCCGCATCGGCGAGCGTCGCCAGCCGGGACATGGCCGTCTCGAGTCGTTCCTCGGCAAGATCGACACTGCGGCGCGCGGCCTCAGAGGTCTCGGTGAGCAGCTCAAGGCGACGCTCCGAGATCTCCTGCGCCGAGCGGGCCCGGATGAGGCGCAGCCCGGTCAACCAGGTGTCGTCACCCTGGTCGGCCTCGAGGTAGTCCTTGAACAGCGCGTCGCGACGCTGGGCCGCACCGTCGAGCGTGCGTTGTTCGCGTTCGACTTCCAGCGCTTCCGCGGCTGCAAGCGTCCGTGCCTCGCGGACCTCGGCCGCAATGTCGAGAAGTTCCGCGATCGTGTAGCTGAGTTGAGGCTCCGTGGCGACCGGCGCAGTTACCGGGCTGTCGCCCATGAGCTCGGCGTAGACTTCCAGGTTGTCGCGCACCGAGTCCAGGACGGAGCGCGCAAGGTCCTGGTTGCTCGCGGCCAGCACCGGGACTTGTTGCTCGAGCCCGGCCAGGAACTCGTCGGTCCGGGTGGCGACCGTGGCAGGGTCCGCCTCGAAGTACGCCCACCAGTTGCTCTGCAGCGAGCGGACGTCGGGCTGCGCCGGCGGTGCCGGCCTGGCTTCTTCCTGGGCATTCGCCGGCAGCGCCGGGTACAGGCAAAGGACGGCAATCGCCGAGAGAAGGGTCAGGCGAAGAAAGTGCATGGCGCACAGCATAGCGAAAAATTACGGCCGACCGCTGCAAGACCTTCGGCGACGCCGCCGCGGTCCGGGAATTACGGCAGTCAGCCCGGTTTACGTGCGACGAACAGCGCCCAGGTGATGTCACCTCCGGCCAACGCGTTCCGCCAGCGTTCGATGCTCGCTGAGATTGCGTCCAGGGCGTCCGGGTCGAGACCCGCGACGGGCTCGCCCAGCCTGGCCGCGAGCCTGTCATAGTGCGTGCGTATGTCGTCCTGGCGCTCTTCGGTCCGAGTGATCTCGAAACCCGCCGCGCGCGCCATCTGTTCGTAGACGCCGATCGTCGCGTCGGCAGTGGCGCCGATTCGTGCGAACGCAGCCTTTACCTTGTCGATGTCGGCCGATGTGCCGGTCAGCAGGTCGGAGAAGGCGAAGGTGCCGCCCGGCCGGAGGACGCGAAACACGTCGCGGAACACCGCCGGCCGGTCTGGGGAATGAATGATCGAGTCCTGGCAGACCACGGCGTCCCAGGTGTCCGCGTCGCCGCCGATCGCGTGAAAGTCGCCGATCTCGACCTCGATACCGGCATCGAGTCCCGCCTTCAGGTTGGCCTCACGGGCGTAGGCAACGTTCGACGCCGAGATGTCGATGCCCCGTACCGGCGCACAGCCCATCTCGGCGAGGACACGCAGGGTGCCGCCGTAGCCGCAGGCAATGTCCAGTACGCTCATCCCGGCGCGGATGCCGGCGCTGTCGAGCAGATGCCGCGTCATTGCCGTCGAGGCTTCGGCGACGGATTCTTCGCCGGTGGCGTACAGGCCGATGTGAATGTCCTCGCCACCCCAGCACTGGCGGTAGAAGTCCGACACGGAGGCAGTGTCGTAGTACTCGGCGGTTCGGCCTACAGCGGCAATATCGTCTGGCATAGTACTCGTGTCGGTATCGCAAAAAGCGTAATGGGCAGGCACGGCAACGCACCGTGACCTGCTCGTATTGTAGGCAGGTTTGTTTTCGAGTCCAAACGGGGGCCAGTGGCGCCACGCTGGCTGCGTGTCGGGATTCGTTGCTAGACTCGCCAGATACCACGGTGGCCGTCGGAACCCTTCTCGCGGCCGCGAGTCCACGGATACTCGATGCGACTATTCACGAAATTGCATGGCCGGGTGGCACCACCCGGGCTCGAGCTGCGGCTCCTGCGGGCCTTGCCCGCTGCGGCGCTCGCGTCGATCGTCCTGCCGCTGCTGATGGCATGGGGCGCCCGCATCTACACCCAGCATCGGCTGACCGACAACGCTGCCAAGTTCGTCAAGTCGGTGGATATCTTTGCCTGGTCGGTGTCACTGACCCTGCTGACGGCCGTCCTGACGGTCTGCATCGGGTGCATCGTGGTGTGGGTGATGAAGGGCCCTGCCTACGTTGCGGACGCCTACCCGGTTGCCCACGCGAGCCGGCCCGATCAGGACCGCGCCGAGTCAGCGCCCGACGATCACCCCGCTTCCTGAGCTTACTCGGGTCCGGCCTGTCGATCCGCGTCTGGCGTGGTCTTCTCGCGGCGGGCCTGGCTGCGCATGAACGCGACGAAAATCCCCGACAGGATGGCGACGACGCCAATCGCCGCGTAGGCCGGAGCTGCCGAGTGCGCGGGTCCGAGATAGACGGCGCCGAGCACGAACAGCATGCCGACGACCGCGTACAGCGCGGGCAGAGCTTCGTAAATGGGTTTCGGGAGCCACATGCCGCCTAGTCTGTCGCGCACCGTGCGCGATGACCATGATCGCCGTCACAGTATGCTATTCCGGCCTGGTGCCGTCGGAGTCGTCCCCGTGGATCGGTACGGCTGCGCCGGATACGACGATGCCGCCCGTCACCGGAATGCTCACGTCCAGCCGGGCCGGCCGGCCCAGGTCCTCTCCCTGGAGCACCGTGATGGCCCCCGGCACCTCGAGGAACCCGTTCGCTCTCAGGTACCCGCCCAGTGCGGCTGCCGCTGCGCCGGTCGCCGGGTCCTCGACGATCCCGCCTACCGGAAACGGATTGCGCGCATGGAATACGCGCTCGCTCTCGCGCCAGATCAGCTGCACCGTTGTCAGTTCATGTTCGAGCATGAGGCTCTTCAGGCCCTCGAAATGATAGTCGAGGCTCGCGAGCCGCTCGCGTGTTGCGGCCGCAATGACGAGGTGCCGGGCACCTGCGTACGCCAGTGCCGGCGGGATTCCCGGGTCGAGTTCGCCCGGCTCCCAGCGCAGGCATTCCAGCGCGATCTGCAGAAGGCCGAGGTCGACGGGCTCGCTTGCTGGTTCGACCGACGTCAGTGACGCATACAGGACGCCCTGCCGGCTGGTGACCGTCACAGGCACGCTCCCGATCGCGGTGGCGAGTTCGTAGGTCGCGGCGCCATGGGCTTTGCCGAGCGCCACGCCGGTCGCGATCGTGGCGTGGCCGCAAAACGGTACCTCGGCCTCCGGGCTGTAGTAGCGGACCTGTCGCGAAGGCCCCGAGGCCGGGGCGACGAACGCCGTTTCCGAGTAGCCGACATCGGCGGCGATCTGCAGCATTGCCTTCGCATCGGGCAGCGCGTCGCCGATCCAGACGCCGGCCGGGTTACCGTGAGCCGGGTTTTGCGTGAAGGCGGCATAGCGCTCCAGCCTGCCGGCGCAGACCTGCCTTGCAGTGTTGGTTCGACGCGTATTTCGGGGGGCAGCCATACCGGTTCCGGGGGCTTGTCGTCAGATTACGTGGAGTCGCCGGCGCTCACGCCGGCCAGTGCTTCAAGATTGCCACAGCGAGACCGCCTTTGTCGCGGCGGCGAAGCCAGACCGGCTCCGATCCAGGTGCTGCCGTCCAGCCTGTCGAGTTACAAATCGAAACAGTCCGCGGCAGGGAAATGTGGAACTCTTCACTACGTGACTATACCGGGTTCCGGAGCCGAGGGGCCTGGAACCGACAAGAACAGGCAAGTTCGTCGCACACGAGGTTTTCGTCCAGGGATCGGAATCTCGTCAAAGAACAACGTCGACATTGACCGGGGGAACTCCTTAGCAACCAGCGCCGAAACAGATACGGCTGCGACCCACGTGCGTGCGAGGCACAATCTTGGCCGCTGCCCCGGAATCTGAGCCGCGACTGCCGCACAGTCCCTGGTGGAAACAACGGACGGTCGAAAGGCCGGTTGCAGACAAACCAGCTACTTGATTTTTCCCTTTGCATCGGCACGGTCCGGGAAGCACTCGAGCCGGGCGTGAGCAGTTAGACGACCACATTCAGGGCGAGCGCCGTACGACGCCCGGACAGAGCAACACCGCATAACCCGTTAACACCCGAGAGTACGCCATCATGAACACAACAGGCCGATTTTTTGTCTGGGCGACCGCCGCGTCGCTGCTGCCCCTCGTTCCGGCAGCTGCCCAGGAGAGCGGCGCCGGCTCCATCGAGGAAGTCGTCGTCACCGCCCGTAAGCGCGACGAGAGTCTCCAGGACGTACCGATCGCGATCACGGCGTTCACCGAGTCGACGATCCAGGCCGCCGGCATCGAGCGACCCGCCGATTTCATCAGCCTGATGCCGAACGTGACGATCGTGGACACGGCAAACGTCGGTGATACGCAGGTATCGATCCGCGGCATCGTCTCGACGCGCGACGCCGAGTCCACCTTCGCGTACGTCGTCGACGGCGTGCTCTCGACGAACCCGAACAGCTTCAACGAGGAGCTGGTCGACGTACAGCAAATCGAAGTCCTGAAAGGTCCGCAGGGCGCGCTTTACGGCCGCAACGCGGTCGCCGGCGCGATCCTGGTGACGACGAAAGAACCCGAAGAGGGCCTGTCGGGCCGCATCAAGGTCGGCGCCGGTAACGTCGGCCAGCAGCGCATC
>JAZBNZ010000204.1:0-4082 GCA_036350895.1 Woeseiaceae bacterium
ACGAGCAGCCCGGCAAAAAGACCGGCCTTCGCTAGAAAGCCAAGTCGCTTGATTACAGTTTTCATCACGGTACTCCTTTAGGAAAAACTGTTTCTGCAGGTAAAACCCAAGCGAAGCCGGCACCCCTGCACGTGCCGCTCGCAGTCAAAAATCAGTCGACGGTCGCGGAGAAACGCGCGACGCCGGTGGCACCCGGTGCGAGGTCGCCATCGAGCGTCCAGCGCAGGTGCGTGTAGTCCTCGGGCTCGGCCCGGCGTTCGCCGTCGGCGTCGGTCACCATCAGTTCCGTCGCCGTGCCCCAGGTCTGCCCGCCGTCGGCGGAGAACTCGATCGTCATGCCCGCGCCGAAGGCGGAACCGCGGACGTAGGTCAGGCTCGGGTCGATCGGGTTCGTGACGACGACGTCGTCGGCCGCCTCGGCGCCGACGTTGGTGAAGGTGATCGTGTAGACGACCTTGTCGCCCGGAATCACGCTGTCGGGCGCGACGAGGCGCGTCTCGGTCTCGCCGGCGTCATTCGTGAAGGCTTCTTCCTTCTGCGCGACGGTGCGGACGTCGAGCTGCTGCTGCGCCAGCGCCGTCGAGGAAAGAATGAGTGCGGCCGCGACCAGCGCAGCGCGGGTGAGTTGCTTCGTTACATCGCTCATGTCGGTTCTCCGTGGATATCGCTCGTTGAAAAAATCAGTCGATCGTCACGCTGAAGGTGACGACCTGTGCTCCATCGGCCTGCTCGAGGTCGCCGAGGCGGACGATGACGGTGGGCGCACCGCTCGTGTCGAGCTCGCCGGCATCGCCGTCGACCGCGTCGGTCAGCGGGTTGCCGTTCAGCTCGATCGTCTCGGCGCTGTAGGTCGTGAACTGGGGGATCGGGTCGCTGATCGATGCGTTCGTCGCGATGCCTGCGCTCGTCACCTCGATCGTGACCGTGTACGTAATCGTGGCCCCCGGAATAGGCTCCGTGCCGCCGAAGGGGTCGCTCACGGACTGAGCCTTGACGACCGACATCTGTACGTTGGCGACGAGGTATTCGCCGGTCTCGGCTGCCGTGCCGCCCGAGGTGCCCGCAACCGCGTCGCCGCCGCCGTCGCCCTGCCCCGGGAACGGCTGGCCGGGTGTTGCTATACCGGTGGTCGTCGACGTCGCCGTCAATTCGGTGAGGCCGATGTCGCCGTTGATGAGCCCGGTGTCCGGGATATCGTTGACCAGCAGCACGCCGATGCTCGCATCCGGCGCAATGACCGGCTCGTCGCCCGGCTGGTAGGGCTGGTCGCCGGCGCTGAGGTCACCGCTGGCGTCGGAATCGATGTAGATCGGCGGTACGGCCGGACTCGGGTTGAAATCGCCGCCGGCGATATTGCTGTCGATCGCAAGCTCGAAGGCTTCGTTGCCGTTGCCGGTGTTCGTTACGCGAAACAGGATCGCGCGGTTCGTCTCACCCGGCTGAACCAGCACCTGCGGGCTCTCGCGGGTGACAACGACGTCGATGCGCTCGGCCACGGTGATCGAGGTCGTGTTCGTATCGATCGAGACCGGCGTGCCGGATATCTCGTAGGACACGGTCGCCGTGTTCTCGATGACCGTGCCGGCCGGAACACCGGCGGCCAGCGCCTGCATTGCAGCAAGCGTGAGAGTCAGCGTCGTGGCCGCCTTACCGGACCACCGGATCATGCCTGTCTTCAAGTCTTCGTCCTCATGCGAAACCGGCGCCAACGACGGCTCCGGTCGAGCCCGGCAGGGGCCCACGCGCGACTTTGTGTCAAATCGGGCTTGCCCGCACGAAAATCAGGGACTTAAGCGTACTTTTGTGAAGGACTTCACGGTTTGGCCGTGACGGCAGTCACAGGCCCGCAGCCGAGCGACGACGCGGGCCCGGGCCGGCCCAACGGCGGCGTCGGCCGGCGCATTATGTCGAGACTGGGTCGGCGCAGCGGCGCCGTCGCATGTCAGGCCTGTGGCGTTCGGCCGAAGCGGCCATCGGCGTGCCTCGTGGCAGGCAATCGGGCCCGATTTGATGCATCTGAAACCAATCCCGGTATAATCACGGCCCCCGGCGCCCGGACGGGCGTTCGCAACCGACTGCAGCCAACGAGATTCACGATGACCACACGCCTTGCGACCCTGAAAGACTGGGTCGACGACGTCGCTTCACACACGCAACCCGACAACGTGCACTGGTGCACCGGCTCCGACGAGGAAAACGCCGAGCTGGTCGCGCTGATGGAAGCGGACGGCACCCTGGTGCCGCTCAACGAAGACACCTACCCGAACTGCTACCTGCACCTTTCGAGCCCGAATGACGTGGCACGCGTCGAGCACCTCACCTTCGTATGCACCACGAAGCGCGAGGACGCCGGCCCGAATAACCACTGGATGGACCCGGCCGAGGCGCACACCAAGACCGACAAGCTCTTCGACGGCTGCATGCGCGGCCGCACGATGTACGTCGTGCCCTACTGCATGGGCCCGCTGGATTCGCCGCTGGCGCGCTGCGGCGTCGAGATCACCGACAGCCCGTACGTCGTCGTCAACATGCGGCTGATGACGCGCATGGGCTCGGCGGCGCTGGAGCGCATCGAACACGAGGGCCACTTCGTCAAGGGTCTGCACTCGACCGGCGATCTCCATCCGGAGCGCCGATTCATCATGCACTACCCCGAGGAACTGGCGATCAAGAGCATCGGTTCCGGCTATGGCGGCAACGCCCTGCTCGGCAAGAAGTGCCACGCACTCAGGATCGCGAGCTACCAGGCACGTAACGAGGGCTGGCTTGCCGAGCACATGCTCATCGTCGGCCTCGAGAGCCCGGAGGGCGAGACGCACTACATCGCCTGCGCGCTGCCGTCGGCGTGCGGCAAGACTAACCTCGCGATGCTGATTCCGCCGGAATCGATGCCGGGCTGGAAGATCTGGACGCTCGGGGACGACATCGCCTGGCTGCATCCGAGGGAGGACGGCCGGCTGCACGCGATCAACCCGGAGTCCGGCTACTTCGGCGTGGTCCCGGGTACGAACGCGAAAACGAACAAGAACGCCTTCGAGATGATCACTCACGACGCGATCTTCACGAACGTCGCGCGGACCGCGAACAACGAGCCGTGGTGGGAAGGCAAGAAGGAAGGCGAACCGGCCATCGACTGGCAGAACCGGCCCTACGATCCCGCCAACGGGCCGGCCGCGCACCCGAATTCACGTTTCACGGTCGCCGCGACCAACAACCCGTCCTACAGCTCGCTTGCCGAGGCGCCGGACGGCGTGCCGATCTCGGCGATCGTATTCGGCGGCCGCCGCAAGGAACTGGCACCGCTGGTCTACGAAGCACGCGACTGGCAGCACGGCGTGCTCGTCGGTGCCGGCGTGGGCTCCGAGACAACCGCGGCGAGCATCGGCGAGGTTGGCGTGGTCCGTCGTGACCCGATGGCGATGAAGCCGTTCTGCGGCTACAACTTCGGCGACTACTTCGCGCACTGGCTGTCGTTCAGCGAGCGCTGCGACAAGCTGCCGCGAGTCTTCCACATCAACTGGTTCCGCCAGGACGACGAGGGCAACTTCCTGTGGCCGGGCTTCGGCGAAAACCTGAGAGTCCTCAAGTGGATCGTCGACCGGACGGAAGGCCGCGTGGGTGCCCGCGAGACGCCGATCGGCTTCCTGCCCTACCCGGACGATATCGACATGTCCGGCATCGAGGTCGACGACGATGTCATGCGCTCGCTGACCTCGATCGATATCGGCCAGTGGCAGGCGGAAATGCAGGCCATCGGGGAGTACTTCGACGAGTTCGGTGACCGCCTGCCGAAGGCGCTCCGGAACGAACTGAAGCTCACGCAGGCCAAGCTCGAGAGCGTTGCCGCGAAAGCGTCCTGAGGGGGACTTCCCGGGAGTCGTGGGTGAGCGACAGGGCTGATCGATAGCCTGCAGGTGGCGCTGATCGGGCGGCGGCGTTGGGCTCGTGGCGGGTGAGATTGCCGTGGTCGCGGCTTGAAGAGCCGCTCCTACAGCAGAAACGTTTTGGCCTGGTGAAATCGTGTGCTGTGTTGGGCGCTGATCGGGCGGTGGCGTTGAGGTCGTGGTGGGTGAGATTGCCGC
>JAZBNZ010000205.1:0-17479 GCA_036350895.1 Woeseiaceae bacterium
AGTCCGTCGCGAATGATGACCGCCCAGCGACGGCCCAGGCGCCGGACCTCGGCGACGTTGGTGACGCGGGTCGACTCGATCGCCTGGCCGGGCCGATCGGCGGCGCGGCGGTCGACGGCGCGAATCAGGATCGCATTGCTCTGCGACTCGCGCAGCTCGAGGACGAGTGACGCCTCGCCGACGCTTCTGAGGAAGATCCGGCTGCGCCCCATCGTCTCCGGCGGCACGTGCGACACGACGTCATAGACGCCGACGCGAAGTTTCAGTACGTCCGGGCCGGGTTCGTCGACGAGTTCGAAGGTGTCGCTCTTGCCCAGTTCCTCGACGAATGCGCCGCGGATCTCCTGGATAAACAGCTGCTGAGTTGCATCATCCATCGGAAACTCGGTCTGGCTGCTTCGAGTGGTGCCGACCGAGCTCATTCCGCCACGGCCGCTGTAGGGCCCGGTGACGGGACGAAACTCGACGCCCAGGCCTTCGAGCATCACTTTCGTGTAGCCGGCGACGTCGAAATCTGTCCGGGCCCAGACGCTGTCCAGCACGGTGCCTTCCATGCTTGTCAGCCCGTCGAAGGTGACTTCGGCATCCGGGCCGGACTGGAAGGTCGGGCTGGTGCTGCAGGCGGTACAGAGCAGCAAGGCAGCGGCAAATGTCACGGTGGTCTTCATGATCGGGTTTTCCTGTGAGTCGGTTGAGTCTGTAAAGCCCGCTATTCTGCCACGTTTCGCTGCGAGGCTTTTACTCGGGGCTGAATTCCGGCAGTCTGATTCCCGATGAAGGTCGACCGAGTCATTCGCAGCGCCCTCGCCATCGGGATCCTGCTGGTCCTGGTGATTGCTATCGCGGCGGTGCTCTTTCTCACAGAGTCCGCGCTCAACGTCTGGGAACGCCTCGCGGCGGGACCGGCCATCATCCTCTACGGGTATCTCGCGGCCCTCGGCACACTCGTGCTGGGTGCGTTCTGGCTCATCTGGCGCTTCGTGGTACGCCGCAATTACGGGCAGGAGACGAACTCGCCACGCCAGCCCCTGTCGCGTGCCGATATCGAGAGCCGGCTCCGGGAGGCCGACGAGCTCGGCGTGGCCGTCGGCAGCGCGAGCGCGGAACTCGAGGAACTCGCGGCCCGGCAGGCGGGACGGGGCATTCAACTCTGCTTCTTCGGTGAAATCTCCACCGGCAAGAGTTCGCTGATCAGGGCCCTGGTGCCCGACGCGGACGTCGAGGTGGACGTCCGGGGCGGGTCGACGGATGCCGTCCGGCACTATCGGTGGCAGACGCCCGACGGCACGGCTCTCGAACTGACCGACGTGCCGGGTATCGGTGGCCACGAGGGTCTCGACGACGCGGCCGTCGACGAGGCCCGCCGGGCGCACGTCGTCCTGTTCGTTTGCGACAGTGACCTGACGCGCGCCGAATCGGCCGCCTTAGGCACGCTGCTGGGCCTCGACAAGCCCGTCATCGTCGTACTCAACAAGGCCGATCGATACACGCTCGAGGAGCGTGCGGTGCTGGTGGAGCGCCTGCTGGAGCGTCTCGAGCAGGCGGGCGGCGACGCGCTGCGAGATCGTATCGTGGCGGCCTCGGCGGGCAGCGAGGTGGAGGTCATCGAGCGCCATGACGACGGCACCGAGACCGTCACGACCCGGCGGCGAGGCGCTGAACTCGGCGTGTTGATCGTGGCGATCAACCGGCTGCTGGCGGAGGAAGGAACGGAACTCGACCAGCGTCGCGAACGCGCGGTCTTCCAGCTCGCGGCGGACAAGCTGTCCGCGGCACAGGCCCTCTACCGGACCGAGCGTGCCGAGCAGATCATCCGCGGATCGACCCGGAAGGCCGTGATCGGCGCGCTGGCGGCCGTCAGTCCCGGTACCGACATCCTGATCCAGGGCTATATCGGGACTGCGATGACCCGCTCGCTGTGCAAGCTGTACGGTGCCGAGCCGCGTGATCTCGACGTCGAGGAGTTCCTGAGCCTGAGCCAGAGCCGCGTCGGCCGGGCGCTGCCGTTGACGCTGGCGGTCGCGGGCAACGGCCTCAAGGCGTTCCCGGGCCTCGGCACCGTGGCCGGCGGACTCGTGCACGCGGTGGCGTACGGATTGATCTTTGACGCCCTTGGGCGCAGCCTCGTCCTGACGCTTTCGCGACACGGCGAGCTGGACCCGGAAGCGGCGGCGAAAGAGTTCGAGGAAACTATCAGTGAGCATATTGAAGCGGGCGCTAAACGCGTTGCCAGGCTGGCCGTGGAGTCGAAAGCCACGCGCGAATGACGCTGCCGCAGGCGACGATCACCTTGCCCTTGCGCGGGAGTCGCTCAGGGAGCTCGTCGACGATTCGAGGCTGCCCGAGGACGTGCGCGCGTCCCTCGCGCACGACTACGCGGCCGTCCGCGCGATGCTGGAAAAGCTAGAGCACGGCCATATCCATCTCTCGGTCTTCGGCCGGGTCTCCACTGGCAAATCCTCGCTCCTCAATGCGCTGATCGGGAGGCCGGTGTTCTCGACCAGCCCGCTGCACGGCGAGACCCGGCTGTCCGCAATGGAACCCTGGAACGAGGTCGAGACGAGCGGCGTCTACCTGATCGATACGCCCGGGCTCGATGAGGCCGGCGGCGATGAGCGGGAGCGGCTGGCCCGGGAAGTGGCCGGCCGCTCCGACCTCGTGCTGTTCGTCGTCGATGCGGACATCACCGAGACCGAGCTCGCGGCGCTCCGGACCATCGTCTCAGAGGGTCGGCCGGTCATCGTCGTCCTGAACAAGAGCGACCTGTACACCGGGTCCGACCGCGACCGACTGCTGGAGAGCCTCCGTCAGCGGACCGCCGGCCTGGTCGACGCCGCGCACATCGTGACCGTTGCGGCCGACCCGCGGCCACGCAGCGTCATCGAGCGCGGGCCGGACGGCCGCGAGGTGGAGACCGAGCGCCCGGTCGAGCCCGACGTCGATGCACTGCGGGTGAAACTCTGGGACATCCTCGAGGCAGAGGGCAAGACGCTCGCCGCGCTCAATGCCAGCCTGTTCGCGGCGGACCTGAGCGACCAGGTCGGCGCGCGGATATTCGCGGCGCGCCGCGAGATCGGCGAGAAGCTGATCCGTACCTACTGCGTCGGCAAGGGTGTCGCCGTGGCGTTCAACCCGGTGCCCGTCGCGGACCTGTTCGCGGCCGCCTTCGTCGACGTCGGCATGGTGGTGCACCTGTCCCGCGTTTACGACCTGCCGCTCAGTCGCAGCGAGGCGGGCTCGCTGGTGCGTATCATCCTCGCGGAATCCGCCGCCCTGATGGGCACGGTCTGGGCGTTCCACTTCGTCTCCAGCGCGCTCAAGGTGGGGACGGGAGGCCTGTCGACGGTCGTCACGGCTGGTGCGCAGGGCGCGATCGCGTACTACAGCACGTACCTCGTCGGGCGGATCGCCGGCGAGTATCTCGCGAAGGGCAAGTCCTGGGGCGAGGGTGGCCCGAAACAGGTGGTGAAAGACATCATCGATAACCTCGACAGGGACACCGTGCTGCGCGATGCCAGGCGGGAAATCCGGGCGCGGCTCGGCGCGACGCGGGCCTGACGCGTGGACGCCGCCGAACGCGCCAGGCGAATCGCGGCCATGGTGCGGAACATCCCGCCGGGACACGTCGCGAGTTACGGCCAGGTCGCCGAACTCGCCGGCGTGCCGCGCGGCGCGCGCCAGGTCGGCCGGGTGCTGCGGCAGCTGCCTGACGGTCACGACCTGCCCTGGCACCGGGTAATCACGGCATCGGGACGCATCGCGTTTCCGCCCGATTCGCCGGGGTTCCGCGAGCAGGTGCGGCGGCTGCGGGCGGAAGAGGTGCCCGTCAGCCGCGGCCGTGTCAACATGTCACGCTGGCGCTGGCAGCCGGATCTCGACGAGTTGATCTGGAAACAGGCGATGGCAGGGCAGGAGGACTGACATGACGACCGTCGTATTCTCACACGGGCAGGAAAGCGGACCCTGGGGTACCAAGATCCGGGCAATGGCCGACCGGGTTCGCGGCAAGGGCTGCGAAGCCGTCAGTATCGACTACCAGGGAATCGCCGACCCGGCGGCGCGCGTGGAGAAGCTGATCGCCGAGGCCGGCGAGTTCGACGACCGGCTCGTGCTGGTCGGTTCGAGCATGGGCGGTCACGTGGCCACGGCCGCGGCAGAGACCCTCGGTGCCGCGGGCCTGTTCGTGCTCGCACCGGCCTATTACATGCCGGGTTACGAGGCACTGACGCCACCCGCGCCGAGCGTGCCGATCTTCATCGTGCACGGGTGGCACGACGATGTCGTGCCGGTCGAAAACAGCATCCGCTTCGCGCGCGAGTGCGCGGCGACGCTGCATATCGTCGACGGCGACCATCGCCTGACCGCGAACATCGACGAGATCAACCGCGAACTCGCGGCGTTCATCGACTCACTGGACCTTCGCTGAGGCGACGCGATGCACTGGACCTTACGGAGGGCCGGAATGAAAGTAGTCATGATCACGCTGGGTCTGATGTTGTTCGTCTCCGGGTGTGGCGGCCAGGACAGTGACGCTTCGGACAGCCGGGAGGCCGAGAAGCCGGGGGGTGCGATCGGTGCGGGCTACGTCGACGCCCTCGAAGATGCCGAGGCCCTCGAGGAGCTCGGCCGGGAGCGCAAGGACCGCCTCGACGAGGCCCTCGAGCCGCCCGAGTAAGCCCCGCGACTCGCATGAGCGGATAAAAATCAACGGTTTGCTCGCCGGCGCTTTTCGGTAGACTCGCGGCCATGAATATTGCGGGTACTCTCTCGCGGCCCCTGTACTGGCTCGCCGGCAAGATCTTCTCGATCTGGGCGCGCCCGGCCGTGCAGCCCGACGATCCCCGGGGCATGCTGGATCCCGCAGAAGGCGAGATCGTGTATGTCCTCGAAACCGGCGGGCTTGCCGACCTGCTCGCACTGGAGCGGGTCTGCGCGCGCAAGGGGCTGCCCTCGCCGACCGAGTCCTTCGTCTACGGCGGCATCCGGGAGAATCGCCGCGTGGTCGTGCTGCGTCACAAGCAGGGCTTCTTCGCGCGCCGCTCCGCCGGGCGAAGCTCGCCGCGGCTCCGGCGCTTAGTCGATGCGTCGCTGACGACCGGCGACCCGCTGCAGCTGGTACCGGTCGCGATCTACTGGGGACGGTCGCCCGACAAGGAACGCTCGACCTTCAAGCTCCTGTTCTCGGAGAACTGGGAGGTGGCCGGCCGGACCCGCAAGTTTTTCGCAACGATCCTCGTCGGACGCGACACGCTGCTGCGCTACTCGGAAGCCCTGCCGCTCCGCTCGGTGATCAACGAGGGCGACGAGCCTGCCGTGCTGTTCCGGAAGGTCTCGCGCATCCTGCGCGTGCATCTCCGGCAGCGCCGCACCGCGACCGTCGGCCCGGACCTGTCGCACAAGCGCACGCTCGTGAACCAGGTACTGCGGGCGCCGGGCGTGCAGCGCGTCATCGAGGCCGAGGCCGGCGACGACCGCGACGCGCGTATGCTGGCCGAGAAAAAGGCCCGCGAGTACGCGCTCGAGATCGCCGCCGATATCTCCTACCCTACGATCCGTATCGTCGAGCGCCTGCTGAAGCGCGTCTGGCACCAGATTTACGACGGCATCGAGCTCAACCACGTCGACCAGCTCCAGGAGGTGGCCGAGGGCCAGGAAGTCGTCTACGTGCCGTGTCACCGCAGCCATTTCGACTACCTGCTGCTGGGCTACGTCGTTTACGAGGAAGGCCTGCACATCCCGCACGTCGCCGCCGGCATCAACCTCAATCTCCCGGTCGTCGGCAGCATCCTGCGCCGGGGCGGTGCGTTCTTCCTGCGCCGTACATTCAAGGGCAACAAGCTTTACGCCGCGGTTTTCGATGCGTACCTCCACCAGGTCATCCGCCGTGGCCATTCCATGGAATATTTCATCGAGGGCGGGCGCAGCCGGACGGGACGCCTGCTCGAGCCGAAGGGCGGCATGCTGGTAATGACCGTGCACTCCTTCGTGAAAGACCCACGTCGGCCGATCGTCTTCGTGCCGGTGTATTTCGGCTACGAGCGGCTGATCGAAGGCGACGCCTTCATCAGTGAGCTGGGCGGCGCGGCCAAGGAGAAGGAGTCGTTGTTCGGGCTCATCCGGTCGCTACGCTCGCTGCGGGAACATTACGGGAAGGTCTACGTCAATTTCGCGAGGCCCATCGAGCTCGAGCCGATGCTCGACGAGCTGCACCCCGACTGGCGTCACGCGGACCAGGATGCCGACGAGCGGCCCGAGTGGCTCGGCGACGTGGTCGATGCGCTCGGCGGTCGCATCATGCAGGAGATCAACTCGGCCGCCGCGGTCACGCCGATCAGCCTGCTGGCCTACGTGCTGCTCGCGACCCCGAAACAGAAAATCGGCGCCGACGAACTGGTGCGTCAGCTCAGGCTGAGTCTCGACTTGCTGAAGCGCTTCCGCTACTCCGAGCTGGTGACGATTCCGAAGGTATCGCCCGAGGCAATCATCGAGCACGGCCAGAAGCTGGGCGTCATCTACAGGACGACGCTGGCCACCGGCGACGTCTGGAGCATGACGGAGGACACGGCCGTCCGGATGACGTATTTCCGGAACAACATCATGCATCTCCTCGCGATTCCGGCCGCGGTGGCCAGCTGCTTCATCCAGGGGCGCGAACTGGAACACGCGGAGCTGCAGCGCCTGGTACGCATGATCTACCCGTTTATCCGCAAAGAGCTGTGTCTCAAGTGGGACTTCCGTCATATCGACGACGTGACCAGCGAGGCCATCGAGGCGCTCGTCGAGCAGGAGCTGCTGACCCGCAGCCGCAACAAGAAAATGCTGATCCGGCCGCCGGCCGGGTCCGAGAAGGCGTACCAGCTCCTGATGCTCGGCAACACGATGGTGCCGATGCTGCAGCGATTCTACCTGGCGATCGCGATCCTGGTGCGCAACGGGTCCGGTGCGCTGACGCGGACGCGGCTCGAGCAGCTGTGCCAGCAAAGCGCCGAGCGGCTCTCGATGATCTACGGACTGCACTCACCGGACTTCTTCAACAAGACCCTGTTCCACGATTTCATCAAGATGCTGAGCACTCTCAACGTCGTCCGCCGGAACCAGGACGGGCTGCTCGAGTTCGACGAGAGCATCCAGAATATCGGCGCCGACGCGCGCCTCGTGCTCGGCGAAGAGATTCGGCACAGTATCCTGTCACTGACCGTCGTCGACAAAGAGATGAAGAGCGAAGAATGAGGGTTGCCGCGTTCTACCGTTTCCTCGATATCGAGGACCCGGCAGGCTTCCGCGACGAGCTCCTGTCGCGCTGTGAGGCGGAGGGCTTGCTGGGCACCGTCCTCGTTGCGAAAGAGGGCATCAACGGCACGCTTGCGGGTAGCGAAGCCGGTCTCGCTGCCGTGCTCGCTTTCATAGCGCAAAAGCTGGGACTCGAGACGTCGATCGATGCGCGCTGGACCGACGCCGTCGAAGCGCCGTTCCGCCGCATGCGGGTCAAGGTCAAGCAGGAGATCGTCACGCTCGGGCGTCCCGACATCCTGCCGCATCGGCGTACCGGGACCCACGTGCCGCCCGGCGAATGGAACGAGCTCATCGAAAATCCGGACGTGCTCGTGATAGACACCCGGAATCATTACGAGGTCGAGGTCGGGAGCTTTCCGCGTGCCCTCGATCCCGGAACGGACAGCTTTCGCGAGTTCCCGGAGTTTGCGAAGACACTGGCCGACACCGCTCGCGAGCGGCCGCTCGCGATGTTCTGCACTGGCGGCATCCGCTGCGAGAAGGCGACTGCCCTGATGCTCGAACTCGGTTTCGAAAAGGTCTATCACCTCGAGGGCGGGATACTCAACTATCTTGCCAGCATGCCTCCCGAGCAGAATCGCTGGGACGGGGAGTGCTTCGTCTTCGATACGCGCGTCGCCGTCGATCGTGACCTGGCCGAGGGCGGCTACGTGCAGTGCCATGCGTGCCGGAGACCGCTGTCGTCAGACGACCTCGAGTCACCGGACTATGTCGAGGGTGTCTCGTGTCCGCGGTGTATCGGCGAGACGGATGCCGACAGGCGTGCGCGGCTCGAGGAGCGGGCGAAGCAGGTGCGCCTCGCGCGGGAACGCGGCGACGTCCACGTCGGCGCGATCCTCGACGACGACTAGTGTCCTGTTTGCCTGATTCGTTAACTCTCAGCAAGCCTGCAACGCCGCAGTAGCGCTTTGCAGGCTTTCCCTGCGGGCGCTCCCGGCAGCCCGTCCTGCCGTGTTGCAGTCGCTTGAAGTAGCTCGCTAATCCTGCACGCCGGCGCCTCGCAGGACGCGCTGCTGAAAGCGCTGAGAGTCAACGAATCAGGCAAACAGGATACTCGGGCTCACGCGTCGAGGTCGGGGATCAGCTCAGACTCCAGGGCCGCGATCATGTCCTTCAGCAGGAGTTTGCGCTTCTTGAGCCGGCGTATGCGCAGCTGGTCGACCATGGGGTCGTGCTGCAGCCGGTCGATCAGGTAATCGAGATCGCGGTGGCTGACGCGCAGTTCGCGCAGCCTCTCGAGCTGTTTGAAGGACTCTGTGTCGACTTTCTCGGTCATGCGTAGCGTTCGGTTATCCGTCGGGCGATGCCGGTGCGATACCCCGGCCCTCGCACCCGACCCCCATGCTACTCAGCGTTCGGCACCAGCGCCAGCCAGTCGTGATCATCGGGCCCGATGACCAGGAACCAGGGGTTCAGTATCGCTTCCTTGTTATTGTAGTCCAGCGGTTCGCCATCGGTCTTGATGACGCGGCCGCCCGCCTGCTCGACAACGGCCTGCGCGGCCGCCGTGTCCCACTCGGACGTCGGCCCGAGTCGCGGGTAAATGTCCGCCTTGCCCTCGGCGACGACGCAGAACTTGAGCGAGCTGCCCATGGGGACCATCTCCGTCTCGCCCGCCGCGGCGAGGAACTCGTCGAGGCTCGCGCTGCGGTGTGAACGGCTGCCGACGACCTTGATCGGTGCGTTCGACGCCGCGCCGACCCGGATCGGTGTCGGTGCCGCGTCCCCGTCGCGGAGCGCAGCGCCCAGGCCCTCGCAGCCCGTGTAGGTCTTGCCGGCGACGGGCACGTGGACGACGCCCATGACCGGCCGGTTGCCCCGAATCAGGGCAATGTTGACGGTGAACTCGCCGTTGCGCTTGACGAATTCCTTGGTGCCGTCGAGCGGATCCACGAGCCAGTATTCCGGCCACTGCCGGCGCGTCTCGAATGCCGGCAGCCCGGATTCCTCGGAAATCACCGGTATCTCTGGGGTCAGCCGGCCGAGGCCATCCATGATGGCCCGGTGTGCGGCCAGGTCGGCTTTCGTGAGCGGCGAGTCGTCGTCCTTGCTTTGAACGTCAAAATCCGTCGCGTACACTTCGAGGATCGCATCGCCGGCCGTCCTGGCCAGCGCCGTTACGGGCTCCAGCAAATGATCGAGTTCCATTCCATGCATATCCGTGGCTGTTGCGGCCGCGCAGTATAAAGGGTTGCGGCCATGACATCACGAACCCCCGCCGAGTCTGTGCTGGACAACTGCGAAACGCTCATGCTCGACATGGACGGGACGCTGCTCGACCTCGCCTTCGACAACTATGTCTGGAAGACGCTGATACCCGAGCGCTATGCCGGCAAGCACGGCTTGCCGGTCGACGAAGCTCGCCGGGAGCTTTTCGGCCGCTACGGGCGCGTGCAGGGCGATCTCAAGTGGTACTGCCTGGATCACTGGAGCGAAGCGCTCGGTGTCGACATTCTCGAATTGCACCGGGAGGTGAATCATCGCATCGGCTACCTGCCGCGTGCCGAGGAATTCCTGAAAACGATGCACGCACATCACGTCCGCGTGATCATGGTGACCAATTCGCACCCGGACACGCTCGCCCTGAAGGACCAGGTCACCGGGCTCACCCGGTATTTCGACGCGGTCTACACGTCACACGATTTCGGTTTTGCCAAGGAGCGCCAGGAGTTCTGGCAGGCGCTACGCGACGCGGAGGGGTTCCGGGCGGAGACGTCGGTGATGGTCGACGACACCCACGCGGTGCTGCGCAGCGCGCGGCAGTACGGTATCGACGGCCTGGTTGCGATTGCCCGGCCGGACACGACCGAGCCGCGCCGTCAGGACAGCGATTTCGTCGATGTCGAGGGAGTGAGCGAGCTCCTCGCGGACCGCTGAGGCGCGTCTGCCAGGCCGTGCGGCGAACGCAGCGCGGCCGTCCGCCGGGATACCGGGACTCGCCCGGCTAACCGCTGCGCTGCCGCGAGGAGCGCCGCCCGCCGCCGCCTCTGCCGCGGCCGCCCCCGCCCCCGCCCCCGGACTTGTGCCGTGGCGGCCCCTTGCGAGGCGGCCTGCCTTTCGGCTTCGTGATCTCGGGGAGCTGCGCCTCGGTGAACGAGGCAACCGGTATCTTGTGCCCGATGTAATCCTCGATGTCGGGCAGGGACATCGCGTAGGACTCGCAAGCGAAACTGATGGCGTCACCGGCCGCGCCGGCGCGGGCCGTGCGCCCGATCCGGTGGACGTAATCCTCAGCATCCTGCGGCAGGTCGTAGTTGATCACGTACTGCACATCGGGAATGTGCAGTCCGCGGGACGCAACGTCGGTGCCGATGAGCACCTGCAGCTCGCCGGCCTGGAAGTCCCTGAGCATGCGCAGGCGCTTCTTCTGCGGAACGTCGCCCGAGATCGCGCTTGCCTGGATGCCGTTGGCGTTCAGGCAGGCTTCCACGCGTTCGGCATCGCGCTTCATGTTGACGAAGACCATGATGCGCCCCTGGCCCATCTCGCGGATCAGCCCGATCAACAGCGGCAGTTTTTCCGCGTTGGACGGGAAGAAGACCGCCTGCCTGACCCGGTCTGCCGTCACCTTGTCCGGTTCGATCTGGATCAGCTCGGGTTCGTTCATGTGCTCGTAAGCCAGCTCCAGCACCCGGTGCGACAGCGTTGCGGAAAACAGCAGGTTCAGGCGCTTGTCCGGCGGCGGCAGGCGCCGGAGCAGGTAGCGGATGTCCTTGATGAAACCGAGGTCGAACATCCGGTCGGCTTCGTCGAGGATTGCGACCTCGACCTGATCGAGCTTGAACACGCCCTGCTTGTAATAGTCGATGATGCGACCCGGCGTGCCAATCAGGAGGTCGACGCCGTCCTGGAGCGTCCGGCGTTGCTTCTCGTAGTCGGTTCCTCCAAACGCGAGGCCGATCTCGAGCCCCGTGTGTTTGCCGAGTTCCTCGGCGTCATTCGCGATCTGCACGGCGAGCTCACGGGTTGGCGCCAGCGCGAAAATACGCGGCTGTTTCTGCGCCTTGTCATCGTCGCCCGCCGCGGGCGTTTCTTGCGCCAGGAGCTTCTGATACGCGGCGATCAGGAATGCCGCGGTTTTCCCGGTGCCGGTCTGCGCCTGCCCGGCAACGTCGTTGCCCTTCAGTGCGATCGGCAAGGTCTGCGCCTGGATCGGCGTGCAGAATTCGAATCCGGCATCGCGGATGCCGGCCTGTAGGCTTTCGTGAAGAGAAAGCGTGTCAAATCTGAGGTCGCTCAGATGACTTTGCGTCATGCGGTGAACCCTTAAAAAATTGCGGATTAGACTTGCAAAATGGCTCGCGAAGCGGTCAAATTACTGTAATTCGACGCGACAGTCGTCGCACCTGCCAGTTTCGCATCCATCGATTCCAGAACGATGCCAATCGCTACCCGGTAGCGTCTGGCCTAAGATTGCGACAGTTTGCCTGAAGATTCGGGCAGCGTCATCCGAAATTCCAGCGCGCTCGTTCGTCAGGGGGAACTTTCGACGAGCGGCTTCATATGATCAAGTTTGAGAACCTGACTCTCTGGATGGAGGTGGAGACCGGTGAGCGACAAGATTGTGCACACCAATGACGGCAGTTTCGAATCGGACGTCCTGCAGTCGGATACACCCGTTCTGCTCGATTTCTGGGCGGAGTGGTGCGGCCCCTGCAAGATGATCGCGCCGCTGCTCGACGAGGCCGCCGGCGAATACGAAGGCCGTCTGAACATCGTCAAGCTGAATATCGACGAAAACCCGAATACGCCGCAGAAATTCGGCATTCGGAGCATCCCTACCCTGATGCTTTTCAAAAATGGGGAAGTGCAGGCTCAGAAACTCGGCGCGATGTCGAAAGGCCAGCTTATGGAATTCCTAGATAGTAATCTGTGAGAGGATACTTGGGTAATCAAACGAAGAGCCGGGCTCCTAAATCCGGCAACAAGGGCAAGGGCAACGTCAATCGGCGTCGTCGGCGCCGTACGCCGCAAAGCGAATATCCCGATGACGACGACAACCTCGAGGTAATCCCGGCGGATCAGCTCGAAGCGAGCAAGAGCGTCATGAACCTCACCGAGCTGAAGACGCGGCCCGCGGCCGATCTCGTCGAACTCGGCGAGTCCCTGGGCCTCGAAGGTCTCGCCCGCTCCCGCAAGCAGGACATCATCTTCGCGATCCTGAAGGCGCACGCAAAGAACGGCGAGGATATCTACGGCGAGGGCACGCTCGAGATACTGCAGGACGGCTTCGGCTTCCTGCGTTCCGCGGACAGCTCCTATCTTGCCGGACCGGATGATATCTACGTCAGCCCGAGCCAGATTCGTCGCTTCGCGCTCCGCACCGGCGACACGGTCTCCGGCCTGATCCGGCCGCCGAAGGAAGGCGAGCGCTATTTCGCGCTGCTGAAGGTCGGCCAGATCAATCACGACGCACCGGAGAACGCCCGTTCGAAGGTCCTGTTCGAGAACCTGACGCCGCTGCATCCGAAGGACCGGCTGAAGCTCGAGCAGGGGAACGGCAGCACCGAAGACCTGACCGCGCGCATCATCGACATGATCGCGCCGATTGGCAAGGGCCAGCGCGGCCTGATCGTTTCGCCGCCGAAAGCCGGTAAGACGATGCTGCTGCAGAACATCGCGTCGGCCATCGTTGCGAACAATCCGGACGTCGACCTGATGGTGCTCCTGATCGACGAGCGCCCGGAAGAGGTCACCGAGATGGAGCGCACCGTGCGCGGCGAAGTCGTCTCGTCGACCTTCGACGAGCCGGCGAGCCGTCACGTGCAGGTCGCCGACATGGTGATCGAGAAGGCGAAGCGCCTCGTCGAGCACAAGCGCGACGTCGTGATCCTGCTCGATTCCATCACTCGTCTCGCGCGCGCCTACAACACGGTCGTGCCGTCCTCGGGCAAGGTCCTGACCGGCGGTGTCGACGCGAACGCGCTGCATCGCCCGAAGCGTTTCTTCGGGGCGGCGCGTAACATCGAGGAAGGCGGCAGCCTGACGATCCTCGCGACGGCACTCATCGACACCGGCTCCAAGATGGACGAGGTGATCTACGAGGAGTTCAAGGGCACCGGCAACATGGAAATCCACCTGGATCGCCGGATTGCCGAGAAGCGCGTCTTCCCCGCGATCAACATCAACCGTTCCGGCACGCGCAAGGAAGAGCTGCTGACGGACCCCGACGAGCTGCAGAAGCTGTGGGTTCTGCGGAAGGTGCTGCACCCGATGGACGAACTCGCGGCGATCGAGTTCCTGCTGAACAAGCTGCAGGACACGAAGACCAACGCCCAGTTCTTCGAGGCGATGAAGCGCTAGAGTCCCGCGAAGCACATCGGCATTGCCGGCGGGGCCCTTCGGGGCCCCGTTTTGTTATGCGGTGCCGAAGCCGACCGGTCTCGCCACGCGCTTGTCGGTTCCGCCTGGAATCACTGTCTCCGGAAGTTCAACGCCGGTCCTCGAGCACCGGGGCGACGAACAGGAAGAGTATCCACGACAGCCACGAGACGAAGAGCACGGCAAAAATCCAGATCGCCTTTTCCTTGCCGCTGACGCCCGGTTTGTTGAGGATGAGCAGGACCGGCAGTACCCATACCAGGAAGACGACGAACAGGCCGATGGCAACGGGGGCGATGAGTTCCACGGGATACTCCACTGATGGCGGTCCACCATTGTAGAGGATACTAGCTGCCGAGATAGAACGTGATCGTCGTGACCACGCGCACGTCTTTCTCGACCCTGTTCGTATTCCCGTAGTCGCTGCCGGCATCACGGATCACGAAGTTGCCCTGGCGCGCGTCGCGGATGCTGCCGACGCTGACGCCGGCGTTGCTCGCGAACTCGCCCGCCGCGATTCGGGCGTTGGTCGTTGCCTCGCGGACCATCTCCGGCTTGATGTCGTTCAGGCCCGTGAAGTGGTAGCTCGGCGGATTGTTCATCAGGTCGATGCCGCGAGCCACGAGTTCGTTGAGGCGGGCCCGCGCCGGCGCCACCAGGTCGACGCGCCCGGTCTCGACCTCGATCGTTCCCGAGAGGATCCGGCGCGCCTCGACGAGGCGCTGGCTGTTGTCGCGGTACTCGACGCGGCGATAGTCGACAATGCCCGGGCGAATCTCGTCGTCGCTAAAGCCGCTGGCTGCGAGCGCCTTCACGATGGCCTGTTGCTCACGTTCCGAGCGGGCGTAGAGTTCGGCCATGTCGGTCGTGTCGTCGCCGGTCACCGAATACTGGATGCGCCAGATGGCGAGGTCTGCGCGGACCCGGCGTTCGGCGAGACCCTTGACCTCCGCCGTGTTAACGCCGGTCCGCGAGTTGTAGAGGGTCTGGCCGACGAAGTAGCCGGCGGCAGCAATGCCGATAGCGAGGCAAATCGCCGCGACCAGCACGTCGCGTTGTGCAGTCCTGTTCATGAGGTTTTCCACGAAGCCGTTCGGAGCATCCATTGCAGCACCCGAATCTGCGCATCCGGTGGATGAATGTGTCGATCTGGTGGCGCGTTACAATGCCTTGCAACCACGGGAGCACGTCATGGCAGGGAACCAGAACCGGATCAGAGGGCTGACCGCCGAATTCCTCGTCGTCTTCTTCGGGATCACTCTCGCGTTCTTCGTCGAGAATTATCGCGAGGACCTGATCGAGCGGGCGGCCTTCGAACGGACGCTCGACGGCCTGATCGTCGAGCTGACCCATTACCGCGAACGCGGTGTCGCGCATGCGGCCCAGATCGAGGACCGCATTCGGGAGTGGGACGAAAAGCACGCGGCCGGCATCCGCGCAGTCCCCGGTTACTACCGGCTGCCCGGCTCACCGAGTCCGCCGCATTCGGCGTGGGAGGCCGCGCTTGCTTCGGGGGCAACGCGCCTGATTCCGCCCGAACTCCGCATGGAGACCGGCTGGTTCTACGAGGAGTACGTCGGCATCCACGGGAATTACCGTCGCTACAACGAGATCACCGAGCGGGAAGTCATGCCGCGCGAGTATTCCGGCGCCGACGCGTTCTACGGCGATGACGGTGAACTCCTGCCGATCTTCCGTGTGCACCGGGCGCTGCAGCTCGAATTCGCCGCGGATCTCGAACGGCTGAGCCTGGCGGCCGGCAACCTGGCCGCGGAACTGGAGGCGCTGCGCTCGCCCTAGGGCGGGCCCTGCAGCGCAGGACGGCGCGCGGGGTCGATGCGCCGGATGAGCTCCCAGTGCTCGGCGTGGCGATCCTGGTCTGGGTCGATGGTCGTGGCAACCGTGGCCAGGCGGTCGATGTAGCTCGCCTCGAACGCGTGATGTTCGGCACCGAGGATCACGAGCTCACGGTACCAGTCGAACGGCGCGAGACTCTCATCCACGTGGCTCGCTGCCGCGATATAGGTGTGGCAGCTACCGTAGCGTGGCAGATCCACGACGCGGCGTTGATAGCCCATGCCGACACCCTCGATTGCATCGAGAATGGCGAGGTCCCGCCGGCTCAGCGAGTACACGGCGAGAGCGACACCGCTGCCACCGGGCCGCAGCGTGCATTTGCCCGACCCGTCCCTGCCGCGCTTGTGGAATTCGAGCGACCAGCCGTCGAGACGGGCGGTGCCGAGCAGTTCGGCTGCCCGCAGGCGGGCCTCGAGACGGACGGGATGCAGGTTGGAGCCGTAGGCGGCGTAGCGAATCGACATGGCGGCTCGTCGCGGGGTCGGCCCGGAGGTTAAGCGGATTCAGGGTCTGACCGACAGTCTACGCCAAAGTGCATCGAGCGCCGGCGCGTCGAGCCGGCTCACCAGCGAAACAGCGGCACCGTCGTGCCCGCCTTGAAGAGTGACTGTGACATGGCGAGTTCGACGTAGCCGTCGGTGCCGGTCAACGATGCGAAATCGCCCGAGGTATTCGTACGGACGGGCAGGGCAACGGACTGGCCGGCCGCGCTGGTCACGACGCGGACCGGCAGGAAACAGGTGAGGTTCGGCTCGAAGCTGACGTCCTCCGAAAGGTTCGCGAAGCTCTGCGGCGGCGGCAATTCGCCGCTCGCCTTGCCGAGCGCCGGGATGACGTACTGGCGGCAGCAGACCAGCGTCGAGACGGGATTGCCCGGCAACGCGAACACGGCCTGGCCCCGCGGCCCCAGGCCGAACCACATCGGCTTGCCGGGCCGCTGGGCAATGCGGTGAAAATCGACGCTTACGCCGAGGTCGGCGAGGACCTCCGGTACGTAGTCGGCCTTGCCGCGGGATACGCCGCCGCTCAGCACCAGGACGTCGGACTCGTCGAGGTAGCGTCCGATCTTGTCGGTGAGCGCGGCTTTGTCGTCAGGCAGATGATCGTGCCGGCTGTTCGTATAGCCGTGCTCGGCGAGCATCGCGACCACGGCAGGGCCGTTGGACATGCGTATCTGCTGCGGCTCGATCGATGCTCCGGCCGGGACCAGTTCGTCGCCGGTCGAGATCACCGTGACGGCCGGCAGCGCGGCAACGTCGACTTCCGCGAGGCCGCAGGACGCCAGGATGGCGACGTCCATCGGCCGGATGCGCGTACCCGGGCGCAGCAATTCCTTGCCCTTGAGGTAATCGGAACCGCGCGCATGGATGAACTGTCGCAGCTCCGCCATGTAGTTGGCCTGGACGTGGGCTGCCCCGTTGTTGACGGTGATCTGCTCGACCGGTATCACGAGATCGGCACCTTCCGGCAGGGCGGCGCCCGTCATGATCTCGATGCAGTGGCCTTCCTCGAGCGTCAGCGGCGGGTCTCCCGCCATTTGCGTGCCCTGGATAGGAAAACTGCGCTCCAGCGCATCGTATTCCGAGAACCTGAGCGCAATGCCGTCCATCATGACGCGGTCGAACGGTGGCTGGTTGCGTTCGGCAATCGCCCCGGTTTTCAAAACGCGGCCGAGCGTTGCCGACAGCGGAACCGTTTCGACCGGCAGCGGCCGGACGGCGGCGAGGATGCGCGCGCGCGCCTCGTTGGTCGTCAGCATGCGTCAGGCATTTTCGCGCGCGATCGCGCGGTGGCCGATGTCGCGGCGCAGGTACACGCCTTCCCAGCAGATTTTGTTGACGGCGTCGTAAGCCTCGACGGCGGCAGCGCGGACACTGTCGCCTAAGCCGACGACGCAGAGTACGCGCCCGCCGGCGGTCACTACCCGCTCGCCGTCGAGGGCCGTGCCGGCATGGAACACCTTCTGCGTGGCGCTGTCCGCGTTCTCGAGGCCGATGATCTCGTGGCC
>JAZBNZ010000206.1:0-2980 GCA_036350895.1 Woeseiaceae bacterium
GCGTCCGTGAACGTGGCCCTCGAGTCCGTCCTGCCGATGGTGTTTGCCATCGCCGCGACCGTGTACCTCGGGCTCGCGGTCTTTGTCTCGCGTTCGTCACCGCAGAGCATCATCGGCTTTTTCATGTTCCTGCTGGGCATCCTCGTCGCGGGGTCGGCGTTCTCCTACGGCGCGATCGACCCGACGATGTACGGCATCGGGCGCACGCTCTCGTTCTTCGCGGGCGGATTCATCCCGGTCACGTTCTACGCGCTGTACCGGCAGTTCACGTCGAACACACCGGGGACCGTGACGCTGCTCGTGCTCTCGGCAATACCGGTCGCCACCACGCTGCTCGCGCTGACCAACCCGATGCACAACCTGATCTGGGCCGTGGCGGACACGCCGGAGGGGGCGGTCTTTTCGACGGTGACGTCGCACTGGTGGTTCACCCGCGTGCACGCGCCCTTCAGCTACGGCCTGTTCGGACTGACGCTCATCGCCATGGGCGGCCGCATCTCGAACATCGCTCCGGCGCACCGGGTGCCGCTGATCACGCTGACGCTTTGCGCCGTGCTGCCGTTCGCCGGCAGCGTCGCGAACACCTTTCTCGGGGTCGGCCCGATCGACTTCCCGGTCCTCGCGTCGAGCCTCGTGCTGCTGCTGCCGGCATACGCATACATCAGCCTCAGGCTCCGGGTGTCCGAATTCAGCCCGCTCGCCTACCCGACGCTGTTCGACCACGTCCGCGACCCGATCTTCGTCCTCGACAACCAGCAGCGCATCATCTGCGTGAACCGGCGCGCGGCCGAACTCCTGGGCGGCACGGAGCGCGAACTGCTGGGCCAGCGCCTGTGGGCCGATTTCCCGGAGGCGAGCGCGGTGCTCCAGCAGGCCCGCGAACTCGACCTGACGCAGACGCTCAGGCTCAACACCGATCGCACCTACGAAGTGTCGGTTTCACCGTTGACCGACAACCGGGGCCGGGAGCAGGGAAGCGTCGTCGTCTGCCGCGACGTCACCGAGCGCCGCAGCGCGCTCGCACAGCTCGCGGAAAGCGAGCACCAGATCCGCACCCTGATCGAGACTTCCTCCAACGGTATTCTCCGCTTCGCGCAGAATCCGGACAGTACCGGAGGACGATTCCGCTGCGTCTTCGCCAACCGTGCCGCGGAAGGTTTTCTCGGCGGCGATCGCGGCACGCTGCTCGGCCTCTCGCTGGAGGATCTCACGGTGCTTAATCCCCGCCGGCTGATCGAGCACTTCGACAGTGACAATCCCGTCGTCGGCAAGATCAATTTCGAGGTGTCGATGTCGCGCGGTGACGAGGAAAGCTGGTTCCGCGTCGTGGCAGAACCGGTCGCCCAGGATTTCTCGGTGACGCTGATCGACATCACGCAGCGCAAGCGCAACGAGGACAAGATGCTGGCCGATGCGCTGCACGACCCGCTGACCGGTGTGCTCAATCGCCGCGGCTTCGAGAAAGCGGCGCGCAACGCGATCCGCCACAACGATCGCGGCGCCGTCCTGTATCTCGATCTCAACCAGTTCAAATCGATCAACGACCGCTTCGGCCACCAGGCCGGGGACGCCCTGTTGAAAGCCTTCGGTCACCGCCTCGAGTTTTGCCTGAGGCCCGGCGACGTCCTGGGGCGCCTCGGCGGCGACGAGTTCTCGATCGTGCTGCCGGGCGTGTCCGTCGACGACGCCAAGCAGGTGGCCGAGCGGCTGGTAACGGCTGCCTCCGAGGCCTACATCATCAAGGGCGAGGAACTCCACTGCACGGCGAGCGTCGGCATTGCGCTGATGCCCCGGCACGGCGAGGAACTCTGGCACCTGATCAGCGTGGCCGACCAGGCGATGTACAACGCCAAGACCATCAGCGACGCCGAGGCGGCGAACGACCGGGCCGCCTACGTCGAGGCCGCGATCGCGTCCTGAGTCTTCCGCGGCCTGTCGAACCACCCGGGCACCACGCGTGCCGCCGTGCCAGCAGGGACTTGTCTGTACCGCGGGATCAGTGCGTCAGGGAACCGGCAGGAGCTCGATGACGTTCGGGTCGGCCGTCTCGAATGCCGCGTAGCGGGCGACGTCACCCGCCGCGAGCGTGACCTCGATCGAGGCGAGCGGTGTCTTGGATTCATCCGCGGTCACGATGATCTCGTAGGTCCCGGCTTCGAGCGGCAGGCGTCCGGAGAGGAAGCCGTACAGAGCCGTGAAGCGTGGTGGCCGGTTCTCGATGTCCGTCCCGGGCGCAACGACGTAGACGTCGACGACCTGCTCATTGACGAGGGCATTGGTCAGCGACAGCGTCGGGTAGATCTCGACCGGCTGCGCATCGCGTGGCCCCCAGATCGAGCCCAGTACGTCCGCCTGCCCGAGCGAGTAGTGATCGTAGCGCGCGCCGCCTATCGGGGTGACCACGCTCTCGAGCAGGACGGCGCCGGTCGATCCGGCCGGCGTGAAGGAGTAGGTGGTCTCGCTATTGACGATGTCGACCGGTTCCGACGCGCCCTTGTAGGGCAGTGCGGTGACGACGGCACTGGTCAGCGCAGCGTCGTCGTAAATGTCGACCGCGTCGAGTGTCCGTGACCCCTGGACGAACTGGATCGTGGAGGGGAAACGCGTGTCGGTGAGCGTGAATGACGACCCGCCGGCAGTGGCGAGACCGCGGGTGATGACCGGCGCGGTCTCATCGGCGGTCGCGTCGAAGATGGCGAGAATGAGCGCCGATTGCGGCAGGTAATTGGCCGTGCCCGACTGGAAGATGACGGTCGCGGGATCGCCCGCCGCGGTCACCGTCAGGACGTAGCTGCCGCTGTCGACGTCTATCGGCGGGAGGATCTCGCCATAGGCCAGCGTGCCGCGCTCTTCTCCGAGCGCCGGCGGCGTGCCTGCGGGGGCGAGGTAGACATCCACGCTGTCGACGGACTCCGCGAGATGCGCGAAACGAATCTCCGCGACCGTGGCCTCGGCCTCGAACGTGCGCTCGTCGGTGACC
>JAZBNZ010000207.1:0-2643 GCA_036350895.1 Woeseiaceae bacterium
CGATCTGCGAGATCGCCTCGCCCTGGCGAACCTTGTGACGCTTCCAGCGAACCCGTTCGTTCTCGGGCACGTCGGCCAGCGCGGTCGCGAAGGTCTCGCTCGTCTCGATGGGCAGGACCAGCCGGTGCGGGCCCTGCGGGTCCGTCGACCAGCGGTTGTAGCCCGGGTTGTAGGCATAGACCGTGTCCACGTCGACGCCCGCGAGCTCGGCGGCCAGCGCCAGGTCGAGCTGCGAGCCGATGTCGGCGACGACGAATTGCGGCTCGTTGGGCACCGCCGGCAGGTCGAGGCCGAACGCGGCCGGGTCCCGGACGATATCGACGAGCGCGAGCAGCTTCGGCACGTACATTGAAGTCTCGCGCGGCAGCTTCAGGTTCCAGAAGTCCTCGGGCTTGCCGGCGTTGCGGTTCTTGCGGCGGGCACGCAGCACGTTGCCTTCGCCCGAGTTGTAGGAGGCGATCGCGTTCAGCCAGTCGCCGTCCTGCAGGTCGTAGAGGTATTCGAGGTAGTCGAGCGCGGCGCGGGTCGAGTCGACGACGTCGCGGCGGCCGTCGTACCACCAGTTCTGCTTGATGCCGAAGCGGCGGGCCGTGCCCGGGATCATCTGCCAGAGCCCGGCGGCGCGGCCATGCGAGTAGGCGAAGGGATCGTAGGCCGACTCGACGATGGGCAGGAGCGCAAGCTCGATCGGCAGGCCGCGGCGCTCGAGTTCCGCGACGATGTGCGGCATGTAGCGCTGCGAGCGCGTGAGCACGCGCGCCAGGTAGTCCGGGTGGCGGGCAAACCAGTTGCGCTCGGCCTCGATGCGGTGATTGTCGGCGTACTCGAGCGCGAAATTCTCGCGCAGCACGTTGACGAGGTCGCTCGTGTCGACGACCGGTGGCAGGAGTTCGATCGGCCCGAGCGTTGCGGCCGGGCCGAGCTGCTCCAGGCTTTCGATCGTGTCGAGCGCGGGGACCGACAGGCCGTTGGCCGTCAAGGGGTTAGCGACCGCGTGGGCGGCAAATCCCAGAAAAGTGATGCCGGCAGCGACAATCAGCTGATTTTTCTGGAATAATCGAGTAGGTGTATTAGGCATCCGCCGTATCCTACTGACGGAACGGGGGAGCGCAAGTATCGATTTCACACGCGAGGCGCTGCAGACTCGACGCATGGCAGAAACTTTTCGATTTCCTGACGCAGTTAACAGTTGGCTCGAGCAGCCCTTCGGCAGCTCGTTGCTCGCGCTCGAGGAACGCCTGGTCGAGGACGTCTTCGAGGGGATTTTCGGCGAGCTCAGCCTGCAGGTCGGTGCCTGGGGGCCGCCGGAGACCTTCCTGACGGCAGCCCGGACCCAGCGGCAGCTCCTGATCGCCGATCAGCCGCACGAGCCGGTACCGACCGTGATCGGCCAGCCCTGGCGGCTGCCGGTCGAGAGCGAGTCCGTCGACTGTGTGCTGCTGCCGCATACGCTCGAGTTCTCGGACCGGCCGCACGCGATGCTGCGCGAGGTCGACCGCGTCCTGCATGCCCACGGGCACCTGGTGATCCTGGGCTTCCGCCCCGGTGGCCTCTGGGGCCTCAGGCGCCTGATCCCGGGCGGGAAGCTGCCACCCGGCGCCGAGCACCTGGTCTCAGACCGGCGCCTGCGCGACTGGCTCAAACTGCTCGACATGCGCATCCACGGCATGAGCGGCTATTTCTTCCGCTGGCCCATTCCCGGCAATCGCGGCCGGGCCTCGAGCCGCTGGGAGAGCCGCGGCCAGAAGTTCTGGCCGGAGCTGTCCGCCTGCTACATGATCACCGCGCAGAAGCGGGTCAGCACCCTGACCCCGGTGCGCCCGGCCTGGAAGGCCAAGCCGAAGCTGGTCGCGGGCCTGGAGCCGTCGTCGACGCGGGTCTCGAACGTCACGCGCATCCGCCTGGACGACAACTCCTGATTTTATTCCCTTGATCGTATTCCCTTGAGTTCGCCGATTGAGATCTACACCGACGGCGCCTGCCGCGGTAACCCGGGCCCGGGCGGCTGGGGCGTGCTGCTGAAGGCCGGCCGCCACGAAAAGACGCTGCACGGCGGCGAGCACGACACGACCAACAATCGCATGGAGCTGACGGCGGCCATCGAGGGGCTGAAGGCGCTGAAGCGGCCCAGCGAGGTCGTGCTCTACACCGATTCCAGGTACGTAATGGACGGCATCACGAGCTGGCTTGCGAACTGGAAGAAGCGCGGCTGGAAGACCGCCGCGAAGAAGCCGGTCAAGAACCAGGACCTGTGGCAGGCGCTGGACGAGGAGGCCGCGAGGCACGAGATCCGCTGGGTGTGGGTGAAGGGCCATTCGGGCCACGACGGCAACGAGGAGGCCGACCGGCTGGCGAATCTGGGGATTGACGAGATGCTGGGGTGAGGACGCGGGTTGTTCGTTGGGATGGGTTTGAACGGCGCGTTGTGTGCCGCAGGGGCCGTTAGCCGGGTCCTGCGCTGAACTCGTTTGCGGAAGGATTTTCGTGGTCGCGGCTTGAAGAGCCGCTCCTACAGTCCACGATTCGACAAAGCTGAACGCTTCTGCTGTAGGAGCGGCTCTTCAGGCCGCGACCACGGTGATCTGTCGCGCCGCGCGCTCTACGCCCCACCCGAAACCGCGCCACGATCACGCCAATGATGAA
>JAZBNZ010000208.1:0-7587 GCA_036350895.1 Woeseiaceae bacterium
ATACCGGCACGAACCTCCGGCATGCGCGCGACGATCGGCAGCGACCAGCCGGGCGCCAGGACGTCGATCGCACACGAAGGCCGGCGCCGCTTCAGCAGCTTGAACAGGGACTGCGCCATCACCATGTCGCCGACCCAGGACGGCCCGACGACGAGCACGCTGTCGGCGTCGCTGGCGCGTGTCACGACCGGGCCGCGTCAGTCCTGCCGTTCGGCAAGAAACTCGAGATACGCCGGAACGCCGGCCTCGACCGGCCGGAACTCGACGTCGCAGCCGCATGCGCGCAGTGCCGAGAGATCCGCCTCGGTGTAGCTCTGGTAGGCACCTTTCAACTGCTCCGGGAACGGTATGTAGCGAATCGCGCCGCGACCGTGATAGCCGATCACCGCGTTGGCCACGTCGTTGAACGTCTGCGCGCGGCCCGTGCCGGTGTTGAAGATACCCGACGCATCCGGGTGTTCGAGGAACCAGAGATTGACGTCGCAGACGTCGTCGACGTAGACGAAGTCGCGCTGCTGCTCGCCGTCACCGTAGCCGTCCGAGCCTTCGAACAGGCGAACCTCGCCGTCGGCGAGAAGCTGGTTGTTGAAGTGGAAAGCGACGCTCGCCATGCCGCCCTTGTGCTGCTCGCGAGGACCGTAGACGTTGAAATAGCGCAGGCCGACGACCTGGCTCGACGGCTCGGCCACGACGCGGCGGACATAGCGGTCGAACTGCAGCTTCGAGTAGCCGTAGACGTTGAGCGGCCTCTCGTTCCGAGGCTCCTCGGTGAACGTCTCCGACGCCCCGTAGACGGCAGCCGACGAGGCATAGATGTACTGCACGTTGTGTTCGAGACAATGGTGCAACAGCGTCTGCGAGTAGCCGTAGTTGTTCTGCATCATGTAACGGCCGTCCCACTCGGTCGTCGTCGAGCAGGCGCCCTGGTGGAAAACGGCTTTAAGCCCGCGCGCGAAACGCGGCTCGGCGAGGCGCTCGAGGAACTCGTCCTTGTCGAGATAATCGGCGATCGGCAGGTCGCTGATATTGACGAACTTGTGGCCGTCGACGAGATCGTCGACGACGACGACATCGTCGTAGCCCCTCTCGATCAGCATCTTGACGAGGTTACTTCCAATAAAGCCGGCTCCGCCGGTAACGATCAGCATTGGCAACTCCTACTGCGATCTACTGCGATTCATCGACCAGGAAATACTGTGCGCCGCAGTACGGGCACTTGGCTTCGCCGGTCGCCTCGATGGGCAGGTAGACCTTCGGGTGCGAATTCCAGAGGTACATGCCGGGCATCGGGCAGGACAGCGGGAGATCCTTCGCGCGGACCTCGTAGCGATGCTGGGCATTCGCCGGGATCAAATCCTGATCGATGCTTCCACTCCTTGATGTCACGAAGGGCCTCTCTGCCGCCACGGGTCCGGGCGGCGAATTATACGCAAACCCCCGGATAGCGGTCACTAATCGTGCCCTCGAGCCGGCACCGTAACCGCACTCAGTCGCCGAGATGACGTTGCCAGAGCGTCCGCACGGCCGCGGCCTCTGCGGCGAATTCAGCGGCGCTCACGAGCGGCGGCCTGTCGTCGAGCGTCAGATGGTGCTGGCGCCGGCGATAGGCACGGTAGGCGTCCTGCAGCGCCGTTGCGTCCCGCGTATCCAGGATCGCCGTGTCGCGGAGCGCGTCGAGCTGACGAATATTGTCGCTGTATTCGATCAGCGCCGCGTAGCGGTCCGCGTTGGCCAGGACCAGGTACTGGACGAGGAACTCGATATCGCCCAGGCCGCCCGCCCCGTGCTTGAGATCGAAGCTCGCGTCCGTACTGCGATCGAGTTCGGCACGCATCTTCCGACGCATGTTGATGACGTCGTCCCTGAGGGTATCGCGCCGGATCGCCGTCGACAGCGTGGCAGCGCGAATCGCCGCGAAACGCTCGGCGACCGCCGGGCTCCCCGCCACCGCGCGCGCCCGCAGCAGTGCCTGGTGCTCCCATGTCCACGCATCCTCGGACTGGTAGCGAGCGAATGCGTCGAGCGTCGTCACCAGGAGGCCCTTCCTGCCGCTCGGCCGGAGCCGCGTGTCGATTTCGTAGAGCACGCCCGAGCGCGTCTGCGTCGTCAGGTAGTGGATAAGGCGGCGCGCGAGACGCACGAAGAACACGGCGTTGGCGAGCGGCCGCTGGCCGTCCGTTTCCTGCCGGCCGCCTTCGGAATCGTTGACGAAGACGATATCGAGATCGGAGCCGTAAGAAAGCTCGAGACCGCCGAGCTTGCCGTAGGCCACGATGCCGAAGCCGGCCGCCCGGCGCTCGCCGTCGACGTTGAAGTGCGGCGCGCCGTGCCGCAGAACCAGCTCATGCCAGGCGATATCGAGCGCGGCGGAGAGCACGACCTCCGCGAGAAAGGTCAGCGCATCGCTCACCTTCATGAGTTCGAGACGGTCGTTGAAGTCGGCTACCGCGATCCTGAACAGTGTCGCACGCTGGTACTGTGCGAGCGCCTCGACGGCGTCCTCGGCGTCGTCGTAGCCGGCGTGCCCGAGATGCGCCGCGAGCGACGCTTCCAGCTCCGGCTTCGACAGACCCTCGCCGTGCACGCGGGCATCGAGCAGCTCGTCGAGCAGGACCGGGTACTGTGCCAGCTCATCGGCGATGTAGCGGCTTCGCGAGCACAGATCGACCAGTCGCTCCGCGGCGCCGGGGTTCTCGATCAGCAGGGCAAGGTAGGCGCTGCGCCGCATCACGCTGGTCACGATCCGGAGCACGCGTTCGAGCGTCGCCGTCGGTGCCGGGCTCGCGACGATGTGTTCGAGCAGGATCGGCATCAGTTCCTCGAGGCGGCGCAGCGCAATTGCATCGGCCCTCTGAGTGTCGGGATCGTCCCGGAACCGGGCGACGCGAGCACGGAATTGTTCGGCCTCGTCTCCGTCGAGACCGGTATCCGCGCTGGACGCTGACGCTCCGTCCTGCCAGAGGTTCGCGATCGGAGTCGCGACCGGGCGCTCCTTCTCCGGCCCGAAGGCGACGCTCTCGAACTGGCAACGCACACGCTGCCGGGCCGCCTCGATGTCGGCGGCGAGCTCGGTCCAGCTGCCGCTGCCCATCGCGTACGCCACCCGGGCGCAATCGAGCGGATCGGAGGGAATGTCGTGCGTCTGCCGATCCCGGATGCCCTGGATGAAATTCTCGGCACGGCGCAGCAGCACGTAGGCATCGCGGAGTTCGGCACACTCTTCGTCGCTGAGCGGGCGGCCGTTCGCCAGTTCGGGCAGCACCTCGAGCAGAGCCGTAGCCCGGAACGCGGGCCGCGTACCGCCGCGCAGGAGCTGCACCGACTGCACGATGAACTCGATCTCGCGAATGCCGCCCGGGCCGAGCTTCAGGTTGTGACGGAGCTCGCGTCGCTCGACCTCGGCGGCAATCCGCGAGTGCATGTCCCGCAGCGACTCGAATATCCCGTAGTCGAGATAGCGCCGATAGACGAACGGGCGGATCAGTCTCTCGAACAACTCGTCCCGGACGGCGCACGGCACTGGCGGCCCGACGGCCCGGGCCTTGACGTAGGCATAGCGCTCCCAGGTCCGGCCGTGATTCAGCAGGTAAGTCTCGAGCGCGGCGAGGCTGGTGACCGGCGCGCCGCTGTCACCGAACGGTCTCAGGCGGGTATCGACCCTGAACACGAAGCCGTCCGCGGTGACATCATCGAGCAGGCGGACCACCTGTTGTGAAAACCGCGTGAACCAGGTCTCGGCCGTTACGCATCTGGGCCCGTCACTTTCGCCGCGACCGGCGTACAGGAAGATCAGGTCGATGTCCGAGGAAAAGTTGAGTTCGCGGCCGCCGAGCTTGCCCATGCCGAGGATGACGCCCGTGACCGGCTCGCCCTGGCGGCCGACGACGCGGCCGAAGCGCGCCTCGGTCTGCCTTGCGGCATAACGCGAAGCGGCGTCGAGCATCGCATCGGCAAACGCCGACCAGCGTTCAAGCGTTGCCGTAAACCGCTCCGGGCGCTCCATGTCCTGTGCGAGAATCGCGGTCAGCACACGATGCCGGTAGAGGCGGAGCTCCTGCTTGACGGCGTCGGGGGGCGCCTCGCTGGCGCCCACACGCTCGACGAAATCCTCGAGGGCGGCCGGGTCCGGAACCTCGAGACTGCGGACGCCGGCCGCATCCGGGTCATCCCACTGGCGGAGCATCGTCGAGCCGGCGAACTCGCTGATCGCGGCAAGCCTTACGTGCCGCGGCTCGAGGGTGGCGACGTCGTGCTTCGCAGCGAAGTCACCGATCCACGCGGTGGCGACGTCGGCGAGCGCCGGCGGCAATCCGGTGGTCAGGGAGTCCAGCAGGTCGGGATCGACGCTCATCCGCGCCAGTCTACCGGTACACTGTGGCTCGAATACAGCCGGCAGAGGACGCCGCCGCGTGAAACTCCTGATCGTCTACCACAGCCAGTCCGGCACGACCTCGAAGATGGCCGACGCCGTCATCGCCGGCGCCACCGATCCCGCCGTCGAAGGCGTCGACGTCCGCGTCCGGGAAGCCCTCGCCGGCACGCCGGAGGACCTGCTGTGGTGCGACGGCTTCATCCTCGGTACGCCCGAGAATTTCGGCTACATGAGCGGCGCGCTCAAGGTCTTCCTGGACCGTAGCTTCTACGCCGTCGTCGACCGCATCGACGGCAAGCCTTACGCACTGTTCGTGCGGGCCGGCAATGACGGTACCGGCGCCATCACGAGCGTGCAAAGAATTCTCTCGGGCCTGAACGTGCGGGAAGTGCAGCCGCCCCTCTTGATCGCCGGCGACTTCGACGAGGCGCGTCTCGAGGAGTGCCGGGAACTCGGACTGACGATGGCGGCCGGACTCGAGGCGGGCGTCTTCTAGGGATCTATTGGGGATCTATACCTCGACCAGCGTACCGAGACGCTCGAGCACCTCGTCGATCGGTTCGGGCATACCGACCGCGTGGCCCTGGGCGAAATGGACGCCCAGTTCCCCGACGAGCTCCCGGGACTGCTCGGACTCGACGTACTCGGCGACGGTATCGAGTTCCATGACCTTCGCGACCTGCGTGATCGCCGCGACCATCGACTCCGAGATCCGGTTCTCGGTGATGTCGCGGATGAAGCTGCCGTCGATCTTGAGCGTATTCACCCGGAAATTCTTCAGGTAGGCAAAGGAACTCAGGCCGGCCCCGAAATCGTCGAGCGAGATCAGGCAGCCGCGTTCGTGGAGCGCGTCGATCAGCCGCTGCGCCTTGGCGAGATTGGAGACGGCCGCCGACTCGGTGAGCTCGAAGCCGATGCAGCGCGGGTCGAAGTCGTTCGCGCCGAGTTCATCGTCGATGAATTCGAGGATGTCGTCGTCGCTGAGCGACTGCCCGGACAGGTTGATCGAGAAGACGGCCGCCTGGCCCTCGATCGTCGCCTTGTAGGCCGCGAGCTTGCGTATCGTCGTCGAGATGACCCAGCGGTCGATCTGCGGCATCAGGTTGTAGCGCTCCGCCGCGGAGAACAGGGAACCGGAGCTGATCGATTCGCCGTCGCTGTCGCTCATTCTGAGCAGCACCTCGAAGCGGGGCCGGCCGTCGTCGTCACGCAGCGCCGCTACCGGCTGCGCGAGCAGGCTGAACGTATCCCTGTCGATCGCCTTCTGGATCTGGGCGACGAGCTGCATGTCGTCCTGGCGACGGATCAGGCTCTGGTCGTTCGCGTCGAACACCTCGATGCGGTCGCGCCCGTGATCTTTCGCCGCATCGCAGGCGATACGCGCGTTGGTGAGCGATTTCGCTACGCCGTCCTGGGTGCGGTTGCATTCCGCGATGCCGATGCTGATCGTCACCTGCAGCGAGCGGTCGCCCTCGAGGTAACGCAGGGACCCGCAGGATTCATGGACCTTTTTTGCCAGTTCGAGCGCGGCGTCGGCATCGGCATGGGTCATCAGGATGCAGAAGTCGTCGCCGGTCAACCGCGACAGGACGGCGCTCTTCGGCAACTCCGCCTCCACGGTGCGGGCGAAGCGCATGATCACGTCGTCGCCCGCCGAACGGCCGAAGGTATCGTTGACGAGCTGCAGGTTGTCCAGGTCGAGGTAAATCAGATGGTGCTGGTCACCCGCCCCGGCGAGGTCCTCCCACGATTCCGTGAGCTGGGCCTCGAAGCCGTCGCGGTTCATGAGTCCGGTCATCGCGTCGAAGGAGCGCTCGATGACGTACTGGACCTTGCGCAGGATGAAGGCCATGAAGCGCCGGTCCCGGCTCGTGAACGGCTTCCCGTTCACGCGGCCGAGCTGCGCCAGCACGCCCTCGACGTTGCCCGCCCGGTCCATCAGCGGGCAGACGAGCGTCTGGTAGCCCTGCTCGTGCGCGTGATCGGACCCCTCGACGGCAGGGATCTCGAAGACGACCGGCGTATTGCGTCCCTCGAGCCTGGGCAGAATCTGCTCGACGAGGTAGCGGTCCATGACCCTGCGATTGACGTTCTTCCAGGACGAGTGCGTCGCGCTGATGCGGATCCGCTTGCCCGGTATGAGCAGCACGCTGTAAGCGATCGACAGGAATCGCCCGCTCTGCCCCACCAGCCGGGCAAGGCCGGTGTGGCTGCGCGAGGTCCCGTGAATCTTCTCGTCGACCTCGTAGACGAGGGCCAGCTCTTTCTCGACCGACGCGAGGTGATCGGAAAGCCCCGCGACCTCCCCGTGCATCGAGATGGTCTCGGCGATCACGTCGAGCGCGGGCGACACGATCTGCCGCAGCAGCGTCGGGTTGAACCAGGACGACTTGCCCGCGTTCTTCGAGAAGATCAGCACGAGGTAGCCGAGTACCGAATCGGCAGGCCCCGGGACCGCGAGCATAAACAGCGTACGACCCGACTTCAGGGAGCGGCGGACGTAATCGTTGCCGGCTTCGGCGAACACGTCTTCAGGTAGCTCGGCGACGAAGTTGTCGACCTCGTAGTCGTCGGCCCCGTCGCTGCTCCAGGCGCAATTTGCGTGCGTATCGTAGAAGCAGAACACCTGGGCACGGGGCACGAGCGACGCGAGCAACGCCCGTGCCTTGTCGAAGTTATGACGCGTTTTGAGGTTCTCGCGCTCGGCGACCAAGGCTGCGCTCCAGCCAACAATGCAGCGACCACAGTGCCAGCGCGCTCTCCCGGATGCTGTGAGCCACGTCTCAGCAGGGCGAAAATCTCATCCTAATCAGGGGGCTAGGATGCTCATGGCAGCCCGGCGCGGACCCGGCTCCGTCCCTGGCCCGCGGCCCGGGCTCGGCCACTAGACCGTGGCGAGCCAGTCGTCGTCGGAGCCCTCGTTGACGCCCTCGAATAGCGGGGTCGACAGGTAACGCTCACCGGTATCAGGGAGCATCGACAGGATCACGCTCCCGGCCTCTGCCCGCTCGGCGACGTCGAGCGCCGTCGCCAGCGTTGCGCCGCCGGAAATACCGGTAAAGATACCCTCCTTCGCTGCCAGTTCGCGGGCAACCTCGACGGCACGCACATCCGTTACGGTGTGCAGTTCGTCGAAGATCTCGCGATCGAGCACCTCGGGTATGAAATCGGGCGTCCAGCCCTGGATCTTGTGCGGATTCCAGTCCTCACCGGCC
>JAZBNZ010000209.1:0-4291 GCA_036350895.1 Woeseiaceae bacterium
CACCGCACCTCCGTGCTTGTCCGCCATTACCTTCGTCAGCGCCGCCGTCAAAGTCGTCTTGCCGTGGTCTACGTGTCCAATCGTGCCTACGTTCACGTGCGGCTTTGTGCGTTCAAACTTCTCTTTAGACATCGGTCGTTCCTGCTTTACTTAAGTTTTCCAGAATGAAAAAACTTCACTTAACGTTGTCGTTGCCGGCGGCCCGCGTCAGCCGCAAGTTCCGGCATCGAGTGGAGCCCACACCGGGATTTGAACCCGGGGCCTCTTCCTTACCAAGGAAGTGCTCTACCCCTGAGCTATGTGGGCTGTCAGTCCGTTATTCCTCGCACCCTGGCCGATGGAGCGGGTGATGGGAATCGAACCCACATCATCAGCTTGGAAGGCTGAGGTTCTACCATTGAACTACACCCGCAATTCAAAGCTCGGCTGCCTTCGTTCAGCCCCGGCAGACCTGCTACGCCGAAACCACTTCTATTCGTTGTCGCAAATCCGACGCAGCGATTGAGTCCCATTGAACTACACCCGCAATTCAAAGCTCGGCTGCCTTCGTTACCTTCGTTCGTCACCTGCGCGTCTGTCGCTCGGCGATTCCTGATCGCCAGCCCGTCGGCTCCTGGACATCTCTCGGCTGCCCGCAATTCATGCCCGGTTGCCTACAACATGGCGGCACCGCACGCCTTTTTCGAACGTGCAAGAATCCTGACAGTCCTCGTCCATCAAACCGTCCGGATTCAAAATACCTGTTTGTCCCTCACGCGTCGGGCCCTCTCCGGCCAAACCCGCTGTTCGTGTCCCGCGGCAGGAGCATCGTCCGTCACACCGTTTTCGAGGACGAAAGCTCCGCTTCGACGAGTGCGCGCCTGCGCTGAACTCTGCCGACCCTCCGATGCCGAAAAGAGGCTGGTGGAGGGGGTAGGATTCGAACCTACGTAGGCATAGCCAGCAGATTTACAGTCTGCCCTCGTTGACCGCTTGAGTACCCCTCCGCGGACGCAAGCCGGCTATTGTCTAGCCGGGAACCCCCGACTGTCAACAGTCCTGCGCTTGCGTTTTACCTCTTTTTGAGCCGAAGTGGCTCTCGAAACCGCCGATCGGCGACTCCGCGACACGGTTGCCGCCGCCGCGGGGGCGCAATGATAGGGTCCGGGCGCCCGGAATATCAACATTTTTTCCGCCGCCGCCCGGGGGCGGGCCGCGGCGCCCGTCTCACGCCGGGTGCCAGGTCCAGTGCCAGGGTTCGTAGATGATGCCGAGGGCATTGTCCCTGGGATAACTCATCCGAAACCCGAAGCGGGCTGCGTTCCGGGTCAGCCAGCGGAATCCGTCGGAGCTTTCGAACTCCTCGGTCAGCGGCCGGGAGCCGGGACTGGCGATATCGATGGCGCGCCCGGTGTGATGCTCGCTGAAACCGGGCGCCGCGTTGACCGTCAGGATCTCCTCGATGGACTGCCCGGCATTGAGCTTCTTGCGGATAAGTCGCGCCTGGTACTCCCAGGAGCGAAACCCCGACACCAGCAGCAGGGTCACACCGTCCGCGGCCGCCGCATCGGCCATCGCCAGCCACGCGGCATGAGCATCCGGGTCCAGTTCGACCTTGCGGCCGATCAGATTCGGACCGGCATCGACCAGCCGAACGGCCTCCTCGAAGCGAGGCAGGCCGACATTGACCCCGTAATCGGCGGGAATGCCGAGTTCGTCGTGAAGTTCGCGTAGCATACGGGCGCGGATTGTCCCATAACGTGCCGGCCAGGAGAACGACGAAGGTGGCAAAAGACAGCGTATTTGCCGGCGAGGCCTGGGAAGGCGAGCCGTTTCGGTTCAACGCCGCGGTGGCCGAGGTCTTCCCGGACATGCTTCGCCGGTCGATCCCGGGGTACGAGGCATCGCTCGAGGCGATCGGCTCGCTGGCGTCCCGGTACGTCACAGCTGGTTCGCGCTGCTACGACCTCGGCTGCTCGCTCGGCGCCGCGACGCTCGCGATGCGCCAGGCGATCCGTGTGCCCGGCACCCGCCTGGTCGCCGTCGATAACTCGGAGGCGATGATCAGCCGCTGCCGGGAGATCATCGATGCGGAAACCCGGGCCCGGCCGGGCGAGCCGCCCGTGGAGGTGGTCCTTGGCGACATCCGCGACACGCCCGTCGAAGACGCCTCGATGGTCGTCCTCAACTACACCCTGCAGTTCCTGGACCCGGCCGACCGCGATGCGCTGCTCGCACGGATCGCCCGTGGGCTCCGGCCCGGGGGACTGCTCGTGCTGGGCGAAAAGGTCGTCGACGAGGACCCGCACATGCAGGCACTGCTCGCCGACCTCTACCACGAGCACAAGCGGCGCAATGACTACAGCGCCCTCGAAATCGCGCGCAAGCGCGCCGCCCTCGAGAACGTTCTCGTCCCCGAGACGGTGAGTGCGCATCGCAAACGCCTCGAGTCAGCCGGCTTCGGCAACATCGCGGTATGGTTCCGCTACTTCAATTTCGTCTCGATCGTCGCTATCAGGCCGTGATCCGCATCGAGCAACTCGACGGAATGCTCGCGAGCGCGGGCCTCGAACACTGGCTCGGGCCGGCCCGGCGGGCCGTCCGGGAACGGCTGGCCGTCGGGGCTCATGGCGACTTTCCCCGCTGGCAGGCCGCCGTCGAATCGCTTGCGGCCGCCGGCGAGGACCCCTCCGCAACCCGCGAGGCGCTCCTGCAACTCGCGCCGTGGCGGAAAGGTCCGTTCACCCTCGGCGGCGTCTGCATCGATGCGGAGTGGCGCAGCGACCTGAAGTGGGCACGCATCCGGGCAGCGCTGCCGTCTCTCGCCGGCCAGTCGGTGCTCGACGTCGGCTGCGGCAATGGCTACTACGCGCTGGAGATGCGCAAGCTCGGAGCGGCAACCGTGATCGGCATCGACCCGACGCTGCTCTTCGTCATGCAATTCATCGCGGTACAGCAGTTCGTCGACGACCCGAACGTCATCGTGCTGCCGATGCGTCTCGAGGAATTGCCGCTGCCCGCCGGAGTCTTCGACACCACCTTCTCGATGGGCGTGCTCTACCACCGCCGCTCGCCGATCGACCACCTCCGGGAGCTGCGCCAGACCCTGAAACCGGGCGGCCGCCTGGTGCTCGAGACGCTATACCTGCCCGGCGACGGGGCTTTCGCCCGCACGCCCGAAGACCGCTACGCGCGGATGCGCAACGTCTGGCTGCTGCCTTCGATCGACGAACTCCTGACCTGGCTGGGGCGAACGGGCTTCTGCGACATCGAGGTCATCGACCGCTCCGTGACCAGTACCGAAGAACAGCGGGCGACCGAGTGGATGACCTTCGAGTCGCTCGGGAATGCGCTCGACCCGGCGGATCCGGCACTGACCGTAGAGGGCTGGCCGCGGCCCCACCGCGTCGTCGTCACGGCCCACCCGGCCTGAGCGGCACCCGGCGATTGACCCGATCGGCCCGAATCGGTAATTTCTGTCATATCAGAAATCAACGAAGGACGCCGCATCGTGAAGATGACACCTGCCGTCGAGCAGTACGTGCTGCACTGGGGCGAGATGGGCACCCGCTGGGGCACCAACCGCACGGTCGCGCAAATACAGGCCCTGCTCTACCTGTCTCCCGAGCCCCTGCGGGCGGACCAGATCTGCGACCTGCTGTCGGTCGCCCGTTCGAACGTCAGCACCAGCATTCGCGAACTGCAGAGCTACGGGCTCGTCCGGATGACCCACGTGCTCGGCGATCGCCGCGATTACTTCGAATCCATACACGACGTCTGGGAGCTGTTCCGGGTCATCATCGAGCAGCGCAAGCAGCGCGAGCTCAATCCCACGCTGTCGATGCTGCGTCGCTGCGCGGCCGAGGTCGAAACGGACGAGGACATCGACCCGCTCACCGCCGAACGCATCCGCAACATGCTCGAGTTCGTCGAAACGACGAGCGACTGGTACGAGGACATGCGGGACGTCCCGTCCTCGACGCTGCAGAAAATCCTGAAGCTCGGGGGAAGCATAACGAAACTGGTGAGCAAACAGCCTGGCAAAAAGGCTGGCTGACGGCGACCATAACGAAACTGGTTGCCAAACAGCCTGGCAAAAAAGCCGGCTGACGGCGACCATAACGAAACTGGTTAGCAAACAGCCTGGCAAAAAGGCTGGCTGACGCCGGGAATCACGAAGCTGGCGGGCAGCTGTCCACGACCTCTTCGCTGCCGGCACTCATTTCACGCAGGAACCACACGGCCTCGCGCGGTACTGCGGTGTCGCCGCCGCCCCAGGTCGTAGCGCCGGGCCTTACGAAGTAGCCGCCTG